>JBPCLN010000202.1:0-49349 GCA_051003235.1 Chloroflexota bacterium | reverse complement strand
GGGTGTCACGCCACGCTTGCCGCTTAGCCGTCCTCAGTCCCACCGTGGACGACGCCACGGCGCGCAAAAAGTTCAGCCGCTCCGGCGTCTTCGCCGGTAGCGCCTCTGCTACCTGCTTGACGCTGGCAAGGTCCCAGGGCGCAGCCGCTGGCGGCGTCGCCTGTCCCGTGGTCTTGCTTGCGCCCGTTGGCTGCCAGCCGTACTGCTTGGCGATCTCTACCAGCGTGCCGATGCCGACGCCATCGCCACGTTTGAAGCCGGCGAATTTCTCCGCTACCTCCCCGTCCGTGCCCGGTGACCATTGTTCGATCAACGCCACGCCGTCAGCGCCGGGGTACAGGGAGTGAACCGCCATCAGGCACCGTAGCCATTCATCGTATGCCTGCTTGGCCGGGATGTAGCGCAGCATCCCGCGTATATCGTCGTGTGACGGCACGCGGTCGCGTTGTACTCGTGGTGCCGCTGGCGGCTCTGGTATTGCCGCCTCAGCCGGTGCTGGGAACGCCGCTTCCAGCGTTTCGAGGTCATAGGCCAATTCCGGGTTGAACCGGAAGATGCTCACCGGGCGTGCCGGGTCATACTTCCAGTTGCAGGTTCCCGGCACCCGTAGAATTCTGCTGAGGTCTTGGACGCGATCTACTCCCGTGCCGCTGGTCAATCCCAGGCGGTCGTACATGCGCGTCATCAGCGATTCCAGGCGCTTCCCCTCGGTAGGTGTCGGCGTCGGTACGCTCGCCGCCAGCCGCCAAAGCGGATAGAGGCCACCGCCACTGTCAATAACAATGGACGGCGGGACCGGTAGCGCGTCAATCGCCGCCAGCGCCCCGGCGCGGCCATCCGGGTACGCCTTGTCGTCAACGTCAGCATGCAGGATGTCCACGCGCTTCACGCCGGCCTTGGTGCCGTCGTTGCCGCTCCGCTGGTTGATGCCGGCGTAGACGTTGACGCCATCGCCAGCAATGAACGATGCCGCGTCTTCTACGCTTCCGTAGAAGTGGTTTGCTGCTGTGCCGTTGGTGATGGTGCGAATGTTGATGGACTCGCCTGGTTGTAGGTCGTTGAATCGCCACGACAGGTACGAGCGGGTTGTGTCCGTGTCGCTCACTGCCACCCTGCCCTACTCGCCTCTGCGTGGCGATCAGCGCGGCGGTAGGTGTCGAGGTCTTGCACGCGCGGTACAATTAGCGCGGCGGTCGCAAGGCCGCCGGTCCCCCCCATCGGTTGCTGGTGTGGTCGCTTCATCGGGCGTCCCGCAGTTCACGAGCACGTGCTATCGAGTCGTCAATCATCGCCTCAACGGCACGCCTCGGCACGTAGATACGGCGGCCCAGCCGGACAGACGCAACAGCACCGCTGGTAATGAGGACGTGGGCGCGCGCGCGCTTGACCCCAATAAGCTTGCCAAATTCCTCCACCGACAGGAAGGGAGCGGCAATTGGTGACCCCGTACCTTCTACCCATTTTTGGGTAGCGGCCGGCATTGGCTCTATCGGGCGACGGTTGACATGGCTATACTGCGGATGGTCCATGAGCCTCCTAAAGCAGGTCAGGCGACACCAGCGCAACGCTGGTACGTGGGCGTCACAGGCCGGAGCGGTGGCCCTGGTAAGTCAGCCGCTCCGGTCTGTTGCTCGTTGCCCATGTATTGTCCTGTTACACTGCGGTTCACGTCTATGAGACGATCACCCTACGCCCGTTGCCATCGGAGCGCAACATCCGCCGTCAGGCAAGTATTTACCGGTCAACGCCCTGTTTCGTGCGGTTGTTGTCACTGAATTGTCGGTGTTTACCGACACCATGGCAGCATCCCAGGGCGTGCTACCAGAGGATGACGCGGATTCTCGCAGGGATGCTGTTACTTATTGCCCCGAGTTCCCGAGTTCCTGTCAAGCATACATGCACGCTGGCGCGTTACGGCCGTAGTGCCGGTTCCGCATAACGGATCAAGCACGATCTGTAGCCCAATCCGTAGCCCAATGGGGAGCGGTAACGCGCATACAGGAATGTGACAGAGTAAACGCTACCAGATGGGGAGTAGCGCGGAATGGACAGGAATAGACGCCTGCTTGCCATTCGCATTGTAGAGGTCAGCGGTTCGAACCCGCTCAGGTCCACGGCTTCCACTACTGGGCAAGGCGCCGCTGCTCTTCCGGCAACAGGTCCTCAATCCGGCGCATGATCTCTGCGAGGGCGGCGCTCCGGGAAAGGCCGGCCGCGAGGGTAAACGGCTCTCCCATCCGAATCCGTAACGTCTTGCGCCGCCGCAAGAGCGCCAGGAAGCCCGCCTCGGTGCCGGCGATGCTCACGGGTACCAGCGGTGTGCCGGATTTACGGGCGACGAGCACCGTCCCTTCCTTCCCCTCCTGCAAGCGGCCCGTGTCGCTACGATGGCCTTCCGGGAAGATCCAGACCTTATCCGCCTGGGCAAAGCCAATGATCTCTTCAATGGCGCGGCGGTCGGCACTGCCACGGTGGACCTCTACCGTTTGCATGCCGCGTAACACCGCCCCGATCACCGGTACCTGAAATAGTTCCGTCTTCGCCAACCAGTGGACACGCTCGCCAAACCGCACGGCATACCGTCCCGCGAGTGGAATATCCAGATAGTGCAGGTGGTTGGACACGATGATGCAAGGCGCCTGCGGGACAGCGCCCTGGACGTCGGCCCGAAAGAAGTGCGTCAACAGCCAGGCGGCGAACCAGATCAGCTGCTGCACCCAGCGCCGGTAGACTGTCGGTGGCGCGACCGAACGGCCGGAGCGCCGGAGCGGGAGCATGTCAGCACGTTTCATATGTGGGAGGACGATACCACGCCCGCGGCAGGGCAGTGCATAGCGTCCAGGAGGGACGTCCATTGGTTACACTCGGCCTGGGAGGGATACGGTATGTCTGAACTGAAAGCAGAGGCCGTGCTGTCGATTGCCGGCGCCGCCGACGAACTCTACGCCGTCATTGCCGACTATACCGGTAGTCACCAACGCATCATGCCGGCGGCCTACCACGACTATGCGGCGGAGGCGACCAACGATGCCGCAGGAACGGTCGTGCATTGGGTACTCCATGTGGGCAACCACCGCCGGCCGTATGCCATGCAGGTGCAGTCGACGCCATCGGAGCGGCTTGTGGTCGAACGGGACCGGGACTCTTCCTTTACCACGGAGTGGCGCGTCGTCCCCGAAGGCGCCGGTAGCCGCGTCCGGCTTACCAGCACCTGGCAGCAACGCAGCCACGGCTTCCCCGCGCTGTTCGAGCGCCTCTTTGCGCCTCGCTCGCTGCGCCGTCTCCATGCCGAAACATTGCAACTGCTGGCCAGCGAAGCGGCCCTCGAACACCCCTAGCACGCGGGGGATTCACGGCACCCGCTATACTTTGCTACACCGAGGCACGTCCTCGGTGTACCGCCAGAGGGGTGGGCATGCAGGCCGGTGGAAAGGACGCAATGCGATGAGCGGGCATTCTAAATGGTCGCAGATCAAGCGCCAGAAGGGCGTCAACGATGCGCGCCGCGGCCAGTTGTTTACCAAGCTGGGCCGCGAGATCAGCGTGGCGGCCCGCGAAGGGGGACCCGACGCTGACGGTAACTTTCGCCTCCGCCTCGCCGTGCAACACGCCCGCGAGAGTAATATGCCCATCGACAATATCGACCGCGCCATCAAGCGCGGGGCCGGCGGCGCGGAGGGCGGCGCGCACTACGAGGAAATCACTTACGAGGGCTACGGTCCCGGCGGCACTGCCTTGATGGTGCGGGCACTGACCGATAACCGCAATCGCACGGCGTCGGATATCCGGAGCGTCTTCACCCGCGGCGGCGGTAATCTCGGTGAGAGCGGCTGCGTAGCCTGGATTTTCGATGCCAAGGGCCAGATCACCGTACCGCTCGATTCCAAAGACCCCGACGAAGCCCAACTGGAAGCCATCGATGCCGGCGCCGATGACGTGGTCCAGGATGACGACGTCCTGGTGGTCTACACCGACCCTTCCAGTCTGGAATCGGTCCGGCGCGTTCTCGAGGCAAAGGGTATGCCGGTGGCGGATGCCGAGCAAACGCTGGTGCCGAAGACCCAGGTCGAACTGGACGACCACACGGCGGAGCAAGTACTACGCCTGGTCGACCGGCTGGAAGAGCTGGACGATGTCCAGGCGGTCTACTCCAATTCGATCATCCCTGATGCCGTTGCCGAAAAGATGGCCGGTTGACGGCGGAGCCGGTGCGGGTCCTCGGCATTGATCCTGGCTCAGCACGGATGGGTTACGGCGTGGTCGATATGGCCGGCAACGATCTCACGGTGGTGACCTTTGGTTGCATCGAAACGTCGCCCGATTGGAGTGCGGCGGAACGGCTGCACCTCTTGCATCAGGACCTCACGACGTTACTTGAACGCTTCAGTCCTCAGGAAGTAGCGGTGGAACAATTGTTTTTCGCTAAAAACGCGCGAACGGCAATCACGGTGGCGCAGGCGCGCGGCGTCGCCTTGCTGGCCGCGGCGCAGTTCGGCTGCCGGATTGCCGAGTACACGCCACTCCAGGTCAAGGTCGGCGTCGTCGGCTACGGCAAGGCGGAAAAGTCGCAGGTCCAGCACATGGTCACGCTGTTGCTCCAGCTACCTGAACCACCGAAACCGGACGACACCGCCGATGCCCTGGCCGTCGCCATTTGCCACTGTTATCGCCGGGGTGCTGCCTGTTCCTCTCCGCGTCTCCCCTTGACCCTCACGTCTAGCCTCCGACCATGATCGTCGGACTGCGCGGCGCGGTGCGAAAAGTCGGTTTGGATCACGCCGTCATCGGCGTCGGCGGCTTTGATCTGAAAGTGGCTATGCCGTTGACGGTGGTGCGCGCTATGCCACCGGCAGGCGCAGAGGTGCAGTTGCTGACCTTCCTCTATATCCACGAGGACGTCATGGCGCTGTACGGCTTCACCACGGACGATGAACTGTTCATGTTTGAGGCTCTGCTAACGGTTCAAGGCGTCGGACCGAAAGTGGCGCTGGCGCTGCTCTCGTCCATCGCGGCATCGGAGCTACGCGGCAAACTGGCTGGTGGTGACGAGGCAGCCTTGACCCGCGTCCCCGGCATCGGCAAACGGACGGCCGCTCGCCTGGTATTGGAACTGAAGGACCGCATGGGCGTCCCCCCGCCGGGCGAGGTCGGCGTGCTTACGGCGGATGGTGAGCTCGTGGAAGTGCTCATTGGTTGGGGATACCGCCGGGCGGATGCCGAGCGCGTGCTCAGTCTGCCGGACGTTGCCGCCGTCGCCGACCCGGCAAACCGCCTGACTGTGGCGGCAGCCCGCTTGATGAAGTAGGAGGGACGGGAAGAACGACGTGCTCAAGCGAACGACGAACTGTGGGGCGCTACGCCAGACCGATGCCGGGCAAACCGTTGTCCTGAATGGCTGGATCCACCGGCGACGCGACCACGGCGGCCTGATCTTCATCGACCTTCGCGATCGGGAAGGGCTGACGCAGATCGTCTTCAATCCGGCGGAGTCGCCGGAGGCGCACGCCGTGGCATCGCAGTCCCGCCCGGAATCGGTGCTGGCCGTGCGCGGTGTCGTGCGGGAACGGCCGGAAGGCACCCGCAATCCTCACCTGGCCACCGGCGAGGTCGAGTTGCTGGCGGAAGCCGCCGAAATCCTCAACGTGGCTCAGACACCGCCCTTCTCCACGAGCGAGGACACGGATCCCGAAGAATCGATGCGGCTCAAATATCGCTACCTTGATCTGCGGCGGCCGCGGATGCAACGCAACTTGATTCTGCGCCACCGTCTGATCAAACGCATCCGCGATTACCTCGATGCCCTGGGCTTTCTGGAGATTGAAACGCCCATGCTCATTCGCAGCACGCCGGAGGGCGCACGCGACTATCTCGTGCCCAGCCGGTTGCACGCCGGACACTTCTACGCCTTGCCTCAGTCGCCTCAGCAGCTCAAGCAACTCCTCATGGTCGCGGGATTGGACAAGTACTTCCAGATCGCGCGCTGTTTCCGTGACGAGGATCTGCGCGCCGATCGGCAGCCGGAGTTCACCCAGCTTGACCTGGAGATGTCCTTTGTCGATGAGGACGACGTCATGGCCCTGATCGAAGGCATGCTGATTGCGCTCGTTACCGAACTATCCGACCTGCGCATCCGCGCGAAGCCATTCCCACGGCTGACCTATGCGGCAAGCATGGCGCGCTACGGCAACGACCGGCCGGACATGCGGTTCGACATGCTCCTGACCGATCTGTCGGCGCTGGCCGCCAAGAGCGAATTCACCGTGTTCCGCGATGTGGTGGCGGCCGGCGGAACCCTGCAGGCGATTTCCGTGCCCGGTTGCGCCGACTATAGCCGGCGACAACTCGATGAACTCACCGCACGGGCGCGCTCCTACGGCGCGAAGGGGTTGGTGACGATGGCGTTTACGGCGGACGGTCTCCGCTCTCCGGCCGCCAAGTTTCTCAGCGAAGGCGAGGTAGCAATGATTGCCGACCAGACCGGCGCGAACGCCGGCGACCTTGTCTTACTGGTGGCCGACACCGTCGACATGGTGGCGCGCGCCCTGGGTCGACTGCGCACTGACCTGGGCGAGCGCCTCGGTCTGGCCGACCCCAACGAAGTGGCCTTCTGCTGGGTCCGTGAATTCCCCATGTTTGAGTGGAATGACGACGAGCAACGCTATCAGGCGACCCACAACCCATTCTCGGCAACGCGAGACGCCGACCTGCCGCTATTGACGACCGATCCGACGCAGGCGTTGTCCAAACAGTATGACGTGATCTGGAACGGCACCGAAATCGGTGGCGGCAGTGTCCGCATCAACCAACGGGCGCTGCAGGAGCAAGTATTCCGTACGATTGGCCTCTCCGAAAGTCAGATGCAAGAGCAATTCGGGCACATGCTGGAAGCCTTCGACTTCGGCGCCCCACCCCATGCGGGCATCGCCCTGGGACTCGACCGCGTGGCGATGCTCCTCGCGAAAGAATCGAGCATTCGGGAAGTAATCGCGTTTCCAAAGAATCAGAGTGCCATCGATCCCTTGATGGATGCGCCGTCCGCCGTAGATGCCCGCCAACTGGCCGAACTGCATCTCCGCGTGGTGGAGTCAGAGGCATAGGAAGGGGTAGAGGTTACAGACCGTCGTTTGCAACCCCCACCCCTTTGGCCACGCGGGCCAGTCTAAGCCTTATGGCCGCCGTGCTCGCCGCCCTTCTTCCCGATGCGGGAATAGAACTCCGGGCCGTGGCGCTCCATCGTCGCTTCGCCGCCCTTGCGCCCGATCTGGGCGTAAAACTCTTTGCCGCGCTCGGATTTAACGGCCTCGCCGCCCTTCTTGCCGATCTCGGAATAGAACTTCGGGCCATACTTCTCTTTGACGGCCTGTCCGCCGTGGCGCGCCTGTGGCGTACCGGGTTGCGGCCCGCGCTTCTCGTCTGCCATGTTTGCTCTCCTTTTTCGTTGTGCGTCCCGGCGACGGTCCGACCGCCGCGCCGACTGTTCCGGCAAGCCTCACAATTCGTACCATATCGGCACTGCCTGCCAGCTTTCGCACGTCACCGGTTGCCGGTGCGCTGCTTGCATGAAGCAAGCGCAATTGGCGTGCCAACGAGGCGGCGAGAACGGGTGCTCTGCTACCGCTTTTCAGAATTCGCCTCGCTGCCGTTCCGGTGCTACGATCTTTGCCACCGGCGCGCGCTTGCGCCGGATCGCCGGTGGCATGTGAACATTGACGAAAAGGAACAGTGGCAGTTACGACGGAGGGAGTCGTCGGTGTGCTACTTGGCTGACAGGGATGGGAGATGGGACAGACTGTGCGCTGGAATGTGGCTCAATCGGTGTTCGCGGATGAAATCGCCAAGGACTTCGCTGAACAACTTACCGTCCTGAAGAGAGAGGGCCTACAACGCCTCGATCTGCGTGCCGCCTGGGGCATCAACGTTATCGACCTCAGCGACGAACAGGTTGCGGAAATCAGCCGGATGCTCACGGAGCGGGACATGCGCGTTGCCTGCATCGGCTCGCCGATCGGCAAAACCAGGATCAGCGATCCGTTTGAAGACCAGATTCCTCGCTTCCGCCGGGCGCTGGAAGTGGCTAAGCGCGTGGGTACGACCAACATTCGCATTTTCTCCTTCTTTCTGCCCAAGGACGAACCGCCGTCACGGTACCGTGACGAAGTTCTGCGCCGCATGTCCGCCCTGGCGGAAATTGCGTATCAGGAGGCGCCCGAACTGCTGCTGCTGCACGAGAACGAGCGCGGCATTTACGGTGAACAGGTGGCGGAGTGTGTTGACATTTTTGGCTCGGTCAATGCTCGCAACCTGAGGGCGGTCTTCGATCCGGCAAACTTCGTCCAGGCGCACGTCCGGCCCTTCCAGGACGCCTTTCCGGCGCTCGCCGATCAGATCGCCTACATTCATATTAAGGACGCGACCTGGGACGAAGGCAGGGTGACTCCTGCCGGCCAGGGCGACGGGAACCTCCGCGAGATCCTGAGCGCCTTGAAGGACCGCGGCTGGACGGGCGTGCTGGCGTTGGAGCCGCACCTCGCCCACGCCGGTCAGATGAGCGGCTGGACCGGACCGGAGCAATTCCACGTCGCCGTGGAGGCCCTGAACGTCCTGCTCGACGAACTGAACTGAAAGGATTTCGCATGCCGACCGTCATTCCCCCCCAATTTTCCGAGTTGGCCGTTCCTCAGCGTCTCCTCCTTGGGCCTGGGCCCGCCAACGTCTCGGCGCGAGTGCAGGCCGCCTCCCTTGCGCCGTTGCTCGGCCACCTCGATCCGGTCTACCTCGGTGTCATGAACGACGTCCAGGCCGGGCTGCGCTACGTCTTCCAGACGGGAAATCGCACCACGCTCTCCGTACCGGGCACGGGAAGCGCCGGCATGGAAGCCGCCCTTTGCAGCTTGATTGAGCAGGGGGACAAGGTAGTCGTTGGTGTGTGCGGCTACTTCGGCAACCGCCTGGCGGAGGTGGCTGAACGTTGCGGCGCAGAGGTAATCAAAGTGGAGAGTGAGTGGGGGCGCCCGCTCGACGCGGAGGCGCTGCGGCGCACTTGCGCGGAGCAGCGCCCCAAACTGCTGGCCGCCGTCCACGCCGAGACCTCAACGGGCGTTCTCCAGTCCGTCCCACCCCTGGCCGCCGCCGCCCACGACAACGGCGCGCTGCTCCTGCTGGACACTGTGACCTCGCTCGGTGGCTGCGCGGTGTGCCTGGACGAGTGGGGTGTCGACGCCGCCTACAGCGGCTCCCAGAAGTGCCTGGGTGCATTGCCCGGCCTCTCCCCGGTGAGTTTCTCCGACCGTGCAGTGGCCGCCGTGCAGGCCCGCCGCCGCCCCGTCCAGAGCTATTACCTGGACATCCCGCTGCTGGAGCGCTACTGGTCGTCCGAACGTATGTATCACCACACAGCGCCAATCACGCTCACTTACGCCCTTCGGGAGGCGCTGCGCGTAGTAATCGACGAGGGATTGGAAGCGCGGTGGGCGCGCCACCGCCGTGTCTCGGACGCCTTCCGGGCCGGCATTCGGGGCCTTGGTCTCGGCTTGCTTGTGCCTGAGGAGTATCACCTGCCGCAATTGACCACGGTGATGATTCCGGACGGTATTGACGACGCGATGGTGCGCAAGGCGCTCCTGGCCGACTGGAACATCGAGATTGGCGGCGGCCTTGGTCCTTTCCGGGGCAAAATCTGGCGCGTCGGCTTGATGGGTGCCTCCTGTACTCCTACCAACGCCCTCACCCTCCTGGCCGCGTTGAGCGTGATCCTGCATCGCCTGGGCGCGAAAATCGACGCCGGCGCCGGCCAGATTGCCGCCCTGGACGTGCTGGGCCATGCCTAAAGGTCGCCCCGGTCCAGCAGGCGGCGGATGCCGTTGACGCCGAGGGCAAGGCCGGCGCGTTCCGCGTCGGTCAAGCCGTCCAGGAGTGTGTCGACGGCTCCCAGCGTTTCGCTCCGCCCGGCGGCGAGCCGAGTCGCGCCGGCAGCGGTCAAGGAAAGGCGCCAACGCCGCCGGTCGCTGAGATCGACGGTGCGTGTCACGTAGCCGAGCGTGACGAGGCGATCGGTGAGGCGCGTCACGCTCGCCGGATCAAGGTGGAGCGCCCGCGCTAACTGCGAGGGGCAGTCCGCGCCGCGGTCGATTTGCCCCAGCACACCGAGGTCGGCGAGCGCCAGCGTATCGGCACGCCGCGCCTGCCGCGCCTGTTGCTCGACGGTGCGCACGAGCAGGATAAGGGTACCGACGAGCCGTAGGCCATCCAACGGCAAGGCGGAATCGCTACCGTCCCCCACGCTCGCTATCCTGTCCCTGGCCCGTGGTGACGTCCCGGGACGCCGTCTGGCCGTAGAAGACGACCTTTCCCCGGAGCACCGAGGCAATGGTGGCAATAAGGGACATTCCCGCCGAGACATAGAACGCCAGTTTCAGGCCGTCCATGAAGGCGGGCAGGATAAGCGTCGGGAAAAAGGTCTTACCGAAGAGCGTCGCCTGAGCGGCGGCGCTGAGATGCTGCGCCACGTCGGCCGGCACGAGCGACTGCATCGGGTTGTAACCGAGAAAAGCGGCGAACAGCACGCCAATTGGCGGCAAGTGAGCGATGGACTGCGCCACTGGCATCGGCAGGCCATTGGCGACCAGGCCGTGCTCCATGACCGCCGGCAACCGCGCCGCCAGACCGCCGGTGAGGATACTGAAGAACACCGCCATGCTCATCATCATGCCGGCGTTCTGAAAGGTGGCGAGCATGCCGGACGCCGCTCCCCGCATTTCCGGCGGCACGGAACTCATCACACTACTGGTGTTGGGTGCACTGAACAGCCCCATGCCCACGCCAAGGAAGATGAGCAAAGCAAAGAAGAGCCATTTGTTGAAGTCACCGGGAAGCATGGTGAGCAAGATAAAGCCGACTGTCGTCACCAACATGCCGCCGCTGGTGAATCGTCGCGCGCCGAAGCGGTCGGAGAGGATGCCGGAGAGGGGCCCTGCCACCATGAAACCCGCCATCATCGGCATCATGTAGATGCCGGCCCACAGCGGCGTGTCGGCATAGGAGTAGCCGTGGAGCGGCAACCAGATGCCTTGCAGCCAGATCACCAACATGAACTGCAAGCCGCCGCGGGCCAGGGAGCCGAGGAAATTACTCAGGTTGCCGGCGGCAAACATCCGGATGTTGAACAGCTCCAGATGAAAGAGCGGATCCTTTACCCGCATTTCCACAAGCACAAATGCCAGGAAGAAGACGATGCCGATGATCAGGGACGCGATCACAAACGGATTGCCCCACCCCATGCTACTGGTCCCATATGGCTCGATGCCATAGGTCAGACCAACCAACAAGACAGTCAAGCCGATGGCAAACGTCGCATTACCAAGGTAGTCGATCTGCTGGCCACGGCGGATCGTGGCAGTCTCATGCAACTTCAAATATGCCCAGATTGTGCCGAAGACGCCAAAAAGCACGGATACCCAGAAGACCAGCCGCCATTGTATGGTGGCCAGGACGCCGCCGACCAGCAGGCCACCGAGCGCGCCGGCAATACCGGCAATCTGGTTGACGCCCATCGCCAAACCGCGCTGGCGGGCGAGGAAGGCGTCGGTGAGGAGGGCGGCGCTGTTGGCAAATAGGAAGGCGCCGCCGACCCCTTGCACCAGCCGGAAGATCAGCAATTCGAGTCCGCCTTGCGTGCCGGTCCCAGGTGTGAGCGACAACAAAATCGACGCCAGGGTGAAGATGGCGAACCCCAACGTGTACATCTTGACGCGCCCAACCATGTCGGAAATGCGTCCGAACGTCACCACCAGCGTGGCCGTAACGATCATGTACCCCAACAAGATCCAGAGCAGGAAGCTGGATTGCCCCGGCGCCAGCGGATTAATTTGGATGCCGCGGAAGATGGCCGGCAAAGAAATCAGCAGAATACTGCTGTTCATCGCCGCCATTAAGATACCGAGCGTCGTGTTGGACAGCACTACCCATTTGTAGCGATCGTTCGCGCCGCGGCTGCCTTCAGGCAATCTGGACCGTACCGGAGGCGCCTCTACGTAATCCAGTGCCTGTGCCATATCCGTGCTTCCCTGTCCCTTCCGCAGCGCCAATGCACCTGGCGGAAAATCATTGCGAATGACAACTATTCTGCAATCAAAGTAGCATGCCATGCGGGACCCACCGATAGACACGCCGAAGCCCCCTGACCACCACGGTCAGGGGGCTTCAGTCAATGGACCGGCTATGGATTGGCGCGCGTGTTACTCATGTCGCCTTCAGCACGATCGACCGGGCGGGCATTGGTCCCGGCGTTATTCATTGCGCCTTCGACGTTGCCCTTGACCTGCTGGGCCTTGCCCTTCAGTTCCTCGCCGGCGTCGCCGGTGGCGCTGCCCTTGACTTCGTGTGCCTTGCCTTCTACCTTGTCTTTGATCTCACCCATTGCTCTACCCCTTTCATCACGCCGTCACGTCGCCCGCTCCATTGCTGGCGCCTCCCGGCGTCAGGCGACTTATTGCATAACCCGTGCCGGTTTCTGGTTGCCCCGCGCTTCCGCCAGCCCACTATGCGCCATCGGGCCCTCTGCAGCTTGCAATGCAATAAAGCAGCCATGCACATGTCGGCGATCGCCGGGCTATGCAGGGCCGTCAGTGGCTGCTACCCTATCCACCGTTGGGAACTGCCTCGCTGCGAGGGACGCCCACGTCCGTAATGGCGCGAGGTACAACGTGTTCCCAAGTACAGACAGTTCCCTACGCGTAGCGGCGCGTTCCCGGACGTTGGCGCGCAGCAAAGCGCCGTTGCGTGTCAGCTTCTGTGGTGGCGGTACCGATGTCCCGCCGTATCCGGCCGACCATGGCGGGGTCGTGCTCAGTGCGACGATCAATTGGTTCGCCTATGGCACCCTGGCGCGAGCGGCAGGGGACGCGATTGAGGTCGAGTCCGTGGACTATGGCCTGAGTGCCCGCTACGGCGTGCACGACGACCTGGTCTATGATGGCAAGCTTGATCTGGTCAAGTCCGTCCTGCGCCGGTTGTGCCACGACCGAGCCGGCCTCCGGCTCTACCTGCACTGCGATGCGCCGCCCGGTTCCGGGCTTGGATCATCCTCCACCCTGGTCGTCGCCATGGTT
Organism: Chloroflexota bacterium; assembly: GCA_051003235.1. GTDB lineage: Bacteria > Chloroflexota > UBA4733 > UBA4733 > UBA4733 > UBA4733. The sequence goes on along the minus strand of JBPCLN010000202.1, from coordinate 36,243 downwards.
GGGCTGTTTAACTACAGCCAGCATCTCGGACTGGATGATTATGCCGTTGCCCGCCTGGCCTATCAGATTGAGCGAACCGATCTGGGGATTATTGGGGGCATGCAGGACCAGTACGCCGCCACGTTTGGGGGTTTCAACTTCATTGAGTTTTATGGTGACGGCGCCGTCGTGAATCGGTTGCGGATCGATGCCGATGTGGTGAATGAACTGGAATACAGCCTGCTGCTCTGCTACACCGGTCAGACTCGCCTGTCCGGTCACATAGTTGAGCGGCAGATTGCATCCTATCGGGGCGGGAATGCAGACACGACCGACGCATTGCACACGATGAAGGCGCTCACGCTTGACCTGAAAAAGGCACTGCTCCATCACCGTCTGACGGAATTCGGGGGCTTGCTGCACGATGCCTGGGAATATAAAAAGCGCCTGGACCCTGGCGTCACCACGACGCAGATCGACGAACTGTACGCCTCGGCCCGCAAGCAGGGAGCGCTAGGCGGCAAGGTGCTCGGCGCCGGTGGCGGTGGCTACCTCCTCGTGTACTGTCCATTCGACAGGAAACGGGCGATCGCCATGGAGTTAGAACGGCTTGGTGGCAAGGCGTACCCTTTTGGCTTTTCGCCATGCGGGTTGCAGTCCTGGGAGGTCCAATGAACACACCATCGCTGGAGAGCGCCACCGCCCTGAACGGTGCTTCCCGTGAGGCAGTCCTCCTCGCCAGCATCGGTGACGAACTGCGGGCCAGTGCGGACGTGATACGCCAACTGGCCGACGATCCAGCGCCGGTACTGCGAGCAGCCATTATCTGCGCGCGAGCGCTGCGTGCCGGACAGAAGCTTCTATTTTGCGGCAATGGAGGCAGCGCCGCCGACGCGTTGCACCTGGCTGCCGAGTTCGTCGGCAACTACCGCCTGCCTCGGGAGGGACTGCCAGCGATCGCCTTGAGCGCGAATATGGCGGTGCTTACCGCCGTCGGCAATGACGACTGCTACGATCGTGTTTTTGCCCGCCAGATCGAGGCCCTGGGGGCCGACGGTGACGTTCTGGTGTGTATAAGCACCAGCGGCAAATCCGCCAATATCTTCCAGGCGATCGAGGCGGCCCGTCGCCGGCGCCTACATGTCATCGCTTGTACCGGACGGCGGGGTACGGCGCTGGCCGCGAAGGCCGATGTCGTCATGCAGATTCCGTCCGCGGAAACCGCGAGAGTTCAGGAGGGATATATGGCCGCCGGTCACGCCATGTGCGGGATCGTGGAACGCCTCCTTTGCGGAGACCTGGGCGACGTTCCCTTGCCGGCATGACCATCGATAGCTTGGCATCGGTGACGGCGATCATCCTGGCGGGAGGGAGCGGGGAGCGTCTGCGTCCGCTCACGGCTGACCGCCCCAAGATCATGGTACAGGTAGGCGGCATCCCCATCCTCTTCCATCAGCTCGCCTGGCTTCGGGCGAACGGTGTCGTGAACGTGGTGGTGGCCTTCGGCTACCGACATGCGGTGATCGCTTCAGCGCTCGCTCAGGCCAACTTGACCGGAATGACGGTGGCGCTCTCGATCGAGCCACGCCCTTTGGGGCGGGGTGGGGCGCTGAAGCTTGCCTGTCAAACGGCGCCGCCGCATGGCTCATTTCTGGCCCTCAACGGGGACCTCCTGACCGATCTTGATCTGCGCGCGCTCATTGCCCACCATATTGACTCCGGCGTTTTAGCGACAGTCGCCGTCGCTCCGTTGCGGTCACCGCATGGCATCGTGCGAATAGTCGACGATCAGGTTCAGGGATTCCAGGAGAAGCCGCTTTTACCCTACTGGATCAGCGCGGGTGTTTACGCCCTTGCTCCCGTGCTAATCCCGCGCCTCCCCGACGTCGGCGACCACGAGGATCGTCTGTTTCCAGCACTCGCCCAGGCCGGCCAGATGGGAGCATTCCGAATCCACGGCTTCTGGCGGAGTATTGATACGATCAAAGATGTCACGGAAGTCGGCGCCGGCTTGATTGCCATTCGATCGGAGTGCTGCGGCGGCGATTAGCGCCGTGACCGGACCGCCGGCTTGGTCGGCTTGGCGGCAACGCTGGAAAAGCCAAAGAAGCGGCCGATTGCGCGTAGCAAGCGGGTAAGAATCCACAGCACCGCGACGACCAGCCATACCGGCCAGAGATAGCGGATGGCAACGAGGCCGGCGAAAAGCGCATGGACAATGCCGCCCATCAGGTCCGCGGTCAGATGAATGGGCACAAGTGCATCCAAACGATTCGGGGAGAAGGCGCCAACGCTATAGTATAACCCACGGGAGCACGGCAGGCCGGTGGGGCGGGCGAATCGAATGCGGGTTGGCTGGCTCACCTACGGCGTCGATCGACCCCTGTCCGGCATTTCCCGTCAGGCGCTGGAGTTGGGCCGGGCGCTCGGCAGGCGTGAAGACTGCGAGCTGGTGTATCTTACTCCCTATCGGCGCGGGCCGTTCCGGCGTGAGCCGAACGTCCGCACGTTTCACCTGCTCGGTTGCCGCCGGTTGCCGGCACTCATGTTGCTGGGCGGACTGACGATTGCGCTGGCGGCCCAACGCCACCGCCTCGACGTCGTGCACGATCCGACGGGTACCGCCCCGTTTCCCCTCGGCCGGCGCATCGCACCGTTCCGCCGCGTCGTGACCATTCATGATGCTATCGCTTTTCATTATCCCGAAGGCTATCCCTGGCTCAATACCTTTCTGCAGCGCCGCTACATGCCGGCGATGCTGTCCCGAGTTGATGCCGTCATCACCGTCAGCCGCCAAGCTCGGTTGGATCTGGAGCGCTTTCTCCCGTCGTTGCCGTTGCCTGTCCATGTCGTGCCTCCGGCACTGAGCGGCCAATTTTATCCCGTCAGCGAGGCTGACCGCCGATCGACCTTGTCGCGGCTCGGTCTCCACCGTCCCTACGTATTGAGTGTCAGCGCCCACCAGGAGCGCAAAAATCTGCGCCGGCTCATTCAGGCCTTTGGGCGACTCCATGCCCGTCATCCGGAGCATCAACTGGTGCTGGCGGGTCCCACACTCTGGCGCTACGCACCACTATGGACGGAAATTGAGCAAGCCGACCTTACGAAACACGTGACACTCCTGGGTTATGTGAAGGACAACGATCTGGCGGCGCTCTACAGTGGCGCCGATATCTTTGCCTTCCCGTCGCTCTACGAGGGATTCGGGCTGCCGATTCTGGAAGCAATGGCCTGTTCCACACCCGTCGTCTGTTCCCAGGCGTCGTCCCTGCCGGAAGCCGCCGGCGGTGCGGCACTGCTCATAGACCCGATAAACGTCGACGATTTAGCGAACGGCATGGCACGCGTCTTAGATGATACGGCTCTCGCCCGCCGATTACGCCGGCAGGGGCTCGCGCAGGCGCAGCATTTTACCTGGGAACGCGCCGCGGCGCAGACTGCCGACGTGTATCGCCGTATCCTGTTTGGGAGCGCCCAGAGCGGATAACGCCAGGCTTGGTTCCGGCCCTCGTCTCAGCGTGAGGGAGGGCCGGAACCGGCTACTGATCCGTGGTGTGCTCAACTTTTCGCTGCTGGTCGGTAACGAGCGCGCAGATACGCTCGTAACATAACTCAGGCGGCCTGGACGTTGAGCGCGACCTCGGCGGAGGTGGTGGTCTCGCGGATCTGTAAGGTGGTGGCGGGAGCAGTGTGCGGCAGGGTTGCCCATGCCAGCACAAGAATGCCCATTGCCACGAAACAGAGCGCCAATAACACCGTGTCCATAATGCCATTCCCCTTTACGTTCCGTGTTGGGGTTCGACCCAACCACGGCTTCGCGGCGACATCGCCTGGGGAGCATCACTGCCCTGCCGGCCAGTCCTGGACGGCACATCTGGCAACCTTGCCATTGCACCCAGTATACCGACGAACGGGCCTTCTGCCTAGAGGATGCCGGCCGCGAAATTCTCTCTTTCGCTTGCCCAATGGTCATATGCGGACGTAAGATAGCAATCGAGGAGGTCGCACGTATGCCGGACTGTCCCGTGGTGGACGCCCATCTCCATTTGTGGGATCCATCCGTCTTTCCCATGCCCTGGTTGGCCGACAATGTGCTCCTCAACCGCCGCTACGACCTGGACGACTACGCCGCCGCCGGCGCCGGTCTCGACATTGTCGGTATGGTCTACGTCCAGACCGACGTTGCCGTGCCCTACGCACTCCTGGAAGCACAATGGGTGGCGGATCTGGCGGCGCATGATCCCCGCATTCGCGGCATCGTCCCGTTCGCGCCTCTGGAGGACGGCGACCAGGCGCGCGCCTATCTGGACGCGCTCGTGCATATCAGCCCACACATTAAAGGGGTGCGGCGCATCTTGCAGGGAGAGCCGGTGGATTTCTGCCTGCAGCCCCGACTTGTGCGCGGCGTGCAAGTGCTGGCGGATTACGGCCTCTCCTTCGACCTATGCATCACGAATGCCCAACTGGCGAACACCGTGCAGTTAGTCCGGCAATGCCCGCGCACTCAGTTCATGCTCGATCACCTTGCCAAGCCGGACATCGCGGCGCAACGCCTCGCCCCCTGGCGAGAACACCTGCGGCAACTTGCCGCCTTCCCCAACGTTTGCTGCAAGGTCAGTGGGGCCGTCACGGAGGCGGATCACCACCATTGGACGATAGAGGACGTAAAGCCCTTTGTTCACCACGCGCTGGACGTGTTCGGCGAAGACCGCGTGGCCTTTGGCGGCGACTGGCCGGTGGTGCTCCAGGCGGCGCCATATCGCCGCTGGGTGGTGACGTTGGAAGCGCTCACTGCACACTTGTCGCTCGCGGGCCGCCGAAAGTTGTGGGCGGATAACGCCATTCGCTTCTACCGGCTCTAAGCCGCTAACGGGTCCGGTTGGCCTCGGGATCGACCATGCTCGGCTTCGCCACGCGTTCGACGTCCGCCCACAGGGTATCGGGAACATGCGTTTGTGCCAGTTCCACCGTTTGGGCAAGCCGCTCCGGCTTCGTCATGCCGACGATCGTGGAATGGATGCGCGGGTCACGTAGTGAAAACTGCAAGGCGACGGCCGCCATCGGCACGTTGGCGGCGTGACAGAGTGCCTCGATCTGGCGTGCGCGTTCAACTGTGTCACCGGACGCCTCCTGGTAGGCGTAGCGGGGATAAGCGGAAGGACCTTTCGCCAAAATGCCGCTACCATAGGGCGCGGCGTTGGCAACACCGAGACCACGCTCCGCCGCAACGGTGAGCAGTTGGTCCGCCGAACGGTTGAGCAGCGTGTACCGATTATGGGTGATGACGGCCTCGAAGGCTCCGGTTTCCACGTAGCGAATCATCAAATCAGCCGGTCCGCCGGCGACGCCGATATGGCCGATCACGCCCTGGTCAACATACCGGCGCAAGACGTCGACGGGGCCGCCGCGCGCCATGGTCGCTGCAAACGGCGCGTGTTCCGGGTCGTGCAAGTAGACCAACGCCAGATGATCCAGGCCAAGCAAGGCGAGACTGCGTTCGATGCTCCGGCGCATCTGGTCGCCACTGAAGTCACCGGTGTTCAGGTCACGATCGGCCTTCGTGGCCAGGATGTAACTCGCCGGTAGACCGCCCAGTTCCCGCAGGACTCGGCCAATCCGCCGCTCACTCTCGCCGTCACCGTACGAGGCGGCGGTGTCGATAAAGCGAATCGGGCCGTGGAAAATGGCCCGGATCGCCGTCAACCCCTGTTCCTCGTCTACAGCGTAGGTGAAGGTCTCCGGCATGTTGCCCAACTCCGCGCAGCCTACGCAGAGTGGATCAACATGCAGACCAGTGGCACCAAACAGTCGGGGCGCTGCCCACTCTACAGTGTTGTTCGTCATCAGGCTTCTTCCCTTCTCGGCAACAACGCCGGAACCAATGGCGCCTATGGTACAGTCAGTCCATGCTGCTTGAGTGCCCAACGCGTCACCGACCACGCCTTCGCCGGCAGCTTGTCGGCGCGCGGCATACCCGGCGGCCGCGTCCGCGACGTCCGCTCCTGTGTGCCGCCGAAGCGCACGCGGCGCTGCCGGTGGACGGTCTGCGCGGCTCGTTCGATCCGGTGTGGACAGCCGGCGCCGAAGGCCGCTTCCTCTCCGGCGCCTTCACCACGTCCAGTCGCCATCCCCTTGTTGTGGCGGGTCGTATCCTCTTACTGATTGCCCTGGTCGCGCCCGGGCTGGGGCCGGCCCTCACCGTTTTGCACGGCGCCGCTGGACCGTTGCGGTCTCCAATTGTAATCGGACTGGGCGTGCTGGCAGTGCTGGCGCTACGTCAGGTCGCGCGGCGGCGGCGCTGACGGATCACTGTCTACCGCCACCCCCGCGCGCCATATCCTCCGCGCGGCGCCGTCCGCGGTGTCAAAGTGCGGTCCGCCCCCGCCTCGTCCGCCTCAGCCCGATCCATTCGCTGAGCTCCAGGGTATTTCGCGAGCAGGATATCCAGGGCACGGGTGAACCACACGGCACTGACGATCGAGGTCAGGGCCAGGAAGGGCAAGCCAAGGCCGATACTGAGCGCGACGAAAATCACGGCCAGGAACAACAGTGCGACCGAGGGGCCGAGATTGGCGAGGACGAGCAGGGCCGCGTTGCGCGCCGTCGTCCGTAAGCGTTTGTCGCTCTGGTAGACGAGGAGACCGAACAGATACGGCTGCAGTGCCAGCCAGAACAGCACGACGTAGACCCACAGGATGGCGATGATCTTGAAGGCGCCAGGTAGGTGCAGGTAAAAGTAGAAGTTACCACCAACCAGGACACCGGCGAGCAAATCAGCCAGCGCCAGTTGCCAGGAACGCCAGAAGTAGCGTCGGAAGCCGAGGAAAAAATCCCGTGGACCAATGTTGTAGCCGTCAGCGAACGTACGCGCCGCCGAAAAGAGGCCGGCCAGCGCCGGCGGGATGGCGAGGAGGGTGGCAAAAAAGGCGAGCAGGGCCGGGGCTACCGGAAAAGCGCGGACGATGCCGCCGCCAATCAACGGCAGACCCAAAAGAGCAATGAGCCACATGAGATTCAATGCTGTGAAGGGAAGGATTTCGTAGTAGTAGTCGCCCAGCGTGGACCACAACAGGCGGAATAGACGCAGCACGTCTACCTCTCAGTATGCCGATGGTGCAGATGGCGACTCGTCACTATACCACCGGCAGTGCTATCATCCCCCCGATGACGACACTGAACGCTCCCTTGGACGATGCCGAACGCGCCCACTGGATCGCGCTGTTACGCGTGTCCGGCCTTGGGCCGGTCAAGTTTGGTCGGCTGCTGGAGGCCTTTGGCACGGCTACGGTCGCCTGGCAGGCGCCGCTAGCCGACTTTCGCGCCGCCGGCCTGGACGCTCGGACGGCGGAGGCGCTTGCGACCTTCCGTGGTGGCCACGATCCGACGGCGTCGTATACGCGCATCCGGCAGCAAGGCATTCGCGTCGTGACCCTACAGGATGCCGATTATCCACCACTGTTGCAGGAGATCTACGCTCCGCCCCCCGTCATCTTTCTGCGTGGAACGCTGCTGCCCGACGATCAACTCGCCCTCGCCGTGGTCGGTACGCGCGGCATCACCGCCTATGGCCGGCTCGTCACCGAGCGCTTCGTCTCAGCACTGGTTGACAACGGCATCATGATTGTCTCCGGTCTGGCCCGCGGCGTCGACGCCGTGGCGCACCGCGCGGCCTTGCAAAGCGGTGGCCGTACCGTCGCCGTCCTGGGGAGCGGTGTGGACACGATTTATCCCAGTGAGCACCGTAGTTTGGCGGAGTCCATCATCGCCAATGGCGCGCTGCTGTCGGAGTATGCGCCCGGCACGAAGCCGGAACGCGACAATTTTCCCGCCCGCAACCGTCTGATTGCCGGTATGACCCGCGGCACACTGGTCGTGGAGGCGGGCGAGGTCAGCGGGGCGCTTATCACCGCCCGGATGGCACTGGAGCAGAATCGCGAGGTATTCGCCGTTCCCGGCAACGTCACTTCCGGCAGCAGTATCGGCACGAACAGCCTGATTCGCCGCGGTGAGGCTAAACTTGTCACCCGCGTGGAAGATATCCTGGAAGAGTTGAACCCGGACCTTGTCGTCGAGCAGCTCCGGCTGGTTGATCTGCTGCCGGACAACGAACTGGAAGGCGCACTGCTCCGCGCGCTCAGCGCCGAACCCCTCCATGTCGATGATCTCTCGCGGGCAACGGCGCTACCGATTGCCACCGTCTCCAGCACCCTGACCATGCTCGAGATGAAGGGCAGCGTCAAGCACGCCGGTGGAATGGTGTATGCACGGGCGCGATAGGCGGCTGAACCCGTATAATCACGGTACAGGAGGTCACAAAACACAATGGAAAGCGGACGCCACCGGACGGTGACCATTGCCATTGATGTAGGACTTGAGGCAAAGCTCGTTCGCGGCGCCGCGCTGCGGTCGCAAACATTGCCGGAGTTCGTTCATGACATTTTGTCCTCCGCGACGAGCGCTGACGTGGCCCCATCGCCGGCGCTCTCGGGCGACAGGGCAGGCGCCGATTTGATGGAAGATCGACTACCTGCCTCTGCGGGATCAGGAGAAAACCCCAATTTTGATGCCCGCGACACCGAGGCATATCTCCAAGCTCATTGGGTCAGGGAATCACGTTGTGACTCCCTGACCCAGTCCTGTCGGGCAGAGTTCTAGCAGCACACAGGCCGAACAATTGGGCTTGCGCGCCTGACAGACAGCGCGGCCGTGGGCAATCAAGGCGTGATTGGTGAAACACCATTCCTCCCGCGGCAGGATGCGCATTAAGGCGCGCTCGATCTTCTCCGGCACTGCCTCGGAGGAGAAGCCGAGACGTCCGCTGAGGCGTCCGACGTGGGTATCCACGGCGACGCCTTCCACCACATCGTAGGCGTTGGAAAGCACCACGTTTGCGGTCTTGCGCGCCGCGCCGGGGACGGTGAGCAGCGCCGCCATCGTTCGGGGTACGGCGCCGTCGAAGTCCTCCACAATCTTGCGCGCGGCGCCCAGGATGCTCTTCGCCTTGTTGTGATAGAAACCAGTCGACTTGATAAGCGCTTCAATCCCCTCCGTCGACGCTTCAGCCATCGCCGCCGGTGTTGGGAAGCGGGCAAAGAGCGCGGGGGTCACCATGTTGACGCGCTCGTCGGTACACTGGGCGGACAAAATGGTGGCCACCAGTAACTGGAAGGCATCGGCATAGTCGAGGGAGCATCGGGCGTCAGGATACGCAGCGTGGAGGCGGCGCAGGATCTCACTCACACGCGGGTCTGAGGCGGCAACCTGGCCAGGAATCGTGTCGATTAGCATCGGCGACGCACCTCCATCGTGACGATACCACTGCCGGACGGTGTGCCCATCCAACGGGCTAATGCCGTTGACCGGGCGGTATATTCGCTGTTCGGCTACGGCGGAAAGCTAGGGGGAGGACGGATGGGACAATGAACAGTGCCGATGACGGCACATTAAGCCGCCCCCTGGTCGCAGTCGGCTTGATGTGCGGCACGTCGATCGACGCGGTCGACGCCGTGGTCGTTGAGATCACGGGCAGCGGCGCAGCCCTGATCGTCAAACAGGTGGCCTTCATATCTTCGCCGGTACATGCTCCCCTACGAGCACGAATCCTGCGGGCCTGTCTGCCCGGCGGCGGCAGCACGCGCCTGATCTGTGAACTCAACGCCGAGATCGGCGAGGCATTTGCCGAGGCGGCACTGGCGGCGATTGCGGCCGCCAGATTGCGCTCCAGCGATGTGGACGTCATCGGCAGCCATGGCCAGACGGTGTGGCACCAGGGCCGGGCGGACGCTGATATTGTCGCGTCCACGTTGCAACTGGGAGAGCCCAGTATCATTGCCGAGCGCACCGGCATCACGACGGTGGCAGACTACCGGCCACGCGACATGGCGGCCGGCGGTCAAGGAGCGCCGCTCGTGAGTTATCTCGATTGGGCGCTTTACCGCAGTGCAACCGAAGGGCGAGCGCTGCAAAACATTGGCGGCATCGCCAACGTCACGGTCGTACCGGCGGACTGCCTGCCCGACGATGTCTTCGCCTTTGACACGGGCCCCGGCAACATGCTGATCGACGCAATGGCCGGCTTTGCCAGCGATGGCGCATTCAGCTACGACCAGGACGGGCGGCTTGCCCTGGCCGGGGCAGCCGATGAAGCGCTTCTTGCCCGCATTCTCACCCACCCCTTCTTCACCTTGACGCCGCCTCGCACCGCCGGTCGGGAGCAGTTCGGCGTGGCCTATGCGCATGCGCTCTGGCAGCAGGGCCGGGCGGCGGGGATTAGCAGCGCCGATATACTAGCCACCATCACCCTCGCCACCGCTCGCAGTATCGCCGCCGCCTACCGACACTGGATTCTGCCCCGCGTCCACCTGGACGCCATGTATCTATCCGGTGGGGGAGCGCGCAATCCGGCGCTCCGCCAGGCGTTGCGCCAGGAATTACCAGAGCTACCACAGCAATTGCTGACTGATCTGGGCGGCGACATGCAAGCAAAGGAGGCCATCGCCTTCGCGGTTCTGGCGGCGGAAACATTGCGCGGCGTGCCGACCTCGTTCCCCGGCGCCACCGGCGCTCGCCACGCCGCGGTGCTCGGCAAAATCGTCCCCGGAGCCAATTGGCGACCACTGCAGCGGGCCTTACTGCTTCCAGAGGCCGCGACACATCCAGCGGATGGCGCACGGGGCAGGCCAGCGGAAACCAGCTCTTCCCTCAAATTCCCCTTAAATCCCGAGCCAGGTCAGGTCACCATCGGTATCGATGGCGGCGGCACCAAGACGGCTGCCGTGGCTATTGATGGTTCCGGGATCGTCGTCGCCCGGGTGATGGCCGGGCCATCGAACTTTCGCGCCGCCGGTTGGGCTGCCGCCATGGGTGCGCTCCAAACGGTGCTGGAACAGCTTGCCGTGGCCTTGCCGCCCGGCAGCACCGTCGTCGGTGTCCACGCAGCGCTGGCCGGAGCCGGCCGGCCCGAGGACGCGCCGCCCCTACAGGCGTTTCTCCTTCAGTGCTGCCAGCTGGCGCCCGTACGGCCGTTGTGCGAAGCACTGCAACCGGGTGACGTTGCCGTCAGTAACGACGCGCTGGCCGTGCTGGCCGCGGCGTCCGCTACCACGGGCCTGGTCGTGATCGCCGGTACCGGCTCCTTTGCCTGGGGCCGCAGCGCCACCGGCGAGACGGCGCGGGCAGGCGGCTGGGGCTTTTTGCTCGGTGACGGCGGCAGCGGCTTCGACCTTGGCCGTCGCGCCCTGATGGCGGTGTTGGCCGGCCACGATGCGCAGGCGACCCAGTCGTCCCTCTCCGCCGCTCTCCTCCAGCAGCTTGGCCTTACTGCGCCGCCCGAGTTGGTCGCTAGGATTTATGGCAGTGCGGACGCGCGAACCGATATCGCCTCCTTGGCGCCGGTCGTGCTTCAGCAGATAGCGACGGGCGATGCCGTCGCCACGGCGCTTGTCTTAAAGAGTGTCGCCGACCTGGCGGGGCAGGTACGCACGGTTGACGGCCACCTGCAGTTTGGCGACGCTCCACGAACGGTCGTTTGCTCGGGCGGTCTCTTCACCAACGATCCATTTTTCCGCGCCTTTCAGGAGGCGCTGGGCGATCCCCACCGGTTCCAATGTGTCCGGTCCGACCGCTCACCGGCGGAGGGCGCCGCCCTCCTTGCCTGGCATAGGCGGGCGCTTGCCGAAGGCGCAAGGAAGGGGCATAATCTTCGGCACAGGCATTGAACTGCTGTGCGCGACCCACCGGCGCGGACGGCGTTAACCAGGAACAGAGGACGGATAGCGCATCATGGCACAACACCAGGTCGGTCTGATCGGATTAGCAGTGATGGGCGCCAACCTCTCCCGCAATATCGCTAACCACGGCTTCTCCATCACCGTCTACAATCGCACCACCGAGCGTACACGCGAGTTCCTGGATGGCCCGGCGAACGGGAGCGGTATCGCCGGCAGCGACAGTATCGAACAGTTTGTGAGGGCATTGGAGCGGCCGCGCCGCATCATACTGATGGTGCAGGCGGGTAAGCCGGTCGACGCCGTTATCGACCAACTGTTGCCGTTGCTGGAACCGGGCGACATCGTGATGGACGGTGGCAATTCGTTTTACCGTGACACTGATCGGCGCAGTAAGGCCTTGAGCGAGCGGGGCTGGCAGTTCTTCGGCACCGGAGTGAGCGGTGGCGAGGAAGGCGCGCTCCACGGGCCATCCATCATGCCCGGCGGACCGCGGGAGAGCTACGAAGAGCACCTTGCGCCGATCTTGACGAGCATCGCCGCGCAAGTCCCTGATGGTCCGTGCTGCACCTATATCGGTCCCCGCGGCGCCGGTCACTACGTCAAAATGGTCCACAATGGCATCGAGTACGGCGACATGCAACTGATCGCCGAGGCCTATGACCTGCTGAGCCGGGGATTAGGTATTCCTGCGCCGGAGTTGAGCGCGATCTTCCGAGAGTGGAATCGCGGCGAACTGGATTCCTATCTAATCGAGATCACCGCCAAGGTCCTCGTCTACACCGATCCCGACACCGGTAAGCCGCTGGTCGACCTCGTGCTCGATCAGGCCGGGCAAAAAGGGACGGGGCGTTGGACGTCGCAAGACGCCCTCGACCTCGGCGTACCGATCCCGACGATCGACGCCGCGGTCTGGGCCCGCAATATCTCCGCCTTCAAGGCCGAGCGCGCCGCCGCAGCCAAGCTGATTGGCAGTGCGCCGCCGCGCGTATCCGTACCACGGGAGCGCCTGGTTGATGCCGTCCGTGATGCCCTCTATGCCGCTAAAATCGCCTCGTACGCCCAGGGCATGGCGTTGCTGCGCGCCGCGTCGGCCGAGTATGCCTTCGGCCTGAATCTGTCGGAGGTTGCCCGCATTTGGAAAGGCGGCTGCATCATTCGGGCCCGCCTGCTCAACGAAATCCAGGGCGCCTTCCTGCGGAAGCCAGATCTACCGAATCTCCTGATTGACGAACAATTTCGCGATGTCCTGCTGGGGCATCAGGAAGCCTGGCGCTTGACCGTGGAAACGGCCGTCGCCAGCGGCATTCCGGTGCCTGCCACCGCTGCTTCTCTTGCCTATTTCGACAGCTACCGGAGCGAGCGGCTGCCCGCCAACCTGATTCAGGGGCAGCGTGATTTCTTTGGCGCCCACACCTATGCCCGCCTGGACCGGCCCGGGGTCTTTCATACGAACTGGGAAGGATGAGCAACGCGCACCGGTCGGTGCATGGCGTCTCGATCCGCCGGTAGGGGTCGCCCGCGTGCCTGGCATAGCCATACGGTCCCATTTTGGAACATTTTCTTCGTGTAAGGCGTATCATGCTTGTCAGGAAATGGGGGGTTGGGTACGACCTTCTGTACCTTGGGGAGTCGGGGCGATGGACGGAGCAGGAGCGTGAGCAAAGTTCTCATCGTCGACGACGATGCTGTGATCGTCCAGATGATGACGCAAATCCTCCAGGAGGAGGATCTCACCGTCGTCACTGCGCTGGAACCCTTGCGTGTTTATGATGCAGCCAAGCGCGAACTACCGGACGTCATTCTGCTGGATATTATGATGCCTTACCTTGACGGCTGGGACGAGTTGCAGTTGCTGCACGTCGACCCCGATACGTCGTCAATTCCCGTCGTCTTCGTCACAGCGAAACACGGTGAATTTGACGCCTTGCCGCCGGAACGGCGGCGCGAGTTCTTCGATTACCTCTACAAGCCGTTTGAAATTGACGACCTGGTCGCCAAAGTACAGGCGGCGGTGGCATCCCGGCCCGCCGCGTCCTAGGCGTTGCTCGTCTACTTCAGCCAGAGCGGCAGCAAGAACGAGACGATCACGAGAAGCACCAGAGCGCTGATCGTCAGGATGGCAATCCGGCGCAAGTCACGCTTGACATACGAGTAGTCACCAAACAGCCGCAATGCCGCCTCACGGGAGCGCGTCGTGGCCGAGCGTGACAGGACCGACGATGCCAAGTGCGTAGCGCTGTCGGCAGTCGTCGCCACCATTGAACCGACCAACCCCGGCACGGCCTGCACGCGCCCGCCATGGACAGGAATTGGCGGCCGTGCCGCCGGCACGTGCGAGGCGGCGCGCTCTTGCGGCTGCTCCTCAGCGGAGCCGGCAGGAAATACGATGGGGGGTTGGCGTTGGATCGGCTTGCGGGTGGGAGCCGACGGGCCAATTGGGGCTCGAATCGGTTTGCGACTGACGGGGGCAGGACCGGGCATCGGGTTTCCTGGATCGCGGCTGATGCGTACGGTTGGCCGAGGCGCCTGCCGTTTTGCCACGCTGCTTCCTCCCCGGGCCGCCTTCACTCTTCGACCGCCCCAGTATACCGTGCCTCTCCCACCGCCGGACGGGGGTGGACTCGCCGTGTGGCTGGGACGATCAACAGCCAGATCACGGCGGCCGGCAGGAAGAAAGAGGCCAGGAGTGTCGTCAGAGTCAAAGTCGTCCCTGGCAGGATGTGCGCTAACACCACGAAAAGTAGTGCTACGGATTCGAACACCAGCGCGATCCAGCACCGCATCGCGGGCCGTGAGCATGAGCACCGGTGTGGCGCCGCCGGCCCGCAAAAGCCGGCATACTTCTAAGCCGTCGAGCGTGGGCAGGAGCACGTCGAGGATCACAAGGTCTGGCACATATGGCCGCGCCTGGCGCCGCGACGCCGGGCCGTCATTCGCTCCGTCGACGGCATATTCTTCGTAGAGGAGGGCACGGCGCACAGCAGCCAGGGCACGTGGATCGTCATCAACCAGGAGAATGCGCCGCGGTTCAGCCATGCCCAGAGTGTAGCGTTCCGCTGCTAATTGTCCGGCCGTTGCCAGAGTGACAACCAGAAGGTCAGATGCAACGTGATGTGCCTACCTGAATCACGGACGATCCGAAAGCTGTCTACTCCCTCCGGCCGTTTGCGGAGCAGACATTCGATCAAGCCACGCATCTGCGGTCCGCCAGTGCCGCGCGTCAGCCATTCTTCGTATTCCAGGCTGAAGGGAATGAGGCGCTCGCTCTGTAGAGAGAGTCCGGCGCGTTCACCCGTCGCCTGCAGCGCCTCCTGGGTCAGGCAGGTCCAGTGGGAAGGGTCGCGTAGCCGCTCCATCTCCTGGTGCCACGCGGCGGCAGCGCCGTCGGCGGTGGTCACGTGGTCCGCAATGATGACCAGGCCGCCAGGTCGAACCACGCGGGCCATTTCCGTCACGCAGCGACCAGGAAGCGGGATGTGGTGCAGACTGAAGCGCGTCACCGCACCATCAAGCGCGGCAGCGGCAAACGGCAGTTGCACGGCGTCGCCTTGAATAAACCCGGCATTGGCAATGGCCGCCCGCGCCGCTTCCCGCCGTCCTACCTCCAGCATCGCCGGCGTCAGGTCAACACCGATAATCCGCCGCACCTTCGGCGCCAGAGCGCGACTGATCAGCCCGGGCCCGCAGGCCACTTCGACCCAGGTGCCGGGCGCAGCCGAGGCCGGTACGGTGTTGATGAGCGACTGCAGCGTTTCCGCCGAGCGCATGACCGGCGCGACGTTGAACGCCGCCGATTGGCGGCTGAACTCGTGGCGAATGGCGTCAGTATGCATCGTTTCCTAGCTTCGGCTGGGTGGTTGACCGGTAAGTTCCCGCTTCTCCCATCACCGCGTACTCGAAGCTATCCGCCAGCGCCCGCCAGCTTGCTTCAACGACGTTGGACGAGCCGCCAACAGTGCTCCAGGTGCGATGGCCGTCGGTCGATTCAATCAGCACGCGCACCCAGGCGGCCGTACCGGCGGCCTCGTCCAAGACGCGGACTTTGTAGTCGTTGAGGCGGACGTCCCGCAGACCAGGAAAGTTCGGCAGGAGCGCTTTGCGCATGGCGGCGTCGAGGGCGTTCACCGGGCCGTTGCCGTCTGCAACAGTGTGGACTGTCTCCCCGTCGACTTGCAGTTTCACTGTCGCTTCGGAAAAGGTCGCCAGGTCGCCCCGCTTCTGCATCATCACGACCAGATCGATGACCTGGAAGGGCGCCTGGTAGGCCGGGTCGGCGCGGCGCATGAGCAGTTCCAACGAGGCCTCGGCGGCTTCGAACTCGTAGCCCTGGCTCTCCAGGACCTTCACCTGGTCGGAGACTTCCTTGGCAATCCCCGGGTTATCGGCCAGGTCGATCCCAAACTGGCCGGCCTTGAGCAAATAGGTGCTACGCCCCGACAACTCCGACACCAGGATGCGCTGCTTGTTGCCGACAAGGGCCGGCTCGATGTGCTGATAGGTCGTCGCGTCCTTCAACATGGCGTTGGCGTGGTAGCCGGCTTTGTGGGCAAAAGCGCTTTCTCCCACATATGGCAACGCATTGGGATGGCTCAGATTGGCGACCTCGCTCACGTAACGGGAAACCTCCGTCAGTTCCCCCAGTTTCTCCGGTGGCAGGCAGTCGTAGCCAAGCTTCAACTGCAGGTTGGGAATGATCGAGCAAAGGTTGGCGTTGCCACAGCGTTCGCCATAGCCATTGATGGTGCCCTGCACGTGGGTTGCTCCGTGAGCCACACCCACCAGGGTATTGGCAACGCCCAGTTCGGCGTCGTTATGGGTATGAATGCCGAGGATTACCGCCGTTTCAGCGCGCGCCGCATCGACGCCGCAACCGATGTCCTCCGGCAACGATCCGCCGTTGGTGTCACACAGTACCAGCCGGTCGGCACCCGCGTCCGCGGCGGTGCGTAACACCTGCAACGTGTAATCGCGGTTGTGCTTCAGACCATCAAAGTAGTGCTCCAGGTCGACGAAGACCAGGGGAATGTGTCGCTTGAGGAAGGCGACCGACTCGGCCACCATGTGCAGGTTCTCTTCCAGGGTCGTCTGCAGCACGTCCGTCACGTGAAAGTCCCAGCTCTTCACCACGATGCAGACAGCACGCGTTTGCGTCAGGACGAGCGTCTGCAGGTTGCTGTCATCTTCCGGCCGGGTGTCCTTGCGCCGGCTACTGCCGAAAGCGACGATCGTGGCGTGCTGCCAGGTCATCTCCGCCGCCTGGCGGAAAAAGTCGAGATCTCTGGCATTCGAGCCTGGGTAGCCGCCTTCGATGTAGGTCAGACCCAGGCTATCCAGCTTACGGGCGATGTTGAGCTTATCACCCAGCGAGAAGTTGATGCCTTCCCATTGCGCGCCGTCGCGCAGCGTTGTGTCAAAGAGTTCGATCGTTCGGGGCATGTTGTTCCTCCAAAGCGCGTACCACCAGATCGCCCATTTCGCCCGTCCCGACCAATTGGCCGCCGGGCTGCAGAATGTCGCCGGTTCGCGCGCCGGAACGGAGGACACATTTCACCGCGGTCTCAATCGCCACGGCCTCGCGCTCCCGCTGGAAGGAGTAGCGCAGGAGCATCGCCGCGGTTAGGATGGCGGCCAGGGGGTTTGCCTTGTCCTGTCCGGCAATATCGGGCGCGGTGCCATGAATGGGCTCGTAGAAAGCCGGCAGCGACCCGTCACCGAGGCAGGCGGACGGCAGCATCCCGAGCGACCCCACCAGCATGGATGCTTCGTCGGAGAGGATGTCGCCAAAGGTATTCTCGGTGACGATCACGTCAAAGTCGCCCGGATTACGCAGCAATTGCATCGCGCAGCTATCGACATACAGATGGGAGAGCGCCACGTCGGGATAGTCCTGGCCCAGGCGCGTCACGACCTCCCGCCAGAGTTGCGACGTTGCCAGGATGTTGGCTTTGTCCACCGAACACAGTTTCTTTCGGCGCGTCCGCGCCGCCTCGAGCGCCACCCGCGCAATACGCTCGATCTCTCCAGTGGTGTAGACCATCGTGTCGACGGCTCGCTCTCCGCCCTTGACGAACGAGCGCCCCTTCGGCCGGCCGTAATAGAGGCCGCCAGTCAGTTCGCGCACAATCAAAATATCTACGCCGCCGGCCACAATATCCGCGCGCAACACACTGAGGTTGGCAAACTCCGGGTAGAGAATCGCCGGGCGCAAATTGGCAAAAAGCCCTCTACGCAGGCCGAGCAGCGCCGCCGTTTCCGGCCGCTGGGCCGGCGGCACGGTAGCGTCGCGCGCCGGCAAACCCACGGCGCCGAAGTACATGGCATCGCTGCCGGTGCAGATCGCCAGGGTCGCTTCCGGCAACGCCGAACCGCACTGGTCAATGGCCGCCCAGCCAATCGGCGCCTCCACGAACTCCCACCGGCTCGCCTCCGCTCCTAGCGCCGCCCGCAGCACTTTCAAGCCTTCGGCGATAACTTCCGGACCGATTCCATCGCCGGGCAGGACCGCGATGCGGGGCATTGGGGATGTCCTTTCTAAGAAGCCAGGGCCAGGGCGGCGACTGTGGTCTGCCGCCCTGCTTCCCTCATGCGACCGCCCGTTTCCGATCACGCGATTCGACTACTCGATTCAGCGCATCAACGAGCGCCAAGGCACTCGCCACCGTAATGTCCGTGCTGGCGGCGCGGCCGACATAAATCTGCTCCTCAGCTTCGATGCGGACGCGAACGTCCGCCTGGGCATCCAGCCCTTCCGTTACGGACTGGACGGTGTACTCCTCCAGACGGTTCGAAATGTTCACCATGCGGTTAATCGCCTTGTAAATGGCGTCAACTGGGCCGGTGCCCGCGGCCGCTTCCTGCAACTGGCTGCCGGACTCGGTATTGAGCCGCACGGTGGCGGTTGGGATGCTGTGGTCACCACAGGTGACCTGCACCTGATCCAGGGTGTAGTGCTGGATTCGCTGCCGGTACTCCGCTTCCACCAGCGCCTCCAGGTCGGCGTCAAGGATTTCCTTCTTCTTGTCGGCAATCTCTTTGAAGCGAAGGAAGGCGCTGGCGAGCTGGCCGTCGTTGAGATGATAGCCCAACTTCCGCAAATGCTCGGCGAAGGCGTGGCGTCCCGACG
Organism: Chloroflexota bacterium; assembly: GCA_051003235.1. GTDB lineage: Bacteria > Chloroflexota > UBA4733 > UBA4733 > UBA4733 > UBA4733. The sequence continues at coordinate 17,412 of JBPCLN010000202.1, read as the reverse complement.
TCTTGCCGAGGATGATCTGGGAGTCGCCCCAGCCGACCATCTCCGGCTGCATAATTTCAAAGGTGAGCGGATTACGCATCATGCCGGCCTGGTGTAACCCCGAGGAATGGGCGAAGGCGTTGGCGCCGACGACCGCCTTGTTCGGCTGCACGACACAGCCGGTCAGCCGGCTGATCAGCCGGCTGGTACGGGCGATCTGGGTCGTGTCGATATGCGAGACGTCCTTCTGAAAGTAGTCTTTGCGTGTCACCAGGGCCATGATGACTTCTTCCAGCGCCGTATTGCCGGCCCGTTCACCGACGCCATTGATGGTGCCTTCCACCTGCGTTGCGCCGTTCTCGATCGCCGCCAGGGAGTTGGCGGTCGCCAGTCCCAGATCGTCGTGGCAGTGAACGGAGAGGACGGCCTGCTCAATGCCCGGCACGTGGTCGCGGATATAGCGCACTGCCTCACCGAAGTCGCGCGGCTGGGCATAGCCCACAGTATCGGGATAGTTGACGACCGTCGCCCCCTCCGCGATGGCGGCGGCGAAGATCTGACAGACGAAGTCAAGGTCCGAGCGCGCCGCGTCCATAGCCGAGAACTCGATAAATGGCGTGTAGCGCCGGGCGTGCTGCACCGCATCGCGGCAGAGTTCCAGCGCCTGTTCCCGATTGATGCCCAGATACCCCTGCAAATGAATGTCCGAGGTGGACAGCACGATATGCAGGAGCGGCGCTTCGGCGTCTTTGATCGCTTCCCATGTCCGGTCGATCTGCTCCCGCTTGTAGCCCGAAAGCGCTGCAACCTGCCGACCCGTCACTTCGGCACAGACCGCCCGCACCGCCTCGAAGTCGCCCTGGGATGTCTGTGGGAAGCCGGACTCGATCACGTCGACGCCTAAACGCGACAGCGCCCGGGCGATTTCGATCTTCTCCGGCAACGTCAGCGTCGCCCCCGGCGCCTGCTCGCCATCGCGCAAGGTGGTATCAAAGAAGCGTACGCGGTCGGCCATAGCGAACCTCCGTCCTTCCCGAAGGGCCCGCGCTTCGGGCGCCCGGCCCTCTCTCTGGCTTCGCCATCTCTCCCCCAATCCTGGGGGAGAGCCGTTGTCGTGCGTTTGGTCGTCCCTCCCGACCGCTACACCTCGTGGGTGATCCAAGGATCGAACCATTCTTTGCGGCGCGATCCCTCTCCCCCAGGATTGGGGGAGAGGTTAGGAGAGAGGGCCCGGCCGCCGCAGCGGACGCCCCCTTACGCCCGTCGCTTCCCCAGCCACGGCATCATGGAGCGCAGTTGGCGACCAATTGACTCCAGAAGCGAATCGGCGTCGTGTTTGCGCATGGCGTTGAAGCTCGGCCGGCCGGCCTGATTCTCCAGAATCCACTGCCGGGCGAAGCTTCCGTCCTGGATCTCCCGCAGGATGCGCTTCATCTCTTTGCGCGTCTCTTCCGTGACAATACGCGGGCCGGAGACGTAGTCGCCGTATTCAGCGGTGTCACTTATCGAGTAGCGCATGTAGTCCAGACCGCCCTGGTAGATCAAATCCACGATCAGCTTGGTTTCATGCAAGCACTCGAAATAGGCCATCTCCGGCGGGTAGCCGGCCTCCACCAGCGTCTCGAAGCCGGCTTTAATCAAAGCTGACATGCCGCCGCAGAGAACAACCTGCTCTCCGAAAAGGTCGGTCTCTGTCTCGTCGCGGAAGTTCGTCTCGATGACGCCGGCTCGCGTGCCGCCAATGCCTTTGGCATAGGCCAGTGCGATGTCGCGGGCGCGGCCGGAGGCGTCGTTGTGAACGGCGATCAGCGTCGGTACGCCGCCGCCGGCCTGGAATACCTCCCGCACCAGATGGCCAGGACCCTTCGGGGCAACCATGGCGACGTCGACGGTTTTCGGGGGCAGAATCTGGTTGAAGTGGATGTTGAAGCCGTGAGCGAACATAAGCGCCTGCCCCGGTTGCAGGCTATCACGAACGTCTTGCTCGTAGACCTCCTTCTGCGTTTGATCCGGTACGAGCATCATCACCACGTCGCCGGCAGCGGCGGCGTCACGGGCTGTTGCCACCGGCAAGCCGGCCTGCTGGGCCCGGTCCCAGGACGCGCTGTCGCGGCGCAGCCCGACGGTGACGTCCACGCCGCTCTCTTTGAGGTTGAGGGCATGGGCGTGTCCCTGACTGCCATAGCCCAGAATCGCCACCTTCTTGCCCTCCAGGTAGGCCAGATCGGCGTCCTGGTCGTAATACATGGTCATCGGCATACTATTGGCTTACTTCCTCCACTTGCCCGCTAATGTCCAGTGTTTCGCCTATTGGGCCCGGCGACTGAAGTCGCGGGCTACATTTGCGAAGCCGCCCTTCGGCGGCTGCACCAGTCCGCGTAGGCGGACTTGGCAGCGTTAGCCCACGACTTCGGTCGCCGGGCGTCCTCATCCCAAATCCTATCCCACCGCTTCTAGGGTTACATCATTCAGGCGCGACACGCTCGCCCCACGCGTCATGGCGACCGCTCCCGCCCGGACCATCTCCTTGATGCCATAGGGACGTAGCAGGTTGAGCAGATTTTCGATCTTCTCCTCCGCCCCGGTGATCTCGATAATCATCGAGTCGGCTGCAACATCGACGATCTTGCTGCGGAACACTTCCACCAGCGTGGCAATCTCTGCGCGCTGACTGACGCCGGCGGTGACCTTGATCAACGCCAGTTCGCTGACGACCGACGGATCGGCGGTGATCTCCGACACCTTCAGCACTTCGATCACCTTGTACAGTTGCTTGATGACTTGCTCGACGTCGGTGTTTTCGCCATCGACCACGACCGTCATGCGCGAGATATCGCTGCGCTCGGTCCGGCCGACGGTGAGGCTGTCGATGTTGAAGGCCCGGCGCCGGAACAGGCTCACCACCCGGTTGAGCACGCCGGGCTGATTCTCCATGAGCGCCACCAGGATATGTTGATGTTTCATGCCTCGATCATCTCCGCAATGCCGTGACCGCGCCGGACCATCGGATAGACATTCTCACTGGCCAGAGTGACCGCTTCAATCATGGCCGGCCCCGGCGTTTCCGCCACCTGGCGCAGCCCATACTCGTACTCGTCCGCGGTCGTCGCGCGCCAGGTCGGGATGCCGAACGCTTCACCCAGCTTGACGAAGTCCGGGTGGCGCGTAAAGTTCACATGGACGTAGTTGCTCTGGTAGATGATGTTCTGCCACTGGTGCACCATGCCGAGGGTACTGTTGTTGATCAGTAGAATCTTGACCGGCAGTTGGGTTTCGGCCAGCGTCGCCAGTTCCTGCATGGTCATCATGAAGCCGCCGTCGCCCAGGATCGCCCAGACGTCCTCGCCCGGTCTGCCGGCCGCGACACCCATGGCCGCCGGCAAACCAAAGCCCATCGCGCCCAAGCCACCAGCAGTGAACAGCGTATTCGGGCGATTGAACCAGTAGTACTGCGCCGCCCACATCTGGTGCTGGCCTACGTCGGTTGTGATGGACGCCTCACCGTGCGTGATGTCCGACAGCAGCTTGATTAGATAGGGCGTGGGCAAGGGCGTGGCCGGTTGCGGCGCCGCCAGCGGGTGCTCCCGCTTCCAATGGTCAATCTGCTCGGTCCACTCGCAGTGACACGCCTGATCAACTTGCTCAATCAGGGCGTCAAGCACCGGGGCGACGTCACCAACGATCGGTGTGAAGACTTTGACGTTCTTACCGATCTCCGCCGGGTCGATATCGATGTGCACGATCTTCGCATTCGGGGCGAAGCTCGAAATCTTCTGGGTCACGCGATCGTCAAAGCGCATGCCGATCCCGATCAGCACGTCGCTGTTGGTGATGGCGTAGTTGGCATAGGCCATGCCATGCATGCCGGGCATGCCGTAGTCCAGCCGGTGACTGCGCGGGAAGGCGCTGGTGCCCATCAGAGTGCTGATGACGGGGATGTCCGCCTTCTCCGCAAATGCCAGCAACTGGCGATAGGCTTGCGAACAGATCACGCCGTGGCCCGCTAGAATCACCGGCTTCTTAGCAGCATTGATCACGTCCGCCGCCTGGCGAATTTGGCGCGCGTGGCCGCTGCGCGTCGGCTTGTAGCCCGGCAGGTCGACCTTGTCGGGCCAGACGAACTCCATCTCTTCCCCGAAGAGATTGCGCGGAATATCGATCAAGACGGGGCCACGCCGGCCGGTGCCGGCAATGTGGAATGCCTCCTTGATGTTGCGGGCGATATCCTTGACGTCTTCGATCAAGAAGTTGTGCTTGGTAATCGGCAAGGTGACGCCGGTGATGTCGCATTCCTGGAAGGCGTCGGTCCCCATCATCGCCTGGCTGACGTTGCCGGTGATGACGACGAAGCCGGAGGAGTCCATCATCGCGTTGGCGATGCCCGTCACCGTATTCGTTGCGCCGGGACCGGACGTGACCAGTGCCACGCCGACGCGGCCGGTGGCCCGCGAGTAGGCGTCGGCGGCGAAAGCGGCCGCCTGCTCGTGGCGAACCAGGATGTGCTTGAGCTGCGGGTACTGTGGCAGAACGTCGTAGAGGTCCAGGACGGTGCCGCCGGGGATGCCGAAGATCGTATCGACACCAAGCCGGACCAGCGATTCGCAGACTATCTGGGCGCCGTTTCGCTTCATTGTCCTCCTAGACCTCCTGCTCTCTCTACGATCCCTCGGAAAACAAAAACGCCCGCCCCGGTCAAGGGACGAGCATTGCCCGCGGTACCACCCTTCGTGATGCACTGCCCAACCACATCGGCGCCAAAGGACATAAAAAAAACGCTCCGTCCCCAAAGGGACGAGAGCGTCAACTCCCGCGGTGCCACCCCGGTTGATGCCTCGGGCTTTCGCCCGAATAAGCGCATCCACTTAGCGCACGCTAACGGCTGCTACCCGGCTAACGCTACTAACCCGAGACGGTGTTCACGTCGGCAGCTCAGGGGCGAGTTCGGCACCTGCCAACTACCGGCTTTCACTGACCCCGGCTCGCTACAGTGACATCGGCACCTACTGCTCCCCGTCGAAGCTTGCATAATGACTCTTCTCTTGTGATCGGTACTGTACCGAATAAGGTGCGGTGCTGTCAACCAGAGCGCCGAGGCTGGCATGGCGACCATGGCCCTTACGACACTAATGCCTCGGACGTGACGGCAGGTGCCGGCTGTTGGGCGTGGCGGGTCAAGCTGGGCAGGGCGCGCAGCAGCGCTTTGGCCAGGAGTTTCGAGTCGTGACGGGTCGGTCGGGCTACCGAGACGAGCGGCGTAGTCAGTAGGCGATAGCCGGTTCCGGTCAACGCCGGCCCTTCGATGCTCGGCCGGCTGACGTGCCATTCCGGACGCAAGGCGGGCGCCGGTCCCTGGTGCACCAACACGGCGTCGAACAACTGGCGGCCGACGTGGCGCTCGATCGCCGCCAGGTGGTCGGCCACCGAATAGCCGTCCGTCGCCCCAGGCTCCGTGGCCACATTGCAGACGTAGACGCAGGGCGCCCGGCAGGCGACCAGTGCCGCCACCACTTCGGGAATCAGCAGGTTGGGCAACAGGCTGGTGTACAGGCTGCCCGGCCCCACCACCACCAGGTCGGCATCCAGAATCGCTCGGATTGCTTCGGCAAAGGCCGGCGGATGATCGGGGGCGATCCAGACGCGCGCCAATGGCGCTCCCCGATGGCGGTCGATGACCGCCTCGCCGTCCAGGCGCTCTCCGCCCGTGGTCTGGGCGAACAGCCGGACATCGCGCAAGGTGGCGGGCAGGATGCGGCCCCGCACCGCCAGCACCCGGCTGGTGGCCGCCAGCGCCTCCTCGAAGGAGCCGGTCAGTTCGGTCATGGCGGCCAGCAGGAGGTTACCGACGCTATGCCCCTCCAGGCCCGGCGTGCGGGCGTCGAAACGGTATTCCAGCAACTGCGCCACCAAGGGCTCGGCGTCGGCCAGGGCGGCGATGCACTGACGGGCGTCACCAGGTGGTGGCACCGCCAGCGCCCGGCGCAGGAGGCCGGAGGATGATCCTTCATCGGCCACCGTGACGATAGCCGAAATGTTGGTGGTGTACTCCTTCAGCCCCCGGAGGAGGCCGCTCATGCCGGTGCCGCCGCCGATGCAGGTGATGCGCGGACCCCGCGCCAACAGCCGGCGGGAGCGCACCAAATCCGCCACGTTGCCGCGATACTCGGGGATCAAGAGGCCGATCAAGGAGCGATTGAGGCCGAAGAAGGCGCCGACCGCCAGCCCAAAGCCGAGCAGCAGCAACAACCCACCGCGCAGACCGCGATCGAGGAACTGCAAGGTGAAGTACCAGGCGATACCCGGGAAGTGGAGATGCTGGTTTTTATAGGCGTCGGCGAGCAGCAACCCCATCCCAAGGCCGGCCAGGGCGACGGCCAGCAGGAGCAGCACCAGCCAGCGCTTGACGTGCGTCCCTGGTCCTAACCACCGCCACGCCCCCATCGCCAGCCCCTCACTCCGCGCCACTGGCGCGTTTCCCCCTGCACCCGGATGCTAGCATACCGGCCTCTTGCGGTTCGTGCCACGTCCGCTGGTACTGGCGGGCTGTATCAATCGGTCGAAACGCGTGTTCCGCGCCTGGCAATGTGCGCAACATGGCCCGCTCCGTTAGCCACTCATCCCTGTGTTAGGGTATGACTATTGCAACGCTGGGACTGCCCGGCGTGTCTTGGAAGGAGCCTGGCGCCATGTACGTGTCGCGTTTGTCATTCAGCATCAAACCCGGGCATACGCATGCGGTAGAGGCTGCGCTCAGCAAGCTTGCCGAGCTGATTCACCAGAGCGGAGGCGGCAGGACGCGCATATTGCGGACTAGCTACGCCTCCCTTGGCGCTCCCGACTTGCAGTTCGAGCAGGAGGCCGACAGTCTGGCGGCGCTGGAGTCGGAAATGGAACAGGTCATGGCCATGCCGGCCTTTCAACAGTGGAGTACGGAAATTACGCCGGTACTCCTCCACTCGCCGAAGCGAGAACTCTTTCGGGTCGCCGGTTAGCAATCCGTCGCGTGGCCCGATCGCCGAGGGTTCGTCAGCCTATGTTGCGCAGCGCCCGGCTTGTGTGGTAGAACTTAAGTTCTATTTTTGCAGGGCCCAGGCGGAAGGTGCTGAACCGAGACGCCGCTCCGCTGGCCGAGAGACAGAAAGGGCAGCGTTTGGTGAACGATCGGACGAGGCGCTTGATCGAAGCGACGCTTGACCCCCAGGGTAAATGGTTCGGTCAGCCCTGGCTCGACGAGTCATACCCGTCAACACCCGACCTCGTGCCGTTGCCGGAGGACGAGGCGGTTGCGTTCAATGCGGATGCCGAACGCCGTCCATGGTTTGCGGATCGGTTGATATCCTCGGTGGACGAGTGGGAGCCGGCTTGAGGAAGGATGGGCAGAGTGGGCCATGTCATCGCTTCAGTGCGGATTGTCTGGTGGAATCCAGTCGTCGCGCTCTGTGCGCTGCTATTGGGACGCTTCGGTCTCCTGCACCGCGCCTATGGTCTAGCATTCGGGCACAACTGGTACGCGCTCCATAATGGCGGATTCTGCCGCTTACGATTGGCGCCGAGTCCTTCCTCGCGGTATTCGCTATCGTCCGGTCACAGCGCCTATGTCGGCCGCTACCGCATGGCCAAGGAAAAGGACTGAAAGGAACTGTGGGAACGATGCAGGTGCTGGTCGAAGCAACCATCATTCAGGAGCGTGACCGCGAGCGTCTGATCGGCCACTTCCCTCAAGTATCGTTTGTCTTCGCGGACAACGAAGGGGCCTGGCTTAAGCTGGCGCCTGATGCCGAGATCATCTTTGCGAAGGGAATTCCGGCGGCCGCCCTGGAGTGCGCTGCCGGGCTGCGCTGGTTCCAAGCAGGGACGGCCGGTGTGGATCGCTGGTTGGCGAGCGGCATCCTGCCGCCCGGTGTCACGCTGACGAACGCCAGCGGCGCGCACGGCGTGCCCATCGCCGAACAGATATTGGCAATGGCGCTGTGCTTTGCCACCGGTCTGAACGTGCTCATACGGGTTCGGGAAGGGCAGCCTGACGTACGCCGACGTGTCTATCAGCAGAAGTTCGAACTGGCCGGTCAGACGATCCTCATCATTGGGTTGGGCGACATTGGCGGGAACCTGGCGCGTAAGGCGCAGGGATTAGGCATGCACGTCCTGGGAGTGCGGCGCTCCGGTCGGGCGATGGCGCACTGTGTCGCCGTCTTCAAGCCGGAAAGCCTGCCCGAGCTTCTGCCGCAGGCCGATCACGTTGCCCTTTGCTTGCCGCTCACCGCGGCAACGACCGGCATCATCGGCGGCCGCGAACTACGCCTGATGAAGCCGACCGCCTTTATTTACAACGTGGGACGCGGCGTCGCCATTGACGGAACGGCCCTGCGGCAGGCGCTCCGCGACGGTTGGATCGCCGGCGCCGGTCTCGATTGCCTGGCGCCGTCCGACACTCCGGCACCCGCCGATCCGCTCTGGCTGATGGACAACGTTATCCTCGGGATGCACACCAGCGGCAGCAGTCCCGAGAATTCTCGACGGATCACGGACATTTTCATCGCCAACCTGAAACGTTATCTCGCCGGCCAGCCGTTACAGAACGTCATTGACGCCGCGGCGGGCTATTGATCGCACCGACCTTCACTTGCCCTGCGGCCGGCAGACCGACCCTGGCGCAGCATGTCGGCAGGTTTGCTACGATCAGCGCTCGATGCAGCACCCTGCTCGACGAATAGGGAATCGGGAGGAGCCTCCATGACGACGACCACGACCGATAAGCGCCGCCAGGCCAGTCCGTTGGCACGGGTCGCCCCAGGCATAAAGATCGCCGCGCAGATGGCGCCGGAGCCACGCGAGGCGGATCTGCAGTTCACGCGCCAGATGGGTGTGGACCACGTTGTCCTCTGGACCGATTCCTCAAAGTCGAGCGGCGAATACTACGCCAGCCGGAAGGCGCACTTCGCCGATCACGGCCTCACCGTCTACGGCTTCGGCAATCGCGACGTCCATAATCAGGACGCGATTGTCCTTGGGCTGGCTAACCGCGATGCCAAGATCGAAGAGTACAAGCGCCATCTACACGCGCTGGGAGCGGCGGGCATTCCCTACACCACCTACGCCCACATGCCAAACGGCATCTGGAGTACGGAACCGGAAGAGACGCGCGGCGGCGCACGGGCGCGTGGCTTCGATCTTGCCAAAGCGCAGAGCGGCCACTGGCACGACAAGGTGTATTCGCTGCCGCTGACCAATGAGCGCGAGTACAGTGAGGAAGAGGTCTGGGATCACTATACCCACTTCATCCGACAGGTCGCCCGCGTCGCGGAGGATGAAGGCGTGATGATCGGCATCCACCCGGACGATCCGCCGATCCTCCGCCTGGGCGGTGTGCCCCGCATCTTCAGCACCTTTGCCAATTACCAGCGCGCCCTCGCCATCGCCGATAGCCCGAACGTGGGCGTCTGCCTCTGCGTCGGTTGCTGGTTGGAAGGCGGTGAGGTCTGGGGCGTCGATGCGCTGCAAGCCATTCGCGCCTTCGGCGAGCAGCAAAAGCTGTTCAAGGTCCACTTCCGCAACGTCGCTTCCCCGCTGCCGCACTTTGTGGAGACGTTTGTCGACGACGGCTACCAGGACATGTATCAGGTGATGAAGACACTACAGGAGGTTGGCTTCCGCGGCGTCGCCATTCCGGACCACATCCCGCGCATGGCCGACGACGCACGCCTGGGCACGGCCTACACCATCGGGTACATGAAGGCGCTCCTGCGGCGTGCTGAGGAAGAGGTCCTCCCCCGCCAACCCATGGCGTCAGTCTAATACGATCAGCCGCTGGACGGTACATCAGATGAACGCCCATGTCATGTACGGTACGGCAGGCGTACCTTCACTTCCCTGGACGGAACTTCTGAAAGGTGTGGCTATCAGGCGGCACCAAGCCTTCCCGGCCGGCGAAGGTGTGCGTCACCTCCGCGACGTACAGATCGCCGTGCGCGTCGACGCAGATATCGTGCGGGGCAATGAAGTTGCCGGCGGCGGCGCGGTCGGGCCCTCCCCAGCGCGCCAGCAACCGGCCGTCAGGTGCGAACACGCTCACCCGCCCCGGCTGGTCTTGAGTGATCTCGCCATGCATCATGGAACGCTGACCAACGCGCCACCACAGTTCGGAGACGTAGACCTGCCCTTCCGAATCCAACGCGACATTGGTCGGCCGCTGCACGTTGGTCCATTGATCGAGGAACTCACCGTCCGCGCTGAAGATCTGGATGCGGTCGTTCTCGCGATCCGCCACCAACACCCGTCCGTCGGCGGCTACGCGGATACCATGCGGCAGATAGAACTGACCGGGGCCGGCGCCCGGCTCGCCCCAGGACTGGATAAGTGCGCCCGTCGCCGAGAAACGGTGGACCTTGCAGTTGCCGTAGCCGTCCGTGACGTAAAGGTCGCCGTTCGACGCGATGGCCAGATTGGTCGGACGGTTGAACGGCGGCCCACCGGTGATGCTCTCAATGGTGCGACCGTCGTAGCCGGTGACGGCGGCCATGCCTTTCGTGCCGATGGTTTGGCGTAGCTCACCGGTCGGAGTGAACTGGTAGATGCAGTGGCTTCCTTCATCGACACAATAGACGGTGTCGTCGGGGCCGACGGTCAGGCCGTGGGTACGTTCGGTAAAGAATCCTTCCCCCCAGGAGCGCAAGAACGCTCCCTCCCGGCTGTAGACGATCACCCGCGCCTGTCCGCGCGTGAACAGATACACATTATCTTTGGAATCAACGCCGACCCCAACGCAGTCCTGGTGTGTCAAGGCGGCGGGCAACTGTTCCCAACCTTCGACTGCGGTATAGTTCAGCTTCGCCGAAACGGTCATATTGCTCCTCTCAAGATTCCGTCAGCCATCGTACCGGAGGTTATCTTATGACACCAGTGACTCCCACGGGTCAGGCCGTGGTGATGCTGACGCCCCTACCGCTCACAGCGGACAGCTTTGCGGAGTTTGGCAGCGTCGTCGGGCCGGATCACCTCGTGCTCACCAGTACCGAGTTTCCTTTCTTTACCAATCTGGCGACTCTCCAGCCAGTCCATCTGCCGATCACCTATATCAACCGTCACCACGACCACCAGCAACTCTTCTCAACGTTGGACGGCCGGCCGATGATTGTCGTCGTCGCGGCGCCGACGGTCAGCGCGGCCGAGCTGCGCCCAGAGCATGTTCGGGCGTTCGTCACCGACGGCAGCACCGCCATCGTGTTCACATCGATACCTGGCACATCGAGCCGCGGGCGGGCGGCTCAGAGCCGATCCGCGCACTTAACGTCCAGGCCACCAATAACCGAGTTCATACGGAGCGCATCGAACTGGCGCCGGCGCTCGGCTGCGTGCTGGCGCTGGAACAGCCCGGCGGTCGGTACATGTCAGTGCCGCCAGGGAAGGGGCAGTCGCGCCGCCTGGGTTGATGGGACCATACACTCCGTCCAGGCGGATTTGACCGAGGAGGATTCACGTGCCACGGATTTTAATCGCGGAGTGCAAGCAAGAGGTCTCGACCTTTAACCCGGCGCTCAGTCACAAAGAAAACTTTCGGTTTGCCGCCGGGGCGGACGTCATTCGATCGCGTCGCGGCGGCCAGAGTGAACTGGCGGGGGCACTGAGCGTCTTCGACACGCGGCCGGATGCTCAGCTCGTGCCGGCCTTCAGCGCCCGGGCCGGTTCCGCCGGGACCCTGGCGGCGGCGGACTGGCACTGGATCGCGCAGGAATATCTCACCGCCGTGCGAGCGGCCGGTCCGGTGGATGCCGCCTACAATTCCCTGCACGGTGCGATGGGGGCGGAGGACGAAGGCGACCCGGAGGGCTATCTCCTCGCTGAAACGCGGAAGATCGTCGGCGACCAGATCCCCATCGTCATCTCCTTGGACCTGCACGGCATCCTCACGGAGCGGATGCTGGAGCAGGTGAATGGGCTGACTGTCTATCACACCTACCCGCACGAGGATATGTTCGACACCGGAGCGCGTGCCGCGCGGCTGCTCCTGCGAATCCTGAACGAGGGGCTACATCCGGCCACGGCGTTGGTCAAGATTCCGGCGTTGGTGCGCGGTAAGGAATTGATCACCGCAACGGGTATCTTTGGCGGCCTGATCCGGCAATGTGAAGCGATCGAGACCAGTCCCGGCGGCCTCGCCGCCGGCATGTTTATCGGCAACCCGTTTACGGACGTGCCCGAGTTGCGCTCTAACAGCGTCGTCATCACAATGGACCCTGACCGTTCGGCGCGGGAGGCCGTGCGGTTAGCGACAGAGTTCTGGGCGGTGCGGGAAGGTTTGCATGAAGATCTCACGCCAATGGCTGAGGCGGTGCGGCTGGCCCAGGAGACCAAGAGCGGCACCGTAGTGATGATGGACGCTGCTGACGCCACAACGTCCGGCGCTTCCGGTGACAGTAATGCCATCTTACGCGCCTGCTTGGATGGCGGGTATCAAGGGCGGGCGCTGATGCCGATCATCGATCCGCGCGCCGCGGCGGCCTGCCTGACGGCCGGTATCGGGAACACGGTGCGCACGCCGGTTGGCGGCGTTTTCGATCCGGCGCGTTTCCCGCCCGTCGAGATGGAGGGCCGCGTCCATCTCCTCGCCGAAGGCCGCTACATTGCCGAGTTCAGCGGCGGGGAGGCGGATTCCGGCCTGACGGCGGTGCTGAAAGCGCAAAACTACACGCTCGTCCTGGCCAGTCGGTCGGTAGGCTTACACGACCGTTCGCTCTACCTGGCGCACGGCCAGGACCCACGCCAGTTTGACCTGGTGGTCGTGAAGTCACCGCACTGCAAACCCTACATGTACGCGGATTGGTGCGCGCGCCTCATCAACGTGGACGCCCCTGGCGCCACCAGCGCCAACCTCCCCTATCTGGGTCACACTGCCTGCGCCCGGCCCATCTTCCCACTGGATTCGGACGTGACATTCACTCCGGAGGTTCGAATCTTCCAGCGCTGAACGCAGGACTGCAACCCCTGCTATGTATACTTGCCCCGCTATCAGGACTGGCAAGCTAGGAGAGCGTCGGTGACCGAGCATGCACCGCGGCCGATGGAGCCGGCTGATTTGACCCGCATACAATTTCTCAGCGATCCGCAATGCTCCCCCGATGGCGCGTGTGTCGCTTTCGTCATCACGACCCTGTCGGAAGATAAAGATGCTTACCTCTCCAATATCTGGATTGTCGATTGCGCCGGCGGTGAGCCGCGGCGCTTCACCACCGGAACCACGCGGGATACCGCGCCTCGTTGGTCGCCGGACGGCGCCACGCTGGCCTTTCTCTCCGACCGCGAGCCGAAGAAGGGGGGGCAACTCTACCTCATGCCGGCCGCCGGCGGCGAAGCGGTGCGGCTGACCGATCTCAAGCGCGGCGTGTCCGGTCCGATCTGGTCGCCCGACGGTCGTCACCTGGCCTTCCTATCGCGTGTCGGTGGCTGGGAGGAGCCGGAGGACGAGGAAGAGCAACGCAAATCCAAGCCGGCGCGCGTGATCAGCAGCATGCGCTACCAGTCCAACGGCGAAGGCTTTGTGTATGACCGGCGGCCGCATATCTTCACCGTTTCGAAGGAGGGTGGCGAGGCCCACCAGATCACCAATGGCGATTATGCCGACAGTGATCCAACATGGTCACCCGATGGCCGGTGGATCGCCTTCGCCTCGGCTCGTCACGATGAGCGTGACTATGACAACGCCAGCGATATTTTTGTGGTCGCAGCCGAAGGCGCTAACGCGCGCCGGGTTACGGATACCGCTGGCCCGGCGGGCAACCCCGCCTTCTCGCCGGATGGGCGCAGCATCGCCTACGTCGGGGATCGGGCTCTGAACGAAGCGGGGCGCAACACCCGCCTCTACCGCATGTCCACAGATGGAGGCCCGGCAACCTGCCTGACCACCGATCTGGACCGTTCGGTGTCGCCCTTTGGTATGCCCATGTGGTCGGGCGATGGGCAGTCGATCGTCATCGGCGCGTCAGACCGCGGGAGCGAGGTCGTGCTCCGCGTGACCTTGCGGGGCGACGGCGAGTCCGCGAACATCGGAACGGTCATCGCCGGTGATCGCCAGATCACCGCCCTAAGCGGTTGCCCGCAGGCGCCGCTCTTCGTTTTCCTGGCCACCGACCCCACCCACCCGGGGGAACTATTCCTCTGTGACGCCGATGGCGGCGGCGAGCGCCAACTGACGGACTGCAATCGGGCCCTGCGGGAGGGCGTGGCGCTCGTCGCGCCGGAATTGCTGCGCTACCGCCGAGATGGGGTCGACCTGGACTGCTGGGTTCTAAAGCCGGCCGGCTATGTGCCAGGGCAGCGTTACCCAGCCCTCTTGAACATCCACGGCGGCCCCGCCACCCAGTATGGGAATACCTTCTTCGATGAGTTTCAAATCTATTCCGCCGCCGGCTACGCCGTCATCTACACCAACCCACGCGGCAGCCAGGGCTATGGCGAAGCGTTCACCCGTGCCGTCATCGGCGACTGGGGCGGTGTTGACTATGCGGACATCATGGCCGGCCTGGACGCGGCGCTCCAACGTTGCGATTTCATCGATCCCGAGCGACTCGGGGTATTGGGCGGCAGCTATGGCGGCTACATGACGAGCTGGATGGTCGGACATACAGATCGCTTTAAAGCCGCTTGCTCCGAACGGGCCCTGAACTCTTTCAACTCCTTCTTTGGGGTCAGTGATATCGGACCATGGTTTGCCGTCAACCAGAGCGGGGGATTACCCTGGGAACAACGACAATGGTACCTGGAGCATTCGCCGCTGACCTATGCCCAGAACATTACAACCCCGCTGCTGATCATCCATTCGGAAAACGACCTGCGCTGCCCGATGGAGCAGGCCGAGCAGCTCTATATGACGCTGAAACGCCTACGCCGCGAGGTGCTGTTCATCCGTTTCCCTGACGAGACCCACGAGCTCTCGCGCTCGGGGCGTCCTCGCCATCGCCTGGAGCGCTTCCGGCACATTCTGGACTGGTTTGGACGCTACCTGCCGCCCGCCCGAGTGTGAACAGGGCCGCGACCGCGGTCGCGGCCCTCTCGCTTCCCTACCCCTCGTCCTCCCCTTCGGGGCTGGCGTATAGCTCTTCGCCCCGTTGCAGGCGCCAGGCGCTGCGGGCCGTTTGCAACATTGCACGAGAGGTCGGGGAGTGCGCCGCCAGGTAACGGGCAACGGCGACCAGCACCGCCGGCGCCGCCGTAGGCTGGACTGTCTGTAGCGCACGGTGCTGCCGGAGGCCGGCTTCCAACATCTGGTAGCTGTGAAATTCGGCATCCTCACGCAAGAGCAGATGGCCGAACGTGCGCAATAGCGCCGCCGGATTGTGGCCCAGACTCAAGAACAGGAACGTCATGGCGCCGGCCTGGTTCACCTGCTGTTCGCGGTCCAGCAAGGTTTCTAACGCCTGCAATAACGCGTCTTCGGAGGTCGGCAGGTCCGCCACATCACTTTCCCGAGGAAGCCGAGCCGCCGGCATATTGAGGAAGCGGTCAAGGTAGAGCTTCATCGCGCCGTGGAAGATACCGCGCGCAGCATCAACGGATGGCGCGCGACGCAAACCCTGGTCGAGCGCATTGCAGTAGGTAAAGGTGTGAAGCACGGTGATCCAATCACCGAACTCGTTGCTGGTGTGGAAGCGCGCGACACGCAGCGCCGCGGCGTAGGCTACGGCCTGACTCAGCTCCGCCACCGTAGCGCCGGATTGCAAGGCATCGACGAGGGCGGCCACGGAATCTTGCGGTTCCGCTGCCAGCAACGCATCAACGAGCGCATTGAAACTGTGCCAGCGACCCGGCGTCGCGTGCAGGTCAACGAGTTCCGGTAACTCCCGGAATACCGGCTCCAAGAGTGTGACGAGGTCGATGGGGTGCCGCCAGGCGTTCTGCTCCTCGCTACGCTGCCCCTGGGCGATGCCGCGTATGACGCTCGGCAAGACCTGCGCGGCGTGCTGCCAGCCGGTGTGGTCGAGCAATTCGCAGGCCTTGTTGATGAAATCGACGGTGTGGCCGCCGGAAAGGAAGAAGTGGTCGGTTGCCGCCGCCAGCAGCAGATCCGCCAATTCGGCGGGAGTGGCGCCGCGCTGAATCGCCGTCAACAACGTCCGCTCGCAACCGTCACCGTCCCGTACTTCCGCAAAGCCCCGGAACCAGGTTCGCAATTGGCGAATGTCCACCACGTCATTTGGCAACGGGTCCAGGCTAAAGCGCGGCGGCGACCCGGCGCAATCGGCGGCGACCCGGACCAGACCGTGATAGAGGGCAAGCGTCCGGTCCTCGGGCGCCAGGGAGTCCAGCGTGTTGGCCAGCGCCGTCAGGATAGTGAGACCCGGGCCCCAGCCGGCATCGCGATACTGGGTGCCAAAACGCGCGCCGATGGCCAGCACGTCGGCCGCCGGCACGCCCGCCTCTTGCAGGGCCAGCACCGCCTTGATAACAATCAGGGAGAGGTTCTGCTCCAGGCCATCTTGCAGGCGGTCTTTCCAGTGCCCGACATAGTCGCCTTCCACCGGCTGCAGGTCAACCAACACCTGGCCGTCGCGCACGCTCACGGGGTAGGCCCGGACATCGTCGGCGAACGGGTCAAAGGTACCGCCGCTCTCCAGATCGAAGCGGGCATGGTGCCAGTGGCACGTCAGGATGCCTTGCGCCACACTTCCCCGGCTAAGGGGGAATCCCATATGCGGACAGCGATTGTCGACGGCGCGGGGAGTGCCATCGTTATAGAAAACCGCCACACCGTGCCGTCCACCGGAAACCACCATGCAGCCCTGGCGGCGCAGCTCCTCCAAAGAGCCGACTTTCAAGAGTTCACCTACCCCTGGCGTGCTCCTGGAAACCGAGTTTACAGCCATGCCGATCTCCTTTCCTGTCTGCGGAATCATTAGGCCAATCGTAGTGGGATTGTGACGGGTTGTATAGTCCCGCATGTCCGCGGGATTGCACATGCACACCGCCAGGGATGCGATGTCGGTGGGCAAGAAAGAAGGTAGCGAGATGAATGGACACCCTTGGCAGATCATTGGCCGTCGTCGGCTGCTTTGCCTGAGTGCAGCCGCGCTCGGCAGCGTCGCCTCGCTCACGGCCTGCGCCGATTCTGCGGGCATAACGCCTTCTACCGTCTCACCGCCGGCTCCCGCCAAAACGGTGACAGAGCCGGGTGTCACATCCAGGCACGCCGCTTCGGCACCGTCCGCTGTCCTCACACTGCCTGCAACCGCCGGCACAGCCTTCAGTGTCTTCCTCCCCAGCACCGGCGGCTTGCTGGCCGGCTGGAAGATACTCGTTCCGCAGTTCCAAGCTGCCAATCCCTCCTTGAAAATGGAGGTCAGCCCAACGGTGGACGTCACCAAACTGCAGACGTTTGGCCAAAACGCGCGCGTGGCGATGTTCGCGGCCCATTGGGGACTCACTACCGATCTCGCCGTCTCCGCC
>JBPCLN010000201.1:0-3874 GCA_051003235.1 Chloroflexota bacterium | reverse complement strand
CTCCTCCAGCGCGACGGTCCAGTTGCTCACGGAGGTGTTGCCCTTGGACGACCAACTCAACGCAGCGAGCGTGCGCAACCATCTGCAGCACGTCGCCGAGCGCGCCGAGGCCGCTCTGGGCAACGAGCAGTTGGCCTGCATCGAGGGCTGTCCACGGGACTGGGGCGCCCTGCCCCCTCCGCCGGCCCCGCTCACCGTCGGGCTTGATGGCGGCTAGGTGCGCGAGTGGAACGACAAACACCAACACTTCGAGATGATCGTCGGCAAGTCGGTGCCGGAGGAGGGGGATGCCAAATGCTTTGGCTTCCCGCGCAGCGATGATCAGCAGTCCAAGCGCCGGCTCTTCGCGCTGCTCCAGCGCCAGGGGATGCAGCGGAACCAGCAGGTGATCTTCCTCACCGACGGCGGCGACACGCTGCGCGACTTGCCCCTCTATCTCAACCCAGAATCCGAGCACTACCGGGATTGGTTCCCCATCACGATGCGCCGCACGGCGATGGGGCAGGTCGCCAAGGGCCTGGGCGCCAAACCGGACGGCCTGCGCACGAAGGCGCTGGAACACTTTGAAAGCGTCAAGCACTACCTCCGGCACGGCAATCTCTTCCAAGCGCTGGAAACGCTCGAGGACCTGACGCTCGACGGGGAGGGCGAAAGTGGTCCCATCATCCAGAAGCTGAGCCGGATGGTCCGAGAGTTCCGAGGCTATCGAGAAGCGAACCACGCCTACCGGCGCAACTTCGGCGAACACTGGCGCAATGGGGAGGCGATCTCCACCGCCTTCGTCGAATCCACCGTCAATGCCGTCGTCAGCAAGCGCTTCGTGAAGCAGCAGCAGCTGCAGTGGACGGAGCGTGGCGCCCATCTCCTGCTCCAGATGCGCGTCCGTGTGCTCGACGCGGACCTGGATGCCCGCTTCCAGGAATGGTAGCCAAGCTTCCGCCCGACAATGGAAGACAAGCTGTCGGCGTAGTCCCCCGGATTTTTAGGCTCTCCAAGATGCGCCGTCACGAAGCCGGCCACCGTCACTGGACGGTGAACACGGCGCATCTCTCGTTCATGCTACCGCCAGCGTTATTCAGCAAATTCGGCCGCGCCGCCCGGTTGCGCCGTGGGCGATCGGCTGCTCCCCTACCCAGCGTGGGTCGGCGGGCTCGGCGGCCGATTGGTAGCGGCTGTCAGTGGAAAGGCGGATGCGGTCGGTCTGGTTGTCCAGGCTCGCATGGACGGTGAACATCGGGAAGGTCAGCAGGTCGCCCATCCGATAGTCGGCGGTGAGCCAGCGACCGCCCAGTTTTTCGCGCAGGCGCACGGCGTTCTTGGAGAGGTGGCCGCTCCAGCGCTTCTGGCCGGAGGCCCAGGCGTCGGCATTGGCGTGGGGGAGGTTGGTGCAGTAGGTGTCGACGTCGCGCCGACCGTAGGTGTCCTTCACGTGATCGAGGCGGTGCGAGCCCTCCAGGATCATCAGGCCACCCATGGCGAGGGAGATGTCGCTCAGCGGCGTCCAGGCGGTGTAGAGATTTGGCGTGCCGCGCCCCATAAAGACGATGTCCATGTGCGGGGGCGTTGCCCGTCCCGGCTTGACCACGCGCAACCAGGTGTAGTCGAAGTGCCGGACTTCACCGCCGAGCAACCGCCGATAGAACTCCAGCATTGGCCCGGCGTAGAGCAACTGCTGGAGCGGCGCCACCTGCTTCGCCAGCAGATCGGGGCGTGTCGCCGGCTTTCCCGTCGGCGGACCCTGGCGGGCGATAGCCTCCGGCACCGGCGTTCCGGGTTCCAACAGCTCATCCTCGGCGAGGCGCGTCGTGAGGCCGCGTCGCGCCTCCAGCACCGCCGCGCGGTCGAAATAGCCGGGCAGGTACAGGTAGCCGTCCTCCGCCATCCGCGCCCGCAAAGCCTCGCCATCGCCGGCGAGTTCGCTGGAACGGCGCAACGTGCCGAAATACGCCGGCCGCGTATCCACCTCGTGGCCGAAGGCCGTGACCCTCGGCCGCTCCTGGACCAGCATGGGCGCTCCTTCTCTCTTTGAGCCGGCCATGCAGGCCGCTACTGGGCGGCCGGGACGCCGACGGTCAACCTTTGCCCAGTGTACCGTTCACCAGGCCGGCCATCTGCTGCAGCCCGTCCGTCACGGTGACTTGGCCCCCGAGGATCTTGCCCTGAAGATCGTTCGCCGGCTTCGTGATCTCCGCGTACGTGGCGTTCGTGGCGGTCGGCAAGGGCGTGGTCCACTGAACCATGTCAAACGCTGCCTTGCGATTGGCCGGTCCGAGCTTCGGATCGTAGTAGATCTGCGCTGAGTCGTTGCGCACCGGCGCCAGGACGTCCGCCCGCGCCATGAGGTCCATCGACTCCTTGGCCATCATCGTCTCCAAGAAGCTCCAGGTCTGCGTGTGTTGCTTGCCGGCCTTGTTCAGGACGAGACCGACGATATTGGTCGTCCCGCCTGACTTTTTGGTGTCCGGCGCCACGGGGATCGTGGTGATGTTGTATTTGAAGGACGTGATCTTCTGGTTATAGGTCTTCATGGTCCAGCTTCCGCCGGGTGTCATGGCCAGCTTACCGGCCAGGAAAAGGTCGCCCTGCTTGAGCGCCGTGGCATCGGGTGAGACGCGATCCTTCAGGTTGAGGTCCGTCAGGTAGGTCCAGGCCGCCGCCGACTGCGCTGAATCGATGAGGCACTTGGTGCTGTCCTGGTTGAGATAGTCACCGCCGTTGGCGCGTACCCAGTTGAGCCAGCCTGTCTCCAATCCCTGGGTGCTGGAGAGCCCCCAGACCTGCGTCTGGTCGCCCGCGCGCTTGGTAAGCTTGAGGGCGTCGTCCCGTTGGGCGTTCCAGTCATAGCTCGCTTCGCGGCCGGCGAGGTCCGGCACGGCGGCGGCGGCCAGCAGATCGGCGTTGTAGTACAGCACGATCGTCGTGTACATGTACGGCAGGCCGTAGTTCTTCCCCTGAAACTGGTAGAAGGTCACAGCGGCCGGCCAGAACTGCTTCAAGCTCGCCTGGATGGCAGCGTCCCGAGCAACGAGCGGGTCCATGTCGGTGAGCAGACCCTTTTTAGCGTAGGACGGATAGTTGACGTTGTTCATAAAGTAGAGGTCCGGGCCGACGTTGCCGGCAATTCCGGCATCAATCTTATTCCAGTAATCAGACGGCGCAAGGACTTCAATGGAAACGCTGGGATTCTTGGTCTGGTAATTCGTAGCGATCTGCTTCAACGTCGGCACCGGATCGGGCCACCAGGTCCAGACAGCGAGTTGGGCTGCCGCCGCCGTCGTCGGTGCGCTCGTGGCCGCCGCCGTTGTTGGCACGGGAGCCGTCGTGGCGCCGGTGGCCGCGCTAGCCGCGCCGGTGGCAGTGGTGCTCGCCAGGGTGGTGGTAGTCGGAAGACTGCTGGCTGCCGTGACGGCGGTCGGTGCGGCGCTCGTGGTCTGCGCCAAGCCGGCGCCGGTGGTGCTCGTGGCACTCACGGCCCCACCGGCACCGCAGGCGGCCAGCAAGCCGCTGCCGATGGCGCTCGCGCCAACCAGAAGGGTTGCGCGCAGCACGCGCCGCCGTGAGCGTATTCTTGCCACCCTAGACCCTGACATGTTCTGCCTCCTTTATCCATATCCATCGTACCCATCATGCTTGACGATAGCCAGACCAAACGGGGTTGGCCGCAACGGCCGTCCTCACTCCGCCGGTCAACCTGCGGCGGACTGACCTCCTTTCCCCGCCGCCGACGCCAAGGGATGGTCATCGGCGGCGAACAGATCATCGAGGGCAAGGGTCGCCGCCCCTTGGGCCGCGGTGTCCTCATTGCGCGCCGTCTGTTGCACGATCGGCGTCAATCCCGTGACCCAACCGCGCTGCGCCGCCTGGCGCACCACGT
>JBPCLN010000200.1:0-5321 GCA_051003235.1 Chloroflexota bacterium | reverse complement strand
GCGCATATACCGCCTGTTTCCAGGGGGCGACGAGCGGCTGGCGCTCTTTGAGACGAACGTGGAACACAGCTACGATCGGGCGATGCGTGAGCGCGCCTACGCCTGGTTCGACCGCTGGCTGGGCGGGGCGAGTGCAGAGGATGCGCTGGCGCGGTCGACGGAGGCGGCCACCTGGGTCGAGGCGGAAGAGGCCGACACGCTACGCGTGTGGGGGCCGCTCGGTGCCGGTAACCAACCCAAAGACGCCCACACCTTGGCGAGCTATTTCGCCGCGATTGCGCCGCCTCCACCAACGAGCGCCGCCAGTGACAGCGCCGGCGCGACGTCGCTGCGTCGCCGGCTGATGGACGACGCGTACGGCGGCTGGCCGGAGCGCGAGACCCTGCGCGTGGACGCCATCGACACCATGACGCGCGATGACTGCGCCATGGAGCTGCTCGTCTACTGGAGCGAACACGGCGTGCCGGTGCCGGCGCTGCTGTTTCGGCCCTTGCCGGCGCCCGAGGCAGCCATGCCCGCCGTGCTCTACACCAGCGCCGCCGGCAAGGCACGGACGCCGGAGCTCCGTGCTATTCACGACGTAGTGCGGGCGGGCGCGGCGGTGCTGGCCATCGACTACCGCGGCCAGGGCGAAACTGCCGGCCCCGGCGGTGCGCAGGGCGAGCAGGCGGCGGTAGAACGGGGCATCCTGCTGCACCGGCCGCTCTTCGCCGGTCGGGTCTGGGACGTGCTGCGCGGCGTTGAGTATCTGCGTACACGGCCGGATGTCGATGCCGGGCGCGTCTACGTCTGGGGAGAGGATGCCTCCGCGCTGTTGGCGCTGCACGCGGCGGCGCTCGACGAGGCGGTCGCCGGCGCCGTATGCAGCGGCTTGCCCGATTCCTACCGCGCCCCCTCCGACGGCAGCGACGTGCAGCTCGCCCCCTGGCTGGTCGTCCCAGATCTGCTCCGGATCACCGATGTGCCGGAGTTGCGCGCCCTGGTGGCGCCCCGCCCCTGCTTGATCGGCACGACAACGGAGGCCGCCGAATTGGTGGTGGAGCTGGTGACGGGACGCTGACTTCTGGGGGACAGAGCCCCCGCACCCCGGCTGGCGCAATGCGTCGCGAAACAGGCAAAACGCGCCATGGTCCGGCGTCTGTCAATGTCCCCCGATTTCCGCATCCATATAGCGGCCGGCCCACTCCGGCAGCGCCGTCTCTAAGGAGAGCCAGTGCTGCCCCGGTCGATGAAAATACTCCCAGAAGATCAGGCGGTCGCGCCGGTCAGGAAGACGTTCTGGCCGAAGAGACCGAAAGGGATTGGCGCCGCCTGGAGGAAACGGCCAAGACCAAAACGATCCAGCGCCGCCTGGAATTGCACGGGCGCAATGCGTTCGAGGCGAGAGGAATAGCTGGGGGAGTCATGGGAGGGCGTCTCCCTCACAGTCCCTCCACCAGCGTCAGATACGCCGCCGCCAGGTAGGCCTTCGTGCGGGTGATTAAGGTGTCGACCTCTACGAATTCGTCGACGCCGTGGACTCCGCTACGGATGCGTGCGCCGTCGGGATGAATTGGGGCGAAGCCATAGGCCTGGACACCCAGCGGTCGGACATACTGCGAATCGGTAAAGCCGGCAGTGGTTGTTGGCGCCAGCGTCACGTCGTCACGTCCCGTGGCGAGCGCCAGCGCACGCTGCAACACGCGGGTGAAGGACGTGTCAAAAGGAGACTGGCTCGCGCGTGCCCACACGTCCACGGCCACACTCACGCCGTCGATCCCGACGATCAGGCGCTCCACCTCCCTTTGCACGGCGGCGGCATCCTGGCCGGGCAGGCTGCGGGCGTCGCACTTCAAGGTTGCCACCGCCGGGATACTGTTGGACTTGATACCCGCGAGCAGCACGGTCGGCGTGAGCGTCATGCGGGAGAGCGCCCGCAGCAGGCTGGCGGTGCCGGCATCCTGCGCGGCAACCTGAGTCAAGGTCGCCTCCAGGGTCGCCGCAGTCGGCCGGGCCAGACCCGGGATCATCTGGCCGAGCGCGTCGAAGATCGGGTGGGTAACGTCAATGACAGGCTCGTAAGTGCTGATGGCGGTAATGACGCGGCTCGCTTTCAGCAGCGCGTTGTCGGCCAGCCAGGGCTGCGAGGCGTGGGCACCGCGGCCGCTGATCGTCAACGTGACTTCGTAGCGTCCCTTCTCCCCGAGTGACAGGCCGCAGAGCAAGCCGGATTGACTCAGCAGCGGCATGCCGCCGCCCTCGTTAATGGCATAGGTTGCGCGTATCTCCTCCGGTGTCTGCGCCGCCAGCCAGCCGTAGCCGTAGTTGCCGCCGGACTCCTCATCCGCCGTGGCGGTGAAGACGAGATCGCCACGCAGCGGCACGGCATGGCGCTTCAGCAGCACGGTGGCAAAGTAGGCAGCGGTCGTCACTGCCTTGCAGTCATCGCTGCCGCGGCCCCAGATCTTGCCGTCCGCCACCTCCGCCGCGAAGGGCGGATAGCGCCAGGCGCCGGCGTCTTCCACCGGCACCACGTCGAGATGGCTCATGAAGAGCAGGCTGGGACCGCCCTCGGTGCCGGGCAGCCGGGCGATCAGATTGCCCCGTCCCGGCGCCGACTCGGTGACCTCCCCAGCAATGCCCTCCGCCGCCAGGCGGGACCGAATGTACTCGCAACACGGCGTCTCATTGCCCGTCGGCATCACGCCCGTGTTGACGGTAGCGAAGCGGACGATGTGGCGATGAAAATTGATCATCTCCTCGCGCATGGTGTCCACAATGGCAAGGAGGGCGGGGAGTTGCATCATACCAGGCTCCTAATTCTCCGAACGTAAACTAGTGTTGGCGGTGTGCCGTGGGTGAGCAATAGTAGCGCAGGGCAAGCATTCGCTGCCAAGGATTATGGCGATTATCGTTCCATTTGACGGCGCCACCGGCATTGTCTATGCTCGGTTCGATAAGAGCAATAGTGCGAATGGCTGTTCATCCGTATACTGGAGATCGTTTCAGGGAGGAGACACACGATGCCGCAACGCCGAACTACGCCCACCCGACGAGAACTGCTGACTGGCCTGCTCGCCGGCTGCGGCGTCACTGCCCTACTGGCCGCCTGTGGCAGCGGCGGCAGCATCGGCGGCACGACTTCCTCTGCCTCCACCGCTTCCCGCAGCGCAACCGCCGCCGCCGCCAGCAACACGGCAACGACCAGCGCGGCGAGCAGCGCCGCCACCACGCCCTCCGCCAGCGCCAGTGCATCCGCGAGCGCTCCCGCTGTGCCCACGCCGTCCAGCAAGTCGACCGTCAAGGCAGGTATCCCGGTCGTCAATTACCTGTGCGTGTTCGCGTCGGGCAAGGAGTTCGACTCCTACGTCACCGTGTTCAATCAGTTTAACCAGGAGCACGACAAGCTCCAGGTGCAGGTCCTCCCCAGCACGGGCAGCTTCACCACCACTCGCCAGAAGATCCTGGTGGCGCATGCCGGCGGCACGACCGCCGGTGACTTCTATGAGAACGGCTGGGGACCGTTCACGGACATGGCCGACGAGGGCGTCATCACCGACCTTAGCCCGCTCATCCAGACTGCCAAGTTCGACCTAGGCGCTTTTATCCCCAACGTCATTCAGGCCTGGCAGTACCAGGGGAAGCAATGGGCGATTCCGCCCTTCGTCGCCGCCGACGCCCTCGGTTACAACCTGGATTTATTCGACGCCGCCGGCATCAAGTACCCGCCCGTCGATCCGACGGATACGGCCTGGACGATGCAGAGCTTCCTGGATATCGCCCAGAAGCTGACCAAAACGGGGACACAGTGGGGCTACGGCGGCGGCAATAGCGGCGCCCCAACGTCGTTCAACGCCTTTGGCTGCACCGACGGCACCTTCTTCGGCCAGCAGCCCTGGGACGACAACCAGCAGAAGTGCTTGATGGACACCAACGAATTCCGCCAGGCGATGCAGTTCTTTTATGACCTGGGCGCCTCGAAGTACCACGTCATCCCCACCAGCGACGAATCGAAAGGCTTCCCTAAAGGGCTCGACACCAGCTTGGAGACCGGTGTGATCGGCATGCAACCGATCGTCGGCCTCATCAATAGGGCCAAGGTCAAGAACCGGCTGGCCCTGGCCACCTCCCCCTACTCCGGCCCGGCGCCGAACCAGAGCGGGCGCTTTTTCGCCGACGGACTGCATATCGACAATAGTAGTAAGGTCAAGGGCGAGACCCTTTCCGTGATCCAGTGGCTTATGACGCCGGATCCGAACGCCGCCTATGCCCTGGGTCTGGGCCAGCCGGTGTCCTCCCTGAAGGCCGGCAATCCCAAGATGGCGGAGGTCTACCAGAACGAGACGGGTGTCGATCCCAAAGCTTTCACCCTGCAAGCGCAATATTCGCATAACTCCGGTAACGGCATGCTCAAGTACGGCAACTACGGCAAGGTGGCGACCCTGGTCAACCCGATCTTTGCCGACTTCAACGCCGGCAAGATCGACGTCAACAACTACACCACGCAGGCGACGCAGCTCATCAACCAGAATCTCACCCAGAAGACCGCCGGCATCGAACTCAAACTGGCCGCGAACCTGAACGGGCAGCGCCGCGCCCCCTGGGTATAACGCGCATTGGCGCAGCCGGAAGAACCGAGCCGGTTAAATCCCGACAGCGATGTACCGTACGATCGAGCGCTGCGTAGAGTGGCCCTGTGTCGGCCAGCACTCCATGCCTCATCGCGACTCGGCAGCCTCAGCGACGTAGCGATCATGCGCGCTACTGCCATCCGACGTGCCAGTCTCTTCAACGGCGGGGGTGATATGAAAGCCGCCACCACGACGTAGCGTGCCATAACCGCGCCGCTCCAGGTATTCCCGGATTGCCGCTTGGATCAGCGCACTCGTGGGCAGCCGCGCCACCTGGTCCTGCTGGTACTGTTTCAGCTCCTCCTGAAGCGGATCGGGCAGAGAAATCGTCGTGCGTTTCATGCTGACAGCATAGCATACAAGTATGCAGCAGTTGAAGGTCTGGGTTCTGCGGGCCGCGACAGCGACGTCAACCGTGCTACCATCCCGCGCAGCGCCAGACGGTCTCGACAATAGAGGGAGATTCCCCGAGCATGCTCTCGCCTGACGTTGCCGTCGGCATTGATGACCTGTTCGCGTTCACGCGTGAGGGACGCCATCCCGGCGCGGCCGTCACGGTCATCCACCACGGGGTCGTGCAGCATCGCCAGGGCTACGGCCTGGCCGACCTGGACGCCGGGACGCCGATCAGCTGCGACACTGCTTTCTACCTTTGCTCGCTTGCCAAAGCCTGCACAGCCAGGGCCGTCATGTGGCTGATCGAGGCTGGAC
>JBPCLN010000199.1:0-17284 GCA_051003235.1 Chloroflexota bacterium | reverse complement strand
CACCGGTAACCCGCTCGGTCAGGACGCCGAGATCCGGATCGCCCACCAGTCGATCCACCACTCCCGCGCCTATCCATCGCACCTGCTGCTGCCGGTCGTTCCACGCCCGTGATCGCGGGAAACGAGGGCAAATGAGGTTTGCTATGCCTATCGAGACTGGTCCCCGTCAGGAGAGGATCCCCGCCGAATGAGTCTCCTGGCGCCAGGTTACCTGACGATTTCCGCAGCGGAACTGGCTGCGCAGGCAGGGGAGCGTCTGCTCATCCTCCCTACTCGCGCTGCCGTGTACCAGGACTTCGCCCGCAGCATTGCGGACGAAATCCAGCAGAACAACACTGCCGGCCGGCGTACTGTGCTGATACTGCCGGTGGGACCGCTCGGCGGCTTCCCGCCCCTGGCTGCCGTCTGCAACGGCGAGGGCATCTCCTGGCGGCAGGTGCATACCTTCAACATGGACGAGTACCTGGATTGGCAGGCGCGACCCATCCCCCTGGAGCATCCCTTGAGCTTCCATGCCTTTATGCAGCGCTTCTTCGCTCAGCTCGATCCGGCACTGCGGCCGCCACCGGAGCAGTGCCACTTTCCCGATCCCGCCCGGCCCGACGCGACCTGGGAATTAATGCAGGCGTTAGGCGGCGTCGACTCTTGCTACGGCGGGATCGGCGTCCACGGCCACATCGCCTTCAATGAGCCGCCGCGCTCGCGCTGGCGCGCGCTGTCGGTGGACGAGTTCCGCCGTTCACGGACGCGCGTCATATCGCTGGCGCCGGAGACGATGGTCATGAATAGCATCCGCGGACTTGGCGGCGCCTTTGCCGTGCTGCCGCCGATGGGGATCACGCTCGGCATGGCGGAATGTCTCGCGGCGCGGCGCCTCCGGCTGTACTGTGACGGCGGCGAGTGGCAACGGACGGCCGTACGCACGGCGCTCCTCGGACCAGTCGACGTCGCCTATCCCGCGACCCTGACGCAGGACCACCCAAACTGCGTGATCGTGTGCACGGCGGCCACGGCCGAGCCGGCCGTTCGGCCCGAACAGACCCTCTGGGATGCCGCACTCGCGGCGGCAAACGCCGCGGATTGAGTGCTAAAGGTTGACATCCCGTTCAAAGCGCATCTCGTTCGTCGAGGTGAATCCGTACCGTGTATAGAGGGGCCGGCCCATGGCGGACGCGTGCAAGGTGAGCCGCCGGAGGCCGCGCGTTTCGCTCCACGTCAGAATGGCTTCGAGGACGCCGGCGGCGAGGCCGCGACGACGATGGCCCGGCTCCGTCCACATGCTCAGGATTAGCCCCTCCACGTCATCATGGACGTAACCGGGGCGCGGCACCAAGGGTCGTAGTTGTACGCCACCTCCGGCCACCGCCGCAGCACCGGCTTCGACCAGCCAGGCGTAGTACGAACCCGCCGGCAGCGCCTGTTCGATATACCGACGCGTAGCAGCCTCGAGTTCGGTACCGGCCCTGCCATCCACCTGCCCCAACGCCTCGAACATTGCCCGCCGTTGCGCGGCGAGCACCGCCGCATCGGCCGGCGTGGCAGGACGCAGGACGTAGCCCGGAGTCATTACCCTCCCTCCAACCCGCCGCTCAATTCGCGCATGATGATACGGCATACCTTTGACACGCCGTGTACCAGACGCAATTCCCCGAGCGTTCCCGGTGCTAGTTTGTCGTCGACGCCAGCAAAGGGTACTGTTGTGCTCGATGGCGGAAAGGCAGAAGGGCCCTGAAGAGCATGGAGCGAGTGACCGCCAATCTCGGGCTGGGTTTTCCGCACGTCTTCTCGCCGCTACGCATCGGTCCAGTGGAGATGGCAAACCGCATCGGCGTCTCGGCGCACTTCGCCGGCTGGTGGGCGACGGAAGGACTACCCAACGACGCCTTCCGCGCCTATGTCGAGGAACGGGCCAGGGGCGGCGGCGGCCTCTTCATCATCGGCGACGCCAACCAGCCCAGGACGGTCGAGGAGGCGACCTTTCAAGGTGGCCGGGTTGGTCGGCTGCTCTAGGGCGCCGCGGGGGGCCGCAGGGCTGCGATGGCGGACTGCCGCCTGTCCGGGCTTACCCTCACCTTGTCGACATCAGCCGTCTCGACCCCACGGGTCCGCAATCACGTACGTCGTTTCCTTGACGGGAAGGCGGACGGTGGCCTCGCGGCGGTGCGAGAGATGGAAGGCGACGGCGATCTCGAGGTCCCGCCGGGCATCGGCCGCGGTCGACGCCGGCTGCTCTCCGCCTTCGATGGCTTCGACCAGCGCCGTCACAGCCCGCAGCATGCCGCTGCGGCCGTCGGTCACACCGGGGAAGCCGCGGCGGACGAGCGCGGGCCGCGTCCTCGACCAGTCGAGCTGGGAGAGCTCCGGATAGCGCTCGTTGCCGACCCGGATTCGCCCTCCAGTGCCAACGATGTCCAGTTCCGCGGACGCCGCACTCACCTCGGCGCCGCTGACGTACGCCTGCACTCCGGCGGGGAAGCCGATGATGCCTCTCGCCCCGGGGTCAAAGCGCCCGCTGCCGGCATCCAGGGTACCGAACACCCACTCGGCTTCGGCGTCGAGGAGGAAACGCAACAGATCGAAGAGGTGTGTGCCACCGAAGAGTGCCCCTTCCTTCCGGTGGGCGATGATGGCGTGGGGCACGCCGATGGCGCCCTCGGTGATGAGCCGGCGGATGCGACCGTAGATGGGATCGTAAGTCCGAATGTGGTTGACTGCCACCGTGATCCCGCCGGCCTGGAAGGCGGCCAGCATGCGATCGGCTTCCGCCAGACTCTGGGCGATCGGCTTCTCCAGGTAGATGGCCTTGACGGGATACTGCGCGACACCGAGGGCGATGTCGGCGTGCGCGCGAGTCGGGGCACAGATGCTGACGATGTCGAGAGACTCGTACGCCAGCATCTCCTGGTAGTCGTTATACAGGTGCTCGACGCCACGACGCCGGCCAAACGATGCCAGTCGCTCCGGGTTGGGATCGGCGGCGGCGATCAGTTGGGTCCGATCACAACGCTGATAGGCGCCGGCGTGCGAGTATGGGAGGAGGCTCCAGTAGAGCGCATCTCGCACCTCGTCTTCAATGGAGTCGGCGATCCTTCCGCAGCCGATAATCCCGGCGCGGTACACCGTGCGATCTGGGGAACCAACCATGAGCGTCTACCTCCAGCGGATGTACGATGGTGACGACGCCATGCGAACCGGCACGCCAACATGTTGACGTGATGACTATGTAATACTACGTTCCCGGGCGGTCAGCGGGCCAGCCAACAACGCCCAGCGATCAATGACTCTGCTGACGAAGTTAATATCGGTGGCAAATTGAACAGGATGGGGAGACCACTCCGTGTTCGTTGATGTTCACGTCCATTATCCCCATGGTTTATTCGACCCCCCCGGCGAGACCCGGAGCGTGGAAGAAAAGATCGAGGAACTGGTCCGTGTCGAGCGCGAGTTGGGGGCGCAGCGCATCTGCGTGAACTCCCTGGCCTGGCCGCCCTGCCACGAGGAGGTGGCGGCCATGATCCGCCGCTATCCCGATTTCGTCGTCGGCTTCGGCTATATCCAGCTCGGCATTGATCCGCCCGAACAGGTGGACCGGCTTTTTGCCATGGGGTTCCGCGGCCTCAAGATGATCCAGCCGCTCGATAACTACGACAGCAAGGCCTACTTCCCGGTCTACGCCCGCGCCGAAGCCTATCGTTTGCCGATCCTCTTCCACACCGGGCAGCAGATGCGGGTGGCCGGGCGCGGCGAGCGCGGCTGGGACGTGTCAACGGCACGGATGATGCCCTGGATGCTCGACCCGATCGCCCGCGCCTTCCCCGACCTGACGATCATCGGCGCCCACCTGGGCGTGCCGTCGTTCGCCGAGGCCGCCTGGGTGGCGCGCTGGAACCGCAACATCTACTTCGACCTGAGCGGCCCGATCACCATCCGGCGCGGCAACCGCCAGATCGTGCATGACATGATCTACCAGGCGCTGGCCGGGTCGGGTGCGCTGGAGCAAATCGTGTTCGGGTCGGATGTGACGAACGGCGAGATCCCCGAGGTATTCGCCGCCTACCAGCAGATGCTCGATCGTCTTGACGCGAGCGAGGAACTCCGTCACCGCGTCATGTACGGCAATATGGCGCGCGCCCTGGGTATTGCCGCGCCGTTGGCGAACTCGTAGGCGTGGTTGGAAAGCCGGAGGAGGCGGCGCGTGATCTACTTGCAGGCGCTCCGGATGAAGCAGAAGGAGGCGCAAAGCGACGCCTACCCATTCAATCTCCCCTTCGTGCAGCACTTCGACATGCTGGCGTTCCGGGCGCCGGTGACCTTCTTTGTGGGCGAGAACGGCAGCGGCAAATCCACCATGCTCGACGCCATCGCCGCCGGCATTGACGCCATCACCGTCGGTGGCGCCGATGTGAGCAAAGACCCAACGCTAGCACCCCTGCGCAAGCTGGCCAGGCGCCTGACGTTCGTCTGGGCGAAGCGGACACACCGGGGCTTCTTCCTCCGGGCGCAGGACTTCTTCAACTTCGGCGCTCGCACGACGCAACTGATCCAGGAGTTGGACGAGGCGGCAACCGGCTTCGAGCAGACGCTGACCGGCTACGGCCTGCAGCTGGCGCAAGGGTCGGTGCGTGGGCAACGGGCGGCGCTGATTGCCAGGTATGGCGAAGACCCCACCGCCCGCTCCCACGGCGAAAGCTTCCTGCAGCTCTTCCAGGCCCGCTTCGTACCGGGCGGCCTCTACCTGCTGGACGAGCCGGACACGGCCCTCTCGCCGCAGCGCCAGTTGGCGCTGCTGGCGATGCTGAAGGACATGGTGGCGCAGGAGGCTCAGTTCATCATCGCCACCCACTCCCCCATCGTGCTGGCCTACCCCGACGCCGCCATCCTCACCTTCGACGGCCGGTCCATCACCGAAACGCCGTATGACGCCGTAGAGAACGTCACCTTGACCCGGCAGTTCCTCGCCAACCCCACGGCGTACCTGCGACGCCTGTGAGCGGGCTACGGCATGAGATCCTTTTTGCTGGTGGAGCAAGCCATGGATCACCCACCCTTAGCGATGCTCCGATACTAGCGCTTCCAAGAACTGACGGGGCGCGAGGATACGCAGGTTGGTCCTGTTTGCCAGTGTCGGACCCCAATGGGCACGTTCGTGGAAAGCACATAGTCCGGCCGCGCCGCTATGGCGCTGACGACCACCGGCAAGTCGTTGACGTGTCGCAGCACGGGCAGGATTGCCGGCGCCAGACGAGCGATCTCCTGCTCGGTTGGAAGTGGCCGCCGCTCCAGCCGCACGCGAGCTAACCAACCGGCATGGGCCGCCTCACCATCGGCCGTGGCCGAAAGGGCCGCCTTGCGGGCAAAAGCGTGTTGCGCCTCCTGATGAACAACATCGGCCAGACCAATGGTGATCTGAGGAAGATGGGTCGCTAGAATCAGCACCGCCTTGGAGGCGCTCCAGGCGCTCACGACGAGCCGGGCCTGCACCGGGTATTTGGACTCTCTGCATCAGGACAGGTAACGAGCGGTTCCCCGAGGCCGGCTCCACTTGTCATGCACGCCGCGGACGCCTACACTATCGGTCACATGCCGGACCTCAGCGTTATCCTCAGCAGGCGTAGCGTGACATCCGTGAGGATTCCGGCGCCAATACAGGTGGATGGAAAGGAGCGCGACCGCAATGCAGCATCGGGCCGAGGAGTTGGAAGGATCCCCCGCGACGGTAGCACGACGGGCTGTCGTGATCGGTATGCTGGCGGGCGGGGCCAGCATGCTCCTGAGCGCCTGCGGCGGCGTGAGCGCCACGGTTGCTAGCAATTCAGGATCGGTGACCGTGTCCGCCGGCAGTTCGACGGCAGCGAGCGTGGTGGCGACGAGCGCCGTCGTCAGCAGCGCCAAACCGAGCGCCAGTAGCCTGAGCAGCACATCCGCCGCCACTTCGGCCGCGGCCGCCGCCACGACGAGCGCCACGCCGGTGCCTCCCACGGTGACACCACGCCCGGGCACCAAGGCCATCACCTTCCTCGAGCGGGGCGGTCAGAACTACCAGGATTTCTTCAAGCAGGCCATTGATAACTTCCAGCAGCAGCAGCCCGGCTACTCGGTGCTGGGGGAGTATTCCACGAGCTATGGCGATAAGCTCATCGCCGAGGTTGCCGGCGGTACATCCCCCGATGTCGTCTTCACCTCCGATGATGACCTGTTCTCGCTGGCGGCAAAGGGTGTGGTGATTGACATTGGACCATACTTCACGCGCGACAAACTGAATAAGAGCGACTGGTTCGACATCGCGCTCAGCCCCCAGTTTCTGCGCGGGAAGCAGTACGCGATGCCGGTCGACCTGGGCGTATGGGCGCTCTGGGTGAACAAGGACCTCTTCAAGAAGGCGGGCGTGGCTTTTCCGGACGATACCTGGGACTTCAACAAGTTTCAGGCCGCGGCGGAGCAGCTCACCGCCGATAGCAAGGGGGCGCACGCGCCGGGGCTGGATGCGACCAGCGTCGTGCAGGCCGGCTTCAATGACGGCGCCTTTACCTATGGCATCGACATTCCGGTGGGCGCCTATGGCGGTTCGGTGTTCGACGCCCAGGTGACGAAGTGTCTCCTCCAGGAGCAGCCGGCCGTCGATGGGTTGCAGTGGACCGCCGACCTCACCAACAAATTGCACGCCGCGCTGGACGCGGGGATCAAGACCCAGGGCAAGGTGAATTTCAACTCCGGGAACCTGGCGATGCAAATCTCCGGCAGTTGGGGGATCGGCGCCGCCTGCGGCACCGGGACCTGCAGCTTCGACTGGGATATCTATGCGCCACCTAAGGGACCGGTCAAGGACATCATTCTGGCCGAGGCGTCCGGCATCAGCCAGGCCAGTGGCTCCAAGAACCCTGACGGCGGCTGGCTGTTCAACAAATACATGACCGGACCGGAGGGACAGTTGCTGGCCTTCCAACACACGGTAGCCTCGGTGCCGTCGATCAAGTCGGTGGCGGACAAGGCCTACTCGACCTGGAATAAGCAGCCGGCCAGTATGAAGATTCTCTCCGACCTCGCAGCGAAGGCCACCGTTCCGTACTGGCAGCGGGCAGTCTCCGACACAGAACTGGAGACCCTGTTCAGCAAGGGTCTCGCGCCCCTATTCCAGGGCAAGCAGGATGCCCAGGCCGTGCTGGCGAGCGTCGTCTCGCAGGTGAACGCGCTATTGCAGCGAGATCAGCAATACCTGTCCGGGAAGTAGGAGGCAGAACGCACCGCCTCCGGTGCCCTTGCATCCACAATGAGGAGGGCCAGGAGCAGCGAGCTCAGGCCGCGCGGTCTGAACCAGCCGATGAAGGCGCGACCGGTGCCGCTGATACTCGCCCGCATAAGGGCCAGCCACATTGCTACCGGTCGCACAACCACGAGGGCGATGATCGCCAGGATGACCGCGGGGATGACGGCGACGGTTCCAAGCAACGGCGAGAGCGCGGCGCCGAATAGCAAGAAGGCGAGCAACATCAGCATCTCGGCGGTTACCTCCCCGTATTCGAGGAAACAGTCACAGAAGGAAACGTCAAAGATCGCCACGGCGAGACCAGCGAAAAATGCCGCCAGGACGCCGTCCCCACCCACCGCCTGGGCAGCGGCATAGGCGGTGAGCACGAGGCCGAGCCCGTACATCGACTGGTACTCATGGCGGATGGAGGATCATCGCCCTTGCCCGGCGGAGTCGCCACCTGCAGAAATAGCCACCTTGGTTAGCCCTCTCGGCTCTCCAAGAGGGCGCGCATGCTGGCCAGCTCGGCCTCGGCCGTAGCCGCGCGTGCGGCCTCCCGCTCAGCGCGTGCGGCTTCTCGTGTTGCCCGCTCGGCTTCCTGCTCGGCACGGGCGTCGGCCAGCCGGCGCTCGGCGGCTTCCTGCTCGGCGCGGATATCCGCCAGCCGGTAAGCGTCCGCCTCCTCCTCTGGGGAGGGGAGCAACTCGCCCTGCCGGTTCACTACCCGCAGCAAGGAAGCCTCGCGGATGACCAGTCCCAGCCCGCCCAAAGCCCCGCTCCACAGCACGCCTTGGGCGTCGGTGGCCCAGTCGATCCACGCGCCCTCGGTATCCCGCCGGTAGCCGAACAGCTTCGGCCCGCCAGCGGCGCGGTAGGGCCAGTAGATGGCGTATTCTTCCACGCCCATCGCGGCATAGTAGCCCACCTTCTGGTTCGGCTCCGTGTCCCGCTCCACGCTGTCCTGCGTCACCACCTCCAGCACGAAGCGGGGCGGCTGTCCTTCCGCCGAGATGTCCCAGGTGGTCCGCCAGCCTTCGTCCGCCTCCACCACGAAGAGGTCGGGCCCCA
The DNA here is from genome assembly GCA_051003235.1 of Chloroflexota bacterium. Lineage (GTDB taxonomy): Bacteria > Chloroflexota > UBA4733 > UBA4733 > UBA4733 > UBA4733. Next base: position 8,970 of record JBPCLN010000199.1, on the reverse strand, counting down.
GGGTGAGCGTGCCCTGCCCCTCCGGCTTAGGCATCCGCACTCCCAGCTCCCCCGTGACGTGCCAGCCCAAGCCCTGTCGCCGCGCGTGCTGTTGCAAGATGCCGACAAGCAACCGGGCCATGAAATACTGGAACTCCGGCATCGTCATCCAGGGCGCCTCATCCGTGTCGTCCACCGCGTCCCGCAGGAGCGTGGCGGCCCGTCCCCCGGCCAAGGCAACTTCCGACAGGGCCATCGGTCCAGCCCCCCCTCTCCGCTCACTCGCATGCTAGCACGCCGGGGACGCGGCGAACACAGCCAAAGGATGAAGTATTGGCATGGCAGCAAAGGAGAGCGACGTGAAGAACCTCCATCTGACGCGACGAAACCTATTGCGACAGAGTGCGGCCACCATGTACGGCTTCGCCGGCGCCGAGCTGCCGCGCAAGAGCGCTCGTCGCGTCAGAGCCGGAACCATGGTGTCAGACTCCTTCCCATACGAGCCACGCCTCCTGGCGTGGGTCCAGACGATCCGACAAGGTCTGGCGGCGCGTGCATCGCCGTCAGTGCCCTTGCCACAGGCGTTGTACGTCGACCAGACGGCCTTCGCGGGCCGACTGCACAGCGTCAACGGTGACGGCGTGCGTCCGTAAGCTATCGCTGTAGGGCGAGCGAATCAGGGAACGGTCCCGGGTCTCTACGGCAGGCCGAGGACGCCGAGTAAAGCGGCCACGGGGATCGATCCGATCAGCAGGGCGCGCGCCAGATTGGCGGCGATGAGCAACAGCCGGCGCCGCACCCGGTCGACTCATACGCCGGCGAATAGGCCGAACAGCATCGCGGGCGCCGTCTGCGCGGCGGTGAGAGCGCCCATCTGGATGGCGTTAGCGCCCAGCGCGAGCACGGCCGTGAGTGGCAAGGCTAGCGACGTGACCTGGGAGCCGAAGAGAGAGACCGTCTCGCCCAGCCAGAAGGCGGCGAAATCGGAGGAGGTGCGGCGGGTTCGTGGACGCAGCAGCGGAGGCATGAACGGCATAACAACCTCGCGGCAGCGAGGTGGCCCGGGGGTTGACGCCTGGTGATTACTCGGTTATAGTCCCGTTTGACGACTTAGATGCCCGATACTTTGCCGGGGCACACGATGGAACTGGGGGGAGGGACAACGCATGCTTAATTCGCCACGCTTCGTCACCTACCCGGTTTGCCCAGCACGCCCCGCCTTCGCCGCCCGGCCGTACGCGAACGCTCCCTAGCACTCGCGATACGCAGAGCGCCTGAGCCGCTGGTGGGGAAGTTCCTCCCGGCGGCTTTTTTGTGCCCCCGGGCAACAATTACTATGGTGGAAGAGGATTGCCTTCATGCCTGATACCAGGGACCTGTCACAACGCGTCGTCGCTGCCCCCTCCGGCGAGCGGCGCATCACGGAGTTTCGGACGGAAGATGCCGCCGCCGTCGCGGAGATGCTCAACGGCAGCAGCGAGGGGTGGCCGGACGGTTTTGGCGACGGTACGCCCTGGACGGTGGAAAAGGTGCTGGACATGCAATCCGGCCGCCGGCCGCTCGCCACCTTCCTATCCTGGGAGGGAACGGATGCCGCCGGCTACTGCTCCTTCTACGAATACCCTGGCGAAGTAGGGCGGTCCGGCTACGTCGGCCTCCTCAACGCCGCCACGCGCTTCCACGGACGCGGCCATGGGCGCGACCTGCTGAAGGTGGCCCTGCAACGCTGCCTCGACCTCGGCTACCGCCGCGTCGATCTCCATACCTGGCAGGGCAACATGAAGGCGGTGCCCCTCTACAAGAAGAGCGGCTATTTCTGGGTGCCGGATAGCTCCGTGCATATGGAGAACTACCTGCCCCTGCTCTTGGGCATCCCGGCACTGGCCGATTTCTGGGCCGAGGCGGACTGGTACCGGACGCAGGTGCGTCAGCTAACCGTGCAGGAAGACCTGTTCCTGGACGGCAAGATGCGCATCTACCCCTACGAGTTTCGCCACGGCGACCGTTACGTGAAGGCGACGATCGACGCCACCGCCCGCGGCCTCACGGCGCTGGAGACGGAGCGTTGGCGCATCGCCTGCCGAGTCGATGACCGCCAGTTGACCATCGGTCGCCCTCGTACCGTGCGCTGGGAGGTGGAGAACCGTAGCGGCCGGCCGCTGGCCCTCAGCCTGCTCGCCACGGCCGGTGACGGACTGCATCTGCAGAAGGAAGAGACGGTCACCGTCACCGACCGCTACGTCACCGACGCGCCGCTCACGGCCGACCAGGACTATCAGCCTCCGGCGCCGGGTCATCTGGCGCCCAACGTTGAGACGCTGCTGCTCCTTGATGGTCTGCCGGTGCGCCTGGAAACCGGCGTCGAGATCAAGCAACCGGTGGAGATCCGCCTGCTACCGCGCCGCGTCAGCCTGCCAACCGGTCAGACGCGCACCGTCACCCTGCAGGTGCAGAACAATGTGGACGAGGCGGCAACGGTGGAGTTGCGCTTCGCGCCCTCGGCAGGCCTCTCCATCGAAGGGCCGGCGGCGAACGGGCCACTATCGCTGCCGGTGGCGGCGCAGAGCTACGCCGGCGTCGACCTCCGCCTGCACGCCAGCACCGGCGGGGTCAACGCCCTGGAGATCCGCCCAACCGTGCTCGTCGGCAACGAGCGGATCGCGATGGCGCCGGTCCACCTGCCGCTCCCCTCCCTGCGTGCGGGTGAGATCGTCGCCTTTCAGACCGACGCGCCACGATCGCAGCATGCGGAACGGGTGGTCCGCAACCGCGAACTGCGCGTCGAAACCGCGACGCACCGCCTGGTCGTCGAGTTGCGTTCCGGCGGCTGCTCGCTGGGAGACACCAACACGGGCGCGTATCTCGGTGGCGCCCGCTTGATGGCGGGCCCGCCTTTCTCCTGGGCGGCACAGTCGCGAGTGGTCCACGAGGCCAGTGTGGAGGAGCGCGAGGGCGGCCTGACGGTCCACCTGCGCGGAGCTGCCCCGCACGTGCCGACGGCGGTAGTAGAACACGAACTTCATCTGACGTCCGGCGGGCTCCTGCGGCTGGCCACGGCGCTCACCAACGTCGGCGATGCTCCCCTGGCGGTGCAGGCTGCCCTGGAATCGTGGGCCGACGACGCGTTGCGAACGCTGGTGATCCCCAGTGTGCACGGCTTGATCGTCACCGCCATACCGGAATTTCCGGACTGGAGCGACCTCGAACTGCAGAAGCCGGGCATGTTCCAGGAGTCCTGGTTGGCCCGTGAGGACCAGGGGCGCGTCGTCGGCCTCATGTGGGCGGAGGCAACGCGCGTCGAGGCGTCATCCTGGGGGTTGGGCGACCTACGGCAAGGCGGCCCGCCGCTCCAACCGGGCGAGCGCCGACTCTTGCCACCGTCCTACCTCTACGCCGGCCCTGGCGACCACCAGACGGTGCGCGCACTATGGCGGCAATTGATTGCGCCGGAGGCGAGCGAACGCATGCCGGCGTCACGCGATACGGTAGTGCTGTCCAATGCTGCCGCCCCCACCGCCGTCCTGGCCGGCGCCGCCAACCGCCTCACCTTGAGCAGCGTCACCAGCGCCGAGCTCAAGGGACGGCTCCGCTGGATCGTTCCGTCCGGTTGGACTGTCGAACCGGCGGAGACGGCGATCGCCGGTTTGCATATCGGCCAGCCGCAGGACGTGCATGTCCACGCCGACCACGCGGAGCGTGGGCCCGGCGCCGCCACCCTTCGCGCCTCTTTCCAGTCGGAACGGTTAGAGCAGCAGGCATTCGACGGCGCCCTGCTTGATCTCGGCGCGGATTCCGGCGGCGTGACGGTGCGCCAAGAGAAGCAGGATGGGCAACCGGTCTGGACGGTGGCCAACGGCTTCCTCCGTTTCCGGCTGGCGCCCCAGTTCCTGGCGAGCATCATCGCGCTGGAGACTCTGGCGGACGGCGTCAATCACCTCCATAGCGCCTACCCCGAAGCACGGGAGTTCGGCTGGATGCGTCCCTGGTTCGGTGGCATCTATCCGGCGGTCTACCAGCCGGGCCTGGGGGAATTCCCCGATCCGGGGCGGGGCTACGAGGAGCGCTTCACGGTCGCGCCGGCGGACGCCGCCGGTCATGACGGCCGACGCTGGCGAGGATTGCGCGTACAGAGCGTTCTACAGTCGCCGGGGCTACGCGGCCTGGAGGTGCAAGCCACCTACCTGACCTTACCGGGCAGCAACCTGCTGGCGTTGCGTCTCACCCTCCGCAACGTCACCAGCGCCACCTTGCCCGTCGATGCGGCCCTGGTCGCCTATCTCCAGCCGGGCGGCACGACCGACGCGGGCGAATTGCTGCTCGACCCGGAGGGCACGCTGCGGCTGCGGCGCGTCCAACGCACGTCCGACATTCGTCGTGAGCACTGGGTGGCGGTGCGCAACCCGCGCGACGGCCGCACCATCGCCCTCGTGGCCGGCGCTGCCGGCTGCGAATCTCACCTACGGGGAATGGATTGGGGTAAGCTCGGCGCCCATGTCGGGCTGCGCAGTGACTTCCGTCTCCCGCCGATGGCGGAACAAAGCGCGCTAGCCTATCTGGTCCTGGCGCGCGACGAGGCCGAAGCAGCCGCGTACCGCGCGTTAGGTGGTGCGGATTTGCTCTAAAGGGCAGGACGGCGCCGCCGCGACTATCGTAAGCTGGCGATGATCTCTTCGGTGTCGAAGTCGGCGGCGGCCGTCACGCTGTCGGCTGCGCCGTAGTACAGGCGGATGCGCCGGCTCTGGGCGTCCAGGCCCACATGCCCGCAACTCAGCACGACGTTGCCGTAGAACCCCGCCCGTTCGAAGGGAGCATCGGGCGCCAGGATCGGCACGGGCGAGCGGGCCAGGACGTGCGTGGGATCGTCGCCATCCAGCAGCAGGCCACCCATACAATACCGGTTCGTAGCGTCGACGCCGTGGTAGAGCACCAACCAGCCGGCCTCCGTCCGGAAGGGCACGGCGCTGCCGCCGGTGCGACGCTCGTCCCAGAAACCGGGGCGAGGCAACGCCAGGGGTTGATGATCCCCCCAGTGGGTGAGGTCGGGACTGTTGGCGAGCCAGATGCCGTGAATCCGGGCGAACGAGGATGGCATGGGGCGGGTGAGCGCCCAGTAGCGCCCGCCGACCCGTTCCGGGAAGAGTACGACGTCTTTATGATCCCCCAGAAACATGAGGCCTTCGCGGGTGAAGGTATGGAAATCGGTGGTGCTGGCCAGACTGGTGGTGATGCCCAGGCGGGACGGCGTGACATAGGTGATGTAATAGCTACCTTCCAGCGGCGTAATGCGGGCATCCTCGCAGCCGTATTCCTCCACCAGCGTACTGGGGGTGATGGCCGGTTCGGAATCAATGGCAAAGTGGATGCCGTCGCGGCTGCGGGCGACGCGCAGGTGGGAAATCTGGGAAAGGAACGATTGTTTGAGGTAGGAGACGGCGCGAGGATCGTGCAGGTCAAGGCCGGGCAGGTCCCGCCGGACATAGCCACTGACGATTCCAGGCGGTTCACCATCCGGGTTGAAAAGGGCCAGGCCGACCAGCGCCTCCGCCGGGATATCACGATCCAGGGGCAAAAACAGGGGTTCCGGGCCGCTGATGTCCAGCAGACAGGCGTCGGCGGCGGGTTCCGCTCCCAGGCGCGGCCGTTCGGCCACGCGCAACAACAGGACGATCTCGTCGCCGTAGCGCACCGCCGCCGGATTGAAGGCACAGACCACTTCCATATCCGGCCGGGTTGGCGGCACGTGGGCCGGGACGATCAGCGGATTTTCCTCAAGGCGGGAGGCAACGGGGGCAGGGCCCACAAAACGGGGCAGCGCCTCGCGTTCCGCCGCTGTTGGGAAGGAAATCACGGACATTGTTCTCCTACCGCCCTGGTACCGATACTTCATTAAACCACGTCCGCCTCTCTCTGGTGTCTATGGCGCAGTTAGTTCCCCCTGTTCCTCCCACCTGGGCTACACCGCAGGCGAGCATCGGCGTCCTCACCGCTCTGAGGAGTCCTGCCACAGCAGACTGAGCGCGGCCCGCCACGGCGCCGAGCCGGGCCAGCCGGTGGGAGTGGCGAGTGCGGAAACCACGAAGCGATTGCCAAATGGGCAGACCTGACCGGCAGCATCCACGCACGGCAGCCAGTCCAGGCCGGCCGTCTCGGCCTTCGGATGAAACCAGGCAATCTGCAGGCGCGTCGGCTGCGTCACGGCCAGACCGCTCACCACAACACGGATGACGGTGTCGGGCTGCCAGTTGCTGGTCGCACGCCAGGTCAGCGCCGGCGTCTCGCCCTGGAAGTCCTGCGGCTGGGGGCGGGGCGTACCACTCGTCCAAACGGCGAGCGTTTCGTCTTCAGCCGGCGGTTGATCGACGGTCCAGTCGAGGGTCAAGGTCTCCTGCCAGCCGGCGCCGATGATCGAGGTGGCCTGGACGTGAGCGTCGCGCAGGAACATGTGGCCACCGAACGTTGCCAGCGGCCGGCTATTAATCGCTGCGGAGGGGCCGTCAATGAAGGAGAAGGTAGTCCGCGGCAGGTTGCGCACCGGCGCGCCGCGCCGGAGGAGCACATACCCGTCCGCGGCATCGGCCACGCCGAAGGTTCCGGTTTGGAGGAGGGCAAGCAAGCGCAGGCGCTGCTCGCTCCAACTCAGCGGATAGGGAGTGCCGGTGAGGTCGAGGAGCACCTCCTGGGCATCGAGCACATTGGGGAAAAGGTACAGGTGCTGCCGCTCGCTCAAGTGCGGCGCCAGACTGGACCCGGTGCTGACGGCATCGGTGGCCGGAATCTGGGCCAGGAAGCGCGGCAACAGGCGGGCGTGGGCATCGGGTAGGGCAAGCGCAAAGGCATGCCCGCCGAGCCCGCTGCCCATTTGGTAGTGCGTGAACGCCGCCGTCCCGGCCAACCATGCCGAGAGCAATAGTACCGCCGGCCGCCAGATGACGGCGGGAGTGTGATCGCGCCGGCCAAGCACGTGGCTACGGATTGCTTCCAGGAGCACGGCAATGTTCCGGATTCCCTCGATAGACGCGACCAGGAGGATGGGCAGCACGAGGGCGGAGTAGTGGGCCATGCCCGAACGCATCCAGGGAAACGTCGAGAGCAGATTAATCGCAAGCGACGGCGCGGCGATGACCAGCGTGAGCGGTGCGAAGAGGGCGAAGGCCCAACCGGAACCCAGAAGCGCCAGAAAATAGGCGCGCGCCTCGCTGCTGCCCAGCGTCGGGGCGAGGATGGAGGGGTGGCGGAGCGGGTGGATTAAGATGGCGAGCGGCGTCTGACCCAGGTAGCCGTAGCGGGCGAGGAAGGGCGACGCTTGCCCCGGCGAGAAGTGGGGGATCAGCCAGAAGAAGTCGAAGACGGTGAAGCCAAGGCCGATCAGCAACAGTCCCAGTCCAGCCGGGCGCCAGCGTTGCACCAGCAGCGTCCACAGTCCCACCAGGGTCACCACCAGCGGCGCATCTTCTTTCGCGGCGGCGGCAAGCAGCCCCATCAGGAGCACAGCAGGGAGCAGGCGTCGTTCAAGCAAATAGAAAAGAAGCAATATGAGGGCGCTTTCGAGCGCGACCGGGTGAAAGTCGGAGAGCAGTTCCGCCTCGACAAAGGGCGAACAGAGGTAGGCGATGGCCACGAGGCAGCCGGCCCAGGCGCTTTGGAGGCTGCGCCGGGCCAGGCCGTAGGCCGCCAGGGCGCCGGCACAGACCACGATCGCTTGCAGCGCCAGCAGGGCCCGCACGTCCGGCAGCACGGCGTAGAGGAGCGACAGTGGGGCCAGCAGCAGTTCGGCATGGTAGGCAAGCACGGTCTGCGCGGCGTGGTCCAGGGGCGCCTGGTAATCGAGCGAAAAGCTGCCGCCGCTGAGGAGCGAAAAGGCGTACGGGTGGCCATGCAAGGTGTTCCAGAGCGCCTGGTCCTCGTAGCCGAGGTCGAGGGCGTTCGAGCCCAGACTATCGTGGCGAAGGATTGCCTGGAGCGCGTAGGTGGCGGCATACACCAGCGTCAGGAGCCATGTCAACAACAGTGGCAGCGGGCCGATTGGCACGCGCCATAACCGGCGCCCTGACCGTCGAAACGACGTCTGATCGTCCGTGGTGGCGCTACCGACCGTGGGCGCCGCCAACTCGCCGCTATCCTTGCCGACCGGATCCGAACGCCGGCCAACCCCGGCGAGCGTCCTGCTATCATACTAGCACGGCCCCTGGCCGGGATTGCTTGGTCACATGGCCGATGACGCCGACGGTATCAGCGGCCATACCATACCTGAGTGGAGCGGGAGGATGCGTGTTTCGATTGCTTCGAATGTGGCCGGTACAATCCCTCTCTCCTGACCTTTCCGCCAGGTGGAGCCGCAGCACGTTTGTGCTCTTAGCCACCCTGTTGCTGGTGAACTGCGGCACGTCCGGTACTGCTGCGCCGGCGGCCGGCGGCGCCACCGGCATTTCTGCAGCCATTTCCTCGGCCGCGTCGACCACGGCCTCAGCGTCGGCGGCAGCTTCCAGCGTCGCGCCGAGTGCTGCGACCAGCAGCTCCGCCGGCGCCACGACGAGCGCTGTTGCTTCCAGTGCAGTGGCGTCCAGTGCGGCGGCGTCCAGTGCAGTGGCGTCCAGTGCAGTGGCGTCCGGCGCCGGCACGGCCACCGGCGGGCGAGCGTTGTATGTGTCCAACGGCTGTGTCGCCTGCCACGGTAACAATGGGGAAGGGAAAATCGGTCCCAAGATCGCCGGTACGGGGCTCACCTTCGCGGAGGTGCTCCACCAGGTGCGCCAACCGCGCGGTCAGATGCCACCTTTCTCCGCGCAGCAGGTGAGCGACGCTCAGGTCCAGCAGATTTATGACTATCTGGAGAGCCTGGCCCCGCCAACCGTCGCACCGGCGCCGACTGCCGTGGTAACCGCCGCCGCCACGACGGCGGGCGTGGGGGCGGCGACGCCGGGGGTGGCGGTCACCGTTTACGCCCGCGCCGCCGCCGTAAGCGAAACGAAAATGGCGTCCGATTTTGCCCAC
>JBPCLN010000198.1:0-9281 GCA_051003235.1 Chloroflexota bacterium | reverse complement strand
CACCTCGCCGTCCCGGTCGATCCGGGTCGTGACGGTCCCAATCGCCGCCGTTTTCACCTCCACCCATTCCCCATCGGTGGCATGGACGAGCGCCCCAGCAATGCTCAGTTGTTGCAGCGCCGGCCCCGTGGGCGGCTCCGGCAACTCCCGCCGCAGCCGCTCCCGCTCGGCGGTCTGCACGGCCACATACGCCGCGCCTGCCTGCTCCGTGACGCGCCGGGCCGTCTCATCACTCACGACTGCCTGCCAGTAGAAGGCCAACTCCTCCGCCGCCTGGGCAAACGGCAACCGGCTGCTCACGCGGACCAGTCCCTCCAACAAGTGCGGGCTGAGACTGCCCGGCAGTAACGCCAGCACCTCATCGAGGGGGGAAAAGACTCCTCCCGCAGGAGGGGCACACCGTCTCCGTCCGTTCCAGCCGCAGCGCTGGCGCTTGACCGGGCACCAGCACCTCGCGCAAGTGTCTCCCCCGCTGCTGCATGCCCTTGCCACATTCCGGGCAGCGCTGCTCTGCCATCACCGCTGCTTCCTCGGCCGCCGCCAGCTCGCCAATGTACGCCGTCCGCACCGGCAACAATGCCGTGTCCACCGTCGCCACAATCTCATCCAGCGTCGCGCGGGGATGCTCCTGCTGCCAGGTCCGCAGCGCCTCCCCCACCACCGCCTCCAACTCCACCTGCGCCATCGCTCGCCCAGCTTCGCTCATCCGGCCCACCCCTTCCCGCGCCATACCACAGCCCATCCCGTTAGGTTACACCACTAACCAGCCAAACGGCGCGATAACTTGTGGCGCACTTCTAACGGCCCTCGACAATCATTGGAACCAAAACGTACGCTACGTTGGGTGCTTGCCGTCGCCGGTTCGGCGGCGAAACCTTGCGCTACGTGCTGACCAGCCCTCCGTCGTCAGTCGCCTCCGGCTCCCGCAGTGCTCGGAATTCGCCGCGCGTGATGAACTCCGGCAGGGCAAAGTGGTAGTGGCCATGCAGGTTGAGGTGGTGGAATCCCAACGGGGAGAGCCGGGCGACATCCTCCGGCTTGGTCTCGACGCCCAGGCTGGAGAGGTGCGCGAGCACGCGGTCCATATAGATGGTGGTCCAGAGGACGATGACGTTGACCACCAGGCCGAGGGCCCCGAGCTGGTCCTCTTGCCCCTCCCGATAGCGCTGGCGCAACTCCCCTTTCTGCCCGTGGAAACACCCGCTGCGGCGGGTACCCGGCGGGAGAGGCTATGCCGTACCTCACCGCGATTGCTTCGGCCGCTACCACCTCGACCTCACCCGACCTCCTTTGCCGGTCCACGACGAGCAGCATGCGATCGTTCAGAGGCGGGGCCACGGCGGGCTCGGTGGGGCCGGCGCTCGCCATGCGTATCTGCGGGTGGCCCCGGCTCGGGGCCACTACCTGCGCGCCGGGCCGAGGGACACGGCGATCATCCCGGGACGGATGCCGGTGCCGAAGAGAGGGGCGTGCCGAGCGGCTTGGCCGCGTCGGGGTCCAGGTCCAGGCCGGCGGTCGCCGCCGCGATCGGTGCCGGCACCGCCGCCTCGGCCTCTCCCCCATCGGCAGGGACCTGCACATCCAGGTAAAGTTGGGCCGGGTCCCCGGCGCCGGCCAGGAGCCGCACCCCCACGACCGTGGCCGTCCCGCCACCCGCCAGCTCCACCGTCGCCCCCACCGGCAACACCACCACACCGCGCAGGTGCAGGAGCGGCCGCCCTCGTGCCCGATCGTAGATCAGCGTCGCCCGGCCCAGTTGCATGCTGCGCATCGCCTCCGCCATGGCGTCATCGTCCATCGTCGCCTCCGTTGTCGCTGCCCGCGTCCGCAGCGTACGGCCATCGTATTCCGGAGGCCAGGGCGTCCTGGACTAGCTCGTCGCCCGCCACGCCCGCCTGGCAATGAGAGGAGACGAACCGCATGGCGCAAAAGATGGCCTCGTACGGCGGCGGGGCGCCAGCGCCGCCCGCAGCCGGGCATGCTCCTGCTCCGGCGCCGCGCGGCGGGTCTGCTCCATGCGAAGCACACGCCGTAACGCGAGGGCGGCCGATTCATCGGGCGACGCGGGGGGCACACGCATTCCCTGATCCTGCTCCCAAGGCACGCCCCCGTCAAGCCGATCCTACGGCCTTTGCCCGAGGATGTGGACGCTTACGTGGCGCACTTCCCCTGGCCGGCGGCGTCCTCGCTGTAATATAATGAAGGGATAATGGCATGATTTGAGCGTCAACCACTTCAGGACGCGGGACACCACCGTCAGCGTGGCGGCCGCGCGGCCATGCCGCCACGCTTGGTCCGCCGGCGAGCGCCGCCAGAGCTTGAGGGAGCGCCCAATGCATCCACCATACCGTCCGATCCGTCCCGTATCCCCCGGCCTGTCCCGGCGGGGGGCGCTGCGCCTGCTCGGCGGCTTGCTGACGGCGCTGCCCCTGGCCGCCTGTGGGAGCACCGGCACTGCCGGCACGGCGGCAACGACGAGCGTCGTGAGCGGTGTTGCCGGCACCGGCAACGCACCTTCCCAGACAGCGGCGCCGGCCACCGCCGCCGTTTCCGCCTCCTCGCAGTCCGCCGCGTCCGTTGGGACCACCGGCGCCAGTGTGGACTTCTGGAGCCTCTACGCCGGGTCGGCGGCCTTCCCGAAGGTGGCCGCGTCGATCCAGCAGAAGCACCCCGGCTTGCGCGCGAACTTCGTCCAGATTGCGGGCGCCGCCGATCTGGTCACCAAGCTGGTGGCGGCCGTCACCGGCGGTAACCCGCCGGCCGGCGTCTACATCACGGCACCCTTCTTCCGCGACACCGCCCGCTTCTTGGCGCCATTGGACGCCTTCATCAAGCGGGATGCCACGCTGATCGACGTCGATGATTTTCTGCCGATCGGGCTGCAAGCATCCACCATCAACGGTAAGGTCTACGGCCTCCCGATGGAAGTCGCCGTGCGCGGCTGGTGGTTCAACTGGCCCTCGCTTGCCGCCAAAGGCGTCCCCCTGCCGGTCGATGCCAGCGCCCCGACCAAGCCAACGCTCTCCGACCTCGCGAACATGGCACGTAAACTCACCCAGCAAGGCGCCCACTCGATGTACGGCCTGTTCGTCGACCGGACCTGGTGGGACATCCTGATCTACGTCTACGGCTTCGGCGGCGAGTTCCTGGATGACCAGCAGACCAAGTGCCTCCTGGACTCTCCCCAAGCCGTCGCCGGCATGCAGCAGGCCTTCGACTTCGTGGTGAAAGACCAGTTGGGACCGGCGACCGGCGCCGTGCTGAAACACGCCCAGGACAACGACATCGCCATGGCCCTCGGCAACGCCGCCCTGGCCCAGAACCTCCGCAAGTTCGCCAACGGCGCCGACTGGGACGCCGGGCCGGTGGTGATGGGGCCGGCGGCGCCGATGACCTACGCCTTCGTGCACCATGGCGGCGTCGTCCAGGGGACGAGCAACCCGGAGGCGGCCTGGACCGTCCTGCACGAATTCACCGGTAAGGATGCTGAGCCGTTCTGGATGGACGCGAACGGCTGGCCGACGGCGCGCCAGAGCTACCTCAACCTCTGGATCAAGGACGGCGTCGCGCCGCCGACGACCCGGCAGAACGTGCTGGCATGGGCCAAGGCGGCGCCGTTAGTCACCTTCCCCGTGGGTTACAACGGCAACATCGATCCGGCCATCAAGAAGGTCGTCAACGAGGCGATTGCCGGTCGGCTCTCGGTGAAGGATATGGCGGCGCAGGCCGCCCAGCAGGTGACCGCCCTCCTGCAGCAATCCTGAGCGCCTTCCGAGGGCGCCGCAGGGGAGCGAAGCGGGGGCGGTCGTGGTCGGTCGGGAGAGCCAGGGAGGTTGACCGGCCTGGAGGACGTGGCGAGATGGATCGGCGCCCCGGCGGAGTGGACCGAAGGAAAGGAGGCGCGCAATGGACCGCATCGGCATTGGCGTGATCGGGGTCGGTCAGATTGCCCGTGGCTACCACCTGCCGGCGATCGCGGCGCTGGACGGGGTCCGGTGCGTCGCCGTGGCGGATGTCGTGCCGGGGCGCGCCGAGGAGATCGCCCGCCAGTACGGCTTCCAGCATGCCGACGAAGACTATCGTCGGCTCCTCGATCGCCCCGATATCGACGCCATCTTCCTCTTCACCCAATACGAGGCGCACCGTGCGGTGATCCTGGCGGCGGCCGCGGCCGGAAAGCAAGTGTTCACGCAGAAGCCCCTCACGGGGTCGGTCGCCGAGGGCGAAGCGCTCGTCGCAGCGGTCCGGCAAGCCAAGGTTCGACTGGTCACGAGCTTTATGCACAACTACTCCCCGGAGACCCGTCTCGCCAAGCGCCACCTCGACGCGGGGGCGATCGTCCGGCTCTTCTTTCTCCGTCAGCGCAACGCCACCCACAACCGCTATGAGCGGGCGGTCGAGCTGCGCGGCGCGACCTGGGACATCGGCCCGCACGGCATCGGCATGATTCACCACCTCAGCGGCGCGCGAATTGTTCGTGTTCAGGCGATGATGGACGTCTTCACCCGATCGGCGGACCAGCGTGACCAGAACGGTGGCCGGCCCATCGATACGCTCGCGGGGATGAACTACACGCTGGCGGATGGGTGTCTGGTGAGCCACGAAGTGCACTGGACGGCCGAAGCCGGCACGACCGCCTGGCTGACCGAGCTGTTCGGCGACACGGGGGCATCCTGCTCCGTCCGCACCATCGCTCCGGCGTGGTCGCGCGTTCCCGCCGTGACCGTGAACACCATCGGGCCGGGGACCGGGAATACTCGCCGGTGGAACCGGAAGCGCCACGCGGCCGCTTCCAGCACCAACTCTTCGTGGACGACATCCGCTTCAACCGACACGAAAGCGCCTCCGCTGACGATGGCCTGGCGACGCTGCGGGTGTTAGAGGCGGCGTATCAATCGGCGGCGACAGGCGCGACTGTGGACGTGCTGCCGGGATGAGGTTCGTCGTGCGCCTGGGCGAGGATGGGCGCACCGTAGCTATTATCCCTCCCGGGATGGCGAGTGGTCGACCAGAGAGAAACCGGCATGGCGGAGACGTTGCGCTATGGCGTGATCGGCGCCAAGACGAGCGGCATCAGCGCCGAACATCTGCGGAACATCCTCCGACTGTCGGATGTGGACGTGGCGGCGCTGTGCAACACGAACCCGGAGGAGCTCGCCAAGGCGGCGCAGGGCGTGCTCGGCGCACCGGCCCTGTACCAGCAGGCCGAGGCGAGGTTGGCGACGGAGCGGCTCGATTTGAGACGCGAGTAACATGCTGGTGTACAACCTCCGGGGGAGGGAGCGGCGAGCTGATCCAGTACTTCCGCGATCGGCCGGACGAAGTACGGTATGCCGTGCCAGAGGCCCAGACGGGTCATGGCCACGGCATGGCCGCCCAGCATGTCGCGTTCGCTGCCAGTATTCGCCAGGGGACGCAGCCTTTTGCCGATGGGGCGACGGGGCGGGCCGCGGTGGCGGCGGAGGAGTCGATCCGCAGCGGCGGAGTGGTCAACGTCGCGCCCGCACCAACGGACAACCACCCGGTCCAGCGCGGATGAGGCCCGACGTGGGGGCAGACCACTCGGCGACGGCCTCGTCCAGCCAGGTATCAGCTCCTCCCGCATCAGCAACCGTCGGTTCTCCTCCAGGATCCCGGCCGGTCGGCGCTCGGCGAGCCGGACGGTCGTAGCGCCGTCGTGGTTGGGCCAGGCTGCTTTGCAGGCGGCCAGCACGGCAACCGGAGCAGGCGCCGCATCGTTCACGCCCGGCGTATGCGCATTGGGCCCGTCGTGCTACGGGCGTGGCGGCGGGAACCAGCTCTGCGTGTAGCCGGGCAGGCGCACGTAGGGGTCGCCCCAGGCCGGTCCGTGCCCGAAGCGATCGACGTCGGGATCGGGCGGATCAGCGCCGCGGCCGTAGCGCCGCCAGTGGTCGCCTTCCAGGGGCGCCGTGTAGCCGTCGCCCCGGAACCGCTCGATCAGGGCGCCCCGCAGGCGCTCCCGCGCGGCGGCGCGTTCGGCATCGCGCGCCGCCGCCAGCGGTGGGACCAGCCGCCGGCCGACGATGCCCGGTCCGGCGACGGTGTGGGCCGCCACATCCTCCAGTTCGTCGGGATCGGCCGTAAGATCGAAGAGGTATTCGCGCTCGTCCAGCGCCGAGTAGATGTATTTCCAGCGCTGATCCGTCGCCATGTAGCCGGCATTCTCCTCCCCCAGGATCTGGCCGAGAATCAGCCGGTCGGCGGACGGCGCCGTGGCGATGGCGCGCAAGGACTGGCCATCCAGGGCATGGGGACCGGCGTCGATCCCGGCGGCGTCGAGCACCGTGGGCATGATGTCCACCAGGCTCACGGGCGTGGCACAGACTGCATACTGCGGGAGTTGGTCCGGCCAGACGGCGAGCAGCGGCACGCGCGCCGCGGAGTCGAGGAAGCTCCGCTTGCCGAAGCTGTGGTAATCGCCCAGCAACTCGCCGTGGTCGCTGGAGAAGACGATGAGCGTCTGCTGCTCGTCGCCCGTGGCCCGCAATGCCTCGAGCAGCCGTCCCACCTGGTAATCGATGAAGGAGATCTCGGCGTAGTAGTAGGCCTTCATCGTGCGCAGCAAGTTGTCGTCGGGGCCGCCCTCTCGCCACTTGTAGCGATTCTGATGGCGCATCAGCCAGGTTTGCAGCGCCGGCGACTGCGTCGGCCGCTTCGGCAGTGGCAGGTCGGTGCTACGGTAGAGCGTCTGCCAGGGGTAGGGCGGTGTGAACGGCGGGTGTGGCTTGACGAAGCTCGTCCAGAGGAAGAAAGGTCGCGCGCGGTCGCGTCCGCGCAGGAAGTCGATGCTGCGCTCGGCGACCCAGGCCGTGTTGTGCAGGGACTGGGGCACCGGCGACACCTGGGGGACGTAGTACATGTCGCCGGCCATGCCGCCGGGGCTGAACAGCTCCTCGTAGCCCTGGGCGCGGACGGAGCGGTGGTAGGCGTTGTCGCGGCCATCGGAGAGGTCGGACGACGTGAAGCCGTAGTCGCGGTCGGGCGGCATGAAGTGCATCTTGCCGGCGCCATGCGTCTGATAGCCGGCGTCGCGCAGGAGCCGCATCATGGTCGGCACGTCGGCGGGCATCGGATCGCCGTTCTCGAAGCAGCCGGTGCGGTGGGGCAGCCGCCCGGTCATGGTGCAGCAGCGCGCCGGCACGCAGACCGGGTCGGGGGTGTAGGCGCGCTCGAAGCGCACGCCCCGGGCGCACAGGCTATCGAGCGCCGGTGTGCGCAGCAGCGGGTAACCAGCGGCGGCGATGGTGTCCCAGCGCTGCTGATCCGTGAACAGGAATAGGATGTTGGTTTGCGGCATGGTTCCCCCTCGGGCTGACCGGCCCGCTCCCCTGCCCCATTCTTCGGGCATCGGAGCGGGCAAAGACCGGCACCGTCCAGTGTAGCTACTGAAGCTGCCGGTCGCCTGCGGGCCGACGCGGACCGAGTTGACAACAACGGGCGCGTCGTACAAACTCTGCTCAATCCCGCCATGGCGTCACGCCGATTGAGGAGGAGACCACATGCCCACCACGGTCCGCCCTCGCACCAAACGTTCCTTGCCCGATGCGGCGCCCCTGCACCGCCGTCGGCTCCTGGCCGGCCTCGGCATGGCGGTGGCCGGGCTCTCGCTCGCGGCCTGCGGCCAGGCGACGGCCCAAACGAGCTCGGCCACCGCGGCGGCTCCGGCGGGCACGTCCACGCTGTCCACGGCGGCGGCGAGCGCCGCTGCCGCCGCCAGCACGACGATGGGCCTAGCGGCCAGCTCTGCCGCGAGTACGGCGGCGACGGCACAGGGCGGCGGTCCGGCGGCCGCGCCGGCGGCTAATGCCTGCGCCGCACCGGTGGAGTACCTGAGCCCCTGGGCTGTCGGGTCGGACATCGGGGCCGGGCTGGTGAAGCTCAACGGCGACTTCGCCCAGGCGGTGCAGGGCTGCTCGGCGCAGTTGCTCTACGTGAGCAGCGACAACACGACCATCCTGGAGAAGCTGGTGGTGATGGTAGCGGCCGGCACGCCGCCGCCCGTCGCGCTGGTGCCGGCGCAGCAGACGCCGCTCTGGATCACCAAGGGGATCCTCCAGCCGCTCACGGCGCGCGCGGCGCGCGATAAGGTCACGAAGGAGCAGTTCTTCCCGGGCTACTGGCCGCAGATGGTGCTGGGCGGCAAGTTCTGGCGTCTGCCCTTCCAGATCGATATCAACTTCCCCTGGTTCTGGAACAAGGCCACGCTCCGCCAGGCCGGCCTTGACGAAAGCAAAGCGCCCGCGACGATCGACGAGCTGGACCAGATGGCGCAAAAGCTGACGAGCATCCAGGGCACGTCCTACAACCAGCTCGGCATGGTCCCCTGGGACCTGTATGGCAATACCAACTCCCTGCAATCCTGGGCCTTCGCCTACGGCGGCCAGTTCCAGAACGCCGACTACACCAAGGTGACCGCCAACGATCCCAAGATCGTGCAGGCTTTGGCGTGGATGGTGGGCTGGGCGCGGCAGTTGGGCGGCTACGACCAGGTGCAGAAGTTCCTGGCCGGCATCCCCAAGCAGCCGCAGGCCGCCATCGCCGCCGGCAAGCTCGCTATGACGGGCCTCGTCTCGTCTGCCGCTGCCGCCATCCCGACGATCAACAAGACGGCCGAGGTGGCGGGCGGCCTGTTCCCCGGTACGGCTAATGCCAAGCCGGGCGAGGCCACTTGGCTCTCCGGTCGCGGCATCGGGCTGGTCGCCGGCGCGAAGGACGTCGAAGGCGCCTGGAAGTTCATCAAGTGGGTCTCCGCCACGCCGGATGGGACGAGCGCCCTGATCCAGCGCACCGGCTCCATCCCCGGCTTCCAGGCCTCGCCCGGCCTGGCGGTGCTGGCCAAGGACCCGATCCTGGGGCCGTTCGTCCGCTCGGTGCAGGTGGCGAAGGGCCTGCCGCCCGGTGCGGTGCTGGCGATCGACATCTGGGGCAACAAACGGAGCGACCTCATCACGCAGGCGCTGCAGCAGAAGATCCCGGCCAGCCAGGCGCTCGATCAGGTGACGACCGGCGCCCAGGCCGAGCTGGACCAGGCGCTGGCCCAACGGTAGCCCCGCCGCAACCAGCGCACCACCGTCGCCCGGTGCCGTTCCGACGCCGCCCACCGTTGACAGGAGGAGAGTCCGTTAAACGGGATTAAGCAAATCCCAGTCGGGCTCCCTCCGCTTCCACGCGGACATGTACGCTCAGCGCGCCCCGTCCCGGCCTGGCGGATGAGGACCTGCTTCCTTCCCCGATTGGTCGCTGCGCAGCCATGCCGTGCG
>JBPCLN010000197.1:0-6013 GCA_051003235.1 Chloroflexota bacterium | reverse complement strand
GGGTCGCGGCAGTGAGTGTGGCGGCAACCTCGTAGCGGATATGGTCGGGAGCAAACAGGGCAACTTGCCCGGTGGTGAAATGGGTCAACAGTGCCAGCGCTTCGGCGCCGTGCTGTTCGTCTCGCAGATGCCACTTGGCTGCTACGGAGGCGTCAATGACCAGCGCCGAGAGATCAGCGGTCACCACCATACCAGATGCTCTCCTCTCGAGACTGGCGCACCAGCTCCGCCGTCGTCAGGGGCGTGATGTCCGCCTGCTCACGCAAGGACAAGATGTCGTTGAGAAGAGATTGGCGCCGTGCTATCTCGTCCTTTGAGGGTGGCGTAAGCATGAACCCTTCGTGGGGCATTGGTCGCACTTCCTCTGGAGCCGGTTGGAGTAAGCGCTGCACGTCTTCCCGCTTGAGGCGCAGGGCACGCGGGCCAAGGTGATAGGCCCGCAAGCGTCCCTGCTTGAGGTAGCGGCCGATCGTAACGGTGCTCACTCTCAGCGCCGTCGCTGCTTCGCGGACCGTGAGGAGCTCGTTTGCTTGCTCGACGATCATATACTCTCCTTTTGCCCACTGTAGCGAACAGAAGTAATAATCACGAGTATACATTTGCTGGCATGAACCGTCAAACGCCATCAAGTAGTCCGCCTGCCCGCTGACCACCACACATGGTCCATGATCGGCTATACTCTGCCGATCCTCAGTTTCTCCTTGTGGCAGTCGGAACGCGACCGATAGTTATAGTAGGGAGGAAATAGTGGGCACAGCAGCGTCCCAGGAAAGTATGGTCTTATACGCCCATGGTGATCCCATCCGCGTTGTGCCGGTCTACCCACCGGACCAAATCTCGAAGCCGGTGCACGGCGCGCCGGCGGGGCCGCCGCCGCAGCTCACCTATCGCAACGGTCCATTAATCAGCGCGGT
This sequence comes from Chloroflexota bacterium, assembly GCA_051003235.1. Taxonomy (GTDB): domain Bacteria; phylum Chloroflexota; class UBA4733; order UBA4733; family UBA4733; genus UBA4733. Next base: position 5,099 of record JBPCLN010000197.1, on the reverse strand, counting down.
CGAGGTCTTCACCGTCTTCTGGGGTACGGACTGGCAGGGTCCCCAGAGTTCGCTTCTGCAGAGTCTCAACGCCTTCTTCGACTACATTCTGACCAGTCCGCTGATTGATGAGTTGGCGGAGTACAATACGCCTCACTACCCCATCGGCCATGGTCGTCGCACCGGCACGATCACGCTCACGACGCCGGCGTTACACCTTTCGGTGTCGGATAACGCCATCCAGCATCTACTCCAACAAGAAATCTCCACCAACCCTGCCTTCCCTCAGCCGACGCTAAACACGCTCTACTTCCTCTACCTCCCGCCGGGCGTCAAGGTGGTACAAGGCGGCAGTGCGTCGTGTACGGGCTTCTGCGGCTACCACAACGACATCACCGGCAGGATCTTTTATGCGGTGATGCCCTTCCCCGGCTGCGCCGGTTGTACCGGCAACCTGGCGCCGCTGGATGCCCTCACCTCCACCAGTTCGCACGAACTCTGCGAGGCGATCACCGACGCCATCCCCGGGCAGGGCTGGTACGACGATAGGCACGGCGAGAATGGCGATATCTGCGCCTGGCAAACCAAGACGGATGGCCAGTACACCGTTCAGTTGGAATGGTCCAACCAGCAAAACAAGTGCGTGTGACGGCCGCCGCAAGGTAGCCCGGTGCCGGACCCGCCGGGCTACTCCGCCTTCAAGCGAAGTTCCTCCGCCAAGGTTGCGATCAGATCATCGAGCGTCTGGCCGTACCGGAGTGCTTCCGGCGTTTCCGAGCCCAGGGTGCTGCCGGCGACGAAGCGGTAGAAGTCGGCCGCCCCTGCGTGGAGCTTCGGCGTGAGGCCAAGGGCGGCGAACATTGCCGCTATCTCTTCCATCTCCCCGACCCAACGGTGCGCTTTCGGTGGCATGCCCGGCGCCTGGCGCGCCATCCAGGACAGTAAGGCGGGCTGGCTGCTCTGGAGTTCGGCGCGGAGTGGCTCCGTTAGGCCGAGTGTCGCGCCGGCTACCAGCAGCTCCGTCGCCAGCGCGGTCAGCCCTTTCGTCAGCGCCGCGTAGCATAGTTTCAGACCGGAGGCTTGCCCGACTTCGGCGCCGATCACCCGAATGTCGAGCCCGGCCTCCCGCAACTGCTCGAACGCGGCGGCATGTTCGCCCGAGGCATAGAAGCGCGGCCCTGGCGTGCCCGGCGCCGGTGGTCCGCCGATGATTCCGGCGTCGATGAACCGCCCGCCGGCTGCCGTGACCGTTGCGCCGATCCGCCGGACGGTCTGCGGCGCGATGGCGTTGCAATCGACATAAAGCAAACCGCTCGCCGTCTCTTTCAACGCCGTCGCTATCCGCTCGGCCAGTTGGACCGCCTCCGCCGGCGCCAGGACCGAGAGCAGGATATCGGCCTCCCGCACCAACGTCGCATCGTCGCCTACATCCACAATGCCGGCTGCCGCCGCCAGTCCGGCGGTGCGCGCGCTGCGTCCTTGCAGGCAAGTGATGACGCGCAGGCCGTGCTCGCCCAAGCGGCGCCCGATGGCGTGCCCCATGTCGCCTGGGCTCATGATCCCAACGGTCCGAATTGCCTGCACCGCCATCATCCCTTCTCAGCGCGTCAACGGAGGCCAGCCGCCGCGCTGCCAATCCGAGCATACTACCCCGCCCTACACGGTGCGACCGCAAACATAGCAGCGACGACGTTGAGATGGTGATCCCGGCCACCACTTTTTATCGGCAGCATCTTGACATCCGGCATTGGCAAGTGTAGGATAAGCTATCTATAGCGTCTCCTTGATCCACGGTCTTTGGTCTACGGTTAGGAGATTGAAATGACCACGCCAATTCAGCTCGTCAGCGGCCTTGGCGGCGCGATCGGCTCCGACTTACGCCGCACCTTCAACCAGCTCATCTTCGTGGAATACAACGGCAAGTTATCCCGGCTGAACCTCTATCGCACGGCGACGATCGTCTCCTCAGGTTCCGGGATCCTGAAGGGGACCTGGACCTTCGACCTCGACACCGGCGCGGAAGGCGGGCTCGGTTCCACCTTCGACATCTGGTGGGAGCAGCAAACCGCGGTCCAGCGGCGCATGACCGCGCTCAATAGCGCCGAGATCGTCAACCTCGGCGGCGTGGACTTCAACGCGCTCACGCCGGACACACTGGCGAGCTTGACCTACGGGACGACGCCGATCGACGGGAATAGCGACGCCACGAACCGCCTGGTCACCGGCGATGTATTCGCCGTGCTGACGACCCAGGGGAACTACGCCAAGGTCAAAGTCCTCAGCTACGGCTACAACATGCAGATCCAGTGGGTTACCTATCATCTGGATTCGCCCTATGCTGTGCTCGGGACCGGATACACCGAACCGGAGGACGTGAAGGCAAGCGCCGACGGCACCCACGTCTACGTGACCGAGCGACCCGGGGATTTGCTCAAAGTGTCGCTGGCCAGCCCTAATCGAGCCTCGGCCGCGGTCGTCTGCTCCGGCCTCACCGCCCCGCAGCAACTCTTTCTCGACGAGCCCCATAACCTGGCCTACGTCGTGGAGTATGCGCCCTCCGGCCGGCTGTGGCAGATCGACCTGACCAGCAGCGCCAAGACGGCGGTCCTCTCCGGCCTCGAGAACGCCGTGGGCCTGGTCCTCAGCGCCGACCGGCAGTACGCCTACATCAGCGAGCAGACGCCCGGTCCGGACAAGGGACGGGTCAGCCGCTTCCAGCTCAGCAACGGCGCGCGCCAGCCGCTCGCGACCGGACTGACCAACCCGTTCTTTCTGACCTGGCTCGACGCGACCGAGACCTCCCTGCTCGTCCCGGAGCGCGACCCGGCGAATCGCGTCACCCTGATCAACGTCGCGGCCGCGTCAACCCAGGTCGTTGCCGGTGGCGTGCCACCCCAGCCATCCAGCGTGGCGGTGCTGACGCCCGGCGAGATGCTGATCTGTAGCGATCAGGTGATCGAAACGCTGGACTTTGCCGCCGGCGTCTTCCAGCCGGCCGGTCCGCTGCTGATGGGCATCGGCTTCATCCCCTTCGACCACGTGACGGCGGCGGGACTGGCCGACACGATGGTGGATCCCAGTTACTTCTACCAGGTGAAGAATGTGCCGTTTGGCGGCACGCTTCCCTTGATGGTCAACCACCTGCGCGCCTTCAACGATGGAGCGGCGTACTATCGGGTGAAGGTGGATGGGACTATCCACACCGACGCCTGGACGGACGAGAAGTGGAACGGTTTCGAGTACCTGACGGTGATCACCGCGACGGTCAACGTCGCAGGGCAGCCCGGTTACTACCCGGTCCGCCCGCTTTCCGAGCTATTCCTCTGGATGAACCCCTCCCTCGGCGACCTGCTGGACTCGACCGGCCTATCCAACGGCCCCCATACCATCGTCCTCGAGTTCGTGAACGGGGCCGGCACGCTGCTCGAGACCAGCACACCGCTGTCCATCCGTGTTGACAACAATCGCTGCACGGCGACAATCACCACGCCGACGCTGCATGGCGCGAGCGCGGATCCGACCTGCGGGCTGCTCCATTATGGAACGAAGAACGCGGATCTGGTGACGATGCCATTCACGGCGAGCCATCCGAACGGTTTCGCGACCTTCTCTTTCGAGCTCATCAAGGGAGTAAATGCGGTCGCCCTGCCGGCCGTGCCGCCCACCAGTGGACCGGTCAGCGCCGCCATCTCCCCGATCACCGACTCGGTGACGGGCCTGATGGGAAGCTGCGACGTCGCCGGGTTCGCCGAGCTCGTCTACGTTGCCGCTACTGCGAACAACGGCTGGGGGCGCCAGAGCCAGTACGACGCCTCCGCGGCCATCGCGTTCGTTCTCGCGCCTTAGTCCCTTCGGTTGGGGAAGGGAGCCAGGCCTATCGTGGATGACCGGTGGTCGCGCAGATGGCCGGGTTGTTGCTATTCGCTCGTCTCGCGTGCCCACGCACGGGCTAAGCGCCACCACTCGCCCTGGCTCTTGCCGGCGCTGGCGCCGACGAGTGTGGTCAACGCCGCAGCCGATACAAGGGGCGCAACGCGACTCTGCGGCACTGGACGGTAGCCGTCGCCTTCTCGCGTCAGTATTTCCATACGGCCGTCGGCGTAGCGCCAGATTTCGGGGACGCCAAACTGAGCGTACAGCGCGAGCTTCGCCAGGGTAGAGTGCGTCATATCAATCTCGACAACGAGGTCGGGCGGCGGATCACGCAGGGCGTCCACCCGCGTCTTGCCGCGCATTGCCGCGCCGTACTGGATGTAATAGCATGACTCGGACTCGAAACCCTTCTGCAAGTCCGGTCGGGCGAACGTGGTGGAACCGGCATTGTAGATCGGTGTGGCGGTCATTTCTTCCACGGCCAGCAGCAAGATATCGATGAACCGGCAGTAGCCCTCATGCTCCAGAAGCGGCGTCATGATTTCCAGCGTCCCCTCATCGAAGGTCAGGCGCGGTGCGCTGTGGTCTTCCAGATCGTGCAAGAGGTGCTCGTAGGTGTCCCAACTCACGTTGCGCAGCACGACACGCTGCGCCGCCGGCTCCGTCGTGACCATCGTTGCTTCTCCTCGTGGCGCTGGTCGCCAGCATAGACGACAATCATCATACCGACTGCCGGCGAACAGGGCCTCAGCCCAGGAGCAGCGGCTCTATTGCATTACAAATCGTCCACGGCTGCACGTGGTCGGCGTTAAACAGCAGGATGACGCTCAGGCGCTGCTCCGGGTATTGCCGGATCAGCGCGCGGAAACCGGGCGTCTCCCCGCCATGCATGCGGAAGCGAGGCGCCAGAAACCAGCCGTAGCCATACTGCCGCACTTCGTCCACCCGCCCATACGGCGTGAACATCAACTTCAGGGTTGCCGGAGCAACCAGGGGACAGTCGAACATCGCGTCACACCATGTCTTCAGGTCCTGGACCGTGGCGTAGAGTTCTCCCGGCGCCTCCTCAAAAAGGCACAGTTCGTCATCGTCCGCGTTAACGAACTGTCCGCCCTCGACGCTGTGGCCATAGGCGCGTCCGGCGGTAATCCGCCGAGGGAGGTCGAGGCCGGTATTGGTCATGGACAGAGGAGTGAGCACGTAGGGCTGCATCAACTCGTCGAATGAGAGGCCGGTCGCCTGCTCCA
>JBPCLN010000196.1:0-11783 GCA_051003235.1 Chloroflexota bacterium | reverse complement strand
AGGTGGTGCCCGAGCGGGACGCCGGATGCTGGCGCCGGTAGACACACTTCGTGTGTGCTTGCGTCAGCTTCGGATGAGGAGTCACATATGCCCCGCGTTCAACCCGCCTATTCCCTTGTATTGACCGCACTGCTTCTGGCTGCCTGTAGCAACGCCGGAGCTCCGCCGATCGGCTCTCGCACAGTATCGCCGAGTGTGACTGCTGCTTTGCCTGCTACAACGTTGCTACCGTCTGCCGTGGTCGACCGAGCGCCGTCCCCAGCCCCAACGACCGTTCCTGCCACCGCCACTCCAGTAATTCCGAACACGGCCACGGCCACCGCGGCCGCTTCCTCGACAGCCATCGTCCAAGCGACGGGGCCAGCCGCGCTTTCCCCTTCGGCCATTCCGACCGCGACGACGGCGCGGCTTTCAGTCGCACCGCTCACGCTGCCTTCCCGCGTCTCCCTTGGCCCGCTCATCAATATCGTGCAGACCTGGAACAACTGCGGTCCGGCGACCGTGGCCGAGATGTTGCGCTATTGGGGAGTCACTCGCAGCCAAGCCCAGGCGCAGGCCGTCTTGCGCGCCGATGGAAATGGGGGCGGGATGGTCCTCTACGGCGTCCCGGCGTACGTGCGCAGCCTGGGTCTGGAGACGCTGATCGGCGTGGGGGGGAACGATATGATCATCAAAGCGCTGGTCGCCAACGGCTTCCCCGTCATCGTTAGTCAATGGGTCAGCGCCAGCGACCGGACTGCGCGCTAGCTCCGTATTGGTGCAATGGATCGCTGGAGAAATTATGGTGCGGCGGGCCGGCTAGATGGGGTTATCAAGGCGAAACCTTGGTACAGTCTGTGCGTCTATACTGGTGGAGCATACTAGAGAGGAGTATCTCCGAAGGGATAGACTCGTGTCGCCCAGAGGAGAACATACATGCTACGACGATCCTTCTTGAAGCTGGCTGCCGCCCTGCCCGCAGCAGCATTCGCGACGCGCGCGGCGCCCGCGTTAGCGGGAAGCACGATCACCGATCAGAACGGCAGCTATGCCAGTAGCTACACCGCTGGAACGAGCACGGGCTGGACCGGGTATACCAACGCGGACGGCTACGGCTACCAGTACATCTACCTCTACAGCGATCCCAATAGTGCCAGTACCGTGCTCGCCAACGTTCCGGTCAATCAAGCGGTATCGGTGCTGGCCTACGCGCCGGGAGACATCTTGACGCCGCCAAACCCGCTTTGGTACCAAGTGGCGACTGCCCAGGGCACCGGCTGGATGTACTCTGGACTGATCACCCGCATCGTGCCGGTGTTGCTGCCGGCCGCCGCCGTGGCGCTTCCTCCCGGTCCGATCCCACAGCCCATCGGCAACGGCCGCTCGATTGGCCTTTCGCTGTCCCGCCAGCACCTCTGGGCCTATGACGGCGGGATTGCCGTCTTCGACGCAGACGTCACCACCGGCGCACCGGACAAACCGACGCCAACCGGGGTTTACTATGTCCAGAAGAAGATTCCAAACTTCAAGTTCATTTCACCGTGGCAACCCAGTTCGCCCCTCTGGTACCCCGACTCCCCGACGCATTATGCGTTGCAGTTTAGGGAGGATGGTTACTACATCCACGATGCGCCCTGGCGTCCGTATTACGGACCGGGCACCAACAGCCCCCATTTGGATCCCGACGGAACGGTGCGGGAAGGCTCCCATGGCTGCGTGAATACGCAACTGGCCACGATCCAGTTCCTGGCGCCGTGGACACCGCTCGGGGCGCCGGTGAACATCATCTCCTGATGGGGAACGAACGCAACAGCGTCGGATGAAGTCCTATTGAGGCTGACTCGCGTAGTGGATATGCTCTAAGTTGTGCGGCCGATCCGGCACCGGTGTTACCTGCCCTGACTCCACGCAGCCTGCACAGATGCCTATCACCACCACCTCCGTCTGTACTGGACGGAAATGGTGATCACGCGCCAAATGCGCCTCGAGTTCCCGGACTAAGGCGTGCTCAAGGTGAAGAATGCCGTGGCAGACCTGGCAGATTGCGTGTTGATGCTGCTCCCTGATTGGCTCGTAGCGGGCCGGACCGCCGCCGAAATGGACAGCACGAATTGCGCCTGATACTACCAGGGCCTCCAGCGCCCGGTAGACCGTGCTGCGTGGCAGTTCCAACTCACGCGCAGCCAGATGGTCCGCGATCTCCTCCGCTGTGCAGTGCGGCCCGAGCCGACCCATCGCTTCCCAGACCAGCCGGCGCGGGAGCGTCTGCCGTAGGCCGGGGGCGAGCGGCGGTGCTATTCCTTGCATCGCATGTTCCCTTCTCCACGGCTAGCCAACCATGGTGCCCCAACGTTCCTCGATCCGCCGCGTCTTCCAGATGGTAAAGGCCCCAATCCAGGTAATGATGAAAGCGGCCACGATAATAAAGCCCATCTTGTTGAAGTCCAGGTTGTTGACCAGATCCCAGAAACCGCCAGCCCAGTTAAGCTGACTACTCAAGATCTGGAGGAGTTCGACGCTGCCGACGAACAAGGCTACGAAGACCGATAGGCCGGTTACAGCCAGATTATAGAAGACCTTGCGGATCGGGTTGGAAAAGGCCCAGGAGTATGCCTTGGCCATGAAGGCCCCATCGGTCGTGTCCATAAGTGACATACCGGAGGCGAAAATGATCGGCAGTGCCAACACCGCGACTAAGGGGAGATGCTTGGCGGCAGCGCCCGCCGAGATAGCGAGCAACGAAACCTCGGTCGCGGTGTCGAAGCCAAGACCGAAAAGGAAACCGATGAAGTAGAGTTGCCAACTGCGCGTGATGAGCTTGAAAAGCCGGCCGAAGATGCGCGTCATGAAGCCGCCCGCCGTCAGCTTGTGCTCGAGTTCTTCGCGGTTGTAAATGCCCTGCTTCATGCGCCGGTAGACGCCGGAAATGTCGAGCAAGATAATCAGATTAAGGATGCCAATGAGCAGCAGAAAAACGCCGGACACGGTGGTGCCGATGATACTGCCGACGCTCTTCAGCGCCCCACCTTGGATGCCGTTGACGACGAACTGCACGGCAAGGCCAAGGCCAAGTGATATCAAGAAGACGACGGTAGAGTGGCCCAACGAGAAAAAGAATCCGACACCCACCGGTTTCTGGCCGTCTTGAAGCAGCTTACGGGTGCTATTGTCAACGGCCGAAATGTGATCGGCGTCAAAGGCGTGGCGCAAGCCGAAGCTGTACGCCAGCCCGCCAAGCCCCAGCATCACTGGAAACCGTGGAGCAACGTACAACAGCATGGCCCCCCAGCCGAGCGCGTGGAGCAAGAAGATAATGCCGTAGAAGAGGCCGAGACGCCGCCGCTCGCCAGCATCAAAGTGACGGAGTACCGACTGTGGAAATGCTGCCATCACTCCTCCTTCTTGCCAATTGAGGCCATGCCGACCTCCGCGCATTGGACTAGCGAGTGTAGCATGCAATTGCGACATCACCGCAACAGATGAGGCGAAGCAATAAAGGGCTCGGACGACGAGCCGGGTAAGCAACGACATGCCATGGCGGCGCGCTGCTATCAGCTATCGCCGGTCGGTAGTTGGTAGCAACACCGGCGTGGGGCATTACGAGGCCGCAATGCGAACGACCGCAGCCATGCCGCCGAAGCCGCTGGAGAAGTTGTTGGTCTGGTGGTGCGCGATCTGGCAGTGCAGCGGCCAGATACCGGGATTGACGGCATAAGAACTCCACGGCCTGAGTCTTTCCCGGCGCCACTGGAATCAGAATGGCGTGGCAAGGAGCATACCGCTACTGCCTACCCCCAATGAGTACCTGGCGTGGTAGGCTGAGGGACGAGTCGACGCGCCGAACGAGGAGCGAGGGTCGGGCTATCCGCGCCGCCTCGGCCCGCTGGAACGGAAAGGGATCGCCGCCGATGCATGCCTTCCTGAGCTATCTGTCCAGCCCTACCGTCGCCACACTCGGCCACGCGGCCTGGGCGGCCACCGCGGTGTCCCTGATCCTTGCTACCAGCGGTCTGGCCTGCTTCGTCCTGGCCCGCCGCTGGGCGAAACGTGTCCTCGGGCAAGTGAATGCTCCAGGGCCCGGTGAGGCGGCTTTGCGGGCGGAGTGGCGGATGAAGGTCGGAGTTGGCCTGGCCGTCTGGTGTAGCGCCCTCGTACTGGCGCTCTAAATGCGCCTCCTTGGATCGTCCGGCCTGACCAATCGCGTCCTTCCTTCGATGGCGATCATCGTCTTCCCTTTTCTCGTCGTTTACGGGCTTGTTTACCGCCTCCGCGTCTATCCGCCTCTGCTCGTTGCCAGTCGCCGAATGGATGCGCGTCAGGTGTACCAGCCGGCTTCGGGAGGACCGCGGGCAAAGGCGAAGCGCACGGCAGTGGCGCGGAAGGCGGAGGCGGCCCGCCTTCCGGCGATCGAGATGATGCCGGGCAAGGCGACGGCCGGGCTGTTCGGCGGCACCGTCGTCTATTACGTGCTCATGCTCGCCCCGACCGGCACCGAGTATCATGACCTGCACGAGTTCGGCATGCTGGTCGCGGCGCCGCTGGGCTACCTGATCGGCCTTGCTGTTGGTTTGGGCGATGGAGCGCGCAATGGCGCCTACTGGCTCGCCAAGACGCGCCGGTGAACGACGTGCCGCCGACGTGAGAGGATGGAGTAATCAGATGCGGCGCCTGGGAATCATGCTCCGAGTGGCCGGTTGGCGCTTCTGGGCTATAGCGTTGTTGGCAGCGGTCGCCTACGCCATCGTGGTGGCGATACCGACCGGGATTATCCCGAACCCCTTCTTCACGCGCATGCTGCCCGCCGGCCCCTGGAACTACGCCTATTGGCTGCTGTCGGCGCCGCTCTTCGGGTTGGTCGTCGCGGCGTCGGTGTCGTCGGCCTTCCGTGCCTGTTCCGTCGAGCGACAGACGACGGCCGGCGGTTTGCTCGCCGTGCTTGCTGTTGGCTGCCCGATCTGTAACAAGGTAGTGGTCCTGCTGCTTGGTGTCTCCGGCGCGCCCACCTATTTTCAGCCCATTCAGCCGTTGCTCGGCGCGCTGTCGCTGTTGCTGCTCGGCTATGCCCTGTGGCTCCGCCTGCGCGGGCCGGTGCTGGGGACGGCCCACCCGGCTTTGTAGCTCCTTTGCTGGACGGCGTGCGCCGTTCGGTCTAGTCGCGCCATCCGCTCATGGTCATCCGCCGCGCAGGCAGAGCCGTCGCCGGTGCGTACGGCATCATCATCATTAAAGAGTGGGCCTCGCGGGAAGGAGCAGGGACAATGTACGGCTCAGCGGGGCCTGAGTTCACTGGCCGCTCGGATCGCCATCACTCCTTAGACCGGTCACGAGCAAACCGAAGGCCCCGGCCAGCATGAGCAGCACGCCGCCGCCGACATAGACGGCAAAGATGCCGGCGCGGTCTACCAGCAGCCCGGCCAGGCCGATGCTGGCGATCTCCCCGGTTGCCCAGACGACATCGAGGGTGACGAAGACACGCCCCCGGATGTGATCCGGTACGCGCCGCTGCAATACGGTACTGTAGGCGACCGCACCGGTGGAGGTGCCGAGACCGTAGGTGAACAGCAGGACCAAAGCGATGGGGAAGGGCGTCAAGAGCGCCAACAAGATATCGCCGAGGCCGCGCCAGATATAGGGCCAGAAGATCAAACGAGCATCGGCGCCGACGTGGCGCGGCAAAAGGAAGGGACCAATCAAGGCGCCGGCGCCGATAGCCAGCAAAAGCCAGGAGAAGCTCGCCGCCGGCAGATGCAAATGGCGGCTTGCCAGCACCACCAGCAAGGCCGAGGTGCCGCCGGTGGCAAGGGCGGCCAGGCCCTGGATGAGCAGGAGCGGTCCGACGAAGGCATCCCGGCCGGCATAGGCCAACCCTTGGCGCGCTTCCTGCCAGAATCCGCCGGCCGGCTCGCGCTCTTCCGTCCGCTCCCGCATTGCTCGGCGCGGCAGCCGGGACAGCATGAGCGCCGAGAAGGCAAAGGAGGCGGCGTTGACGAGAAAGGCCGGCGTGGTGCCCCAGGCGAGCAAGAGGCCGCCGGCGAGGGCCGCGGCGATGATCTGCGTCCCCTGCTCCGTGGACCAGCCCACCGAGTTGGCGGCAAGCAGGTCGTCTTCAGCCACCAACGACGGCAGGAGCGATTGCAGCGCCGGACGGAAGGGGACGCCGGCGGCCGTCAGGGCCACGGCGAGCCCGAAAGCGAGCGGGGCACTCGTCGTGAAAGCAAGGCAGGTCGCCAAAGCTACCCGGGCCAGATCTGCTGCGATCATCAGCGTCCGCCGGTCGAGTCGGTCCACCAGGACGCCCGCGAACGGGCCGAACACCAACCCAACGATGATCTGGGCTAGGGAGAGCGCCGCCAGGACTGCACCCGATCCGGTGAGGTGGAATAACAACACCACCAACGCAACGTAGTGCAAAGTGTCGCCGAAATTGGAGACCACCTGCCCGAGCCAGAGCGGGCGATAGGTGGGACTGCGCAGGATGCGGAGGTAGGGAGCAAATGCTTCCACGCTCAGCAGTCCCTATCCCCCGATGTACTCGGGCGCCACGCGCAACATTGGATTGCCCCTCAGGCGCGTGCTGCGCCCGCCGCCAGGTCGCCGCCGTGCGCCGACTATCGCGCCACGTCGCCCAGCAGCGTCGCCGCCCTGACTGCGAGCGCCACCCACGGTTGCGGCAGGACGCCGCTCGCCACAGTACCCAGACCCAGGATGACCAGGGCGCAACGCAACATGAGCGGTTCCGGTGCGAGCACCTTTCCGCTTGGGCCTTGGAAGTAGAGCGGTTGCAACACCTGCACGTAGTAATAGAGGGAGAGGGCGACGTTGACCGCCATGATTGCCGCCAGCCAGACCCAGCCGGCGGCCAGCGCCGCGCCGAAGAGCAGCGTCTTGCCGACGAAGCCACCCAGGGGCGGGAAGCCCGCGAGCGACAGCAACGCGAGCGCCAGCACGGCCGAGGTCACGGGGAGCGTCCGGCCCAAGGCGCCGAAGCTGCGGAGGTCGTCCGTGCCGATCTGGCGCTCAATGGCATCCACCGCCAGGAAGGCTCCCAGGTTCATGAAGAGGTACACCGCCAGGTAGACGAGGAAGCCGGGAATGGCGAGGGTGCTGCGTCCGGCGGCGGCGACGCCGACCAGCAGGTAGCCGGCCTGGGCGATGGAGGAATAGGCCAGGAGCCGCTTCGCGCTCGTCTGGCGTAGGGCGAAGACGTTGCCTACCGTCATCGTGACCGCCGCCAGCACCGCCATGCCAACCGACCAGTTGCCCAGGTCATGCGGGAAGGCGATCAGCAGGGTGCGCAGCAGCACGGCGAGGCCCGCGGCCTTCGGTCCCACCGAGAGGTATCCCGCGATCGGGGTGGGCGCGCCCTGGTAGGTATCGGGCGCCCAGGCGTGGAAGGGCACAAGCGTGATCTTGTAGCCATAGCCCACCAGCAACAGCCCCAGACCGGCCAGCACCGTCACCCGCGGCGCCGCCGGCAGTCGTGCCGCCAGTTCCGGCAGGCGCAGGGTGCCGGTGACGCCGAAGAGCAGGGTCATGCCGTAGAGCATCACCGCCCCGGCGGCGGCGGAGAACAGGAACAGCTTAAGCGCCGCTTCCGTCGCTCGAAAGTCGTCCTTGGCGATCCCCACCAGGATGTAGGAGCCGACGGTCACCAACTGGACGAAGAGGGCGATGAGCGCCAGGTCCTGGCTAGCGGCCAGGCCGAGGATACCCAGGCACGTTAACACGAGCAGGGCCGGCACGCTGCCGGCGTGGGGGCGTCCTCGGAAGAGGCTGTGCGTCGCTAATAGGACAACTGCTGTGGCGAGGATGGCGAACAGCTTGAAGAAGACGGCAAACGGGTCGACGGCATAGGTGCCGAGGAAGATCGGCTGCACCGGCCAGGGCAGCATGCGGGCGCTGGCATAGGCGGCCAGGCCCAGGCCGCCCAACGCCACCCAGGTGGCCAGCCCCTTGCGCTGCTCCGGCAGGAGGGAACCAAGCGGCAGCAACACCAGCACCAGCGCCGCCAGGACCAACTCCGGCACAATCGCCCAGAGTTCCATACCGCCTGCCATGTTCATCGCCGGCTCATCTCGCACCCACCAGCGCCGCCAGCGGACTGTGTTGCACCGTGGCATCCAGCAGACCGACCAGCGGGCCGGGCACGATGCCGAGCAGCACGATCAGGAGCACCAGGGGCAGCAGCACGGCGAGGTCGCGCCGCGTCAGCTCCGGCAGGCCCTTCCACTCGTCGGGGAGCGTGCCGAGCAGCACGCGCTGCAACGTCCAGAGGAACATGGCGGTCGTGATCAGGATCGCCACCAGCATGCCGACGGCCGCCCAGCGGTAGACGCCGAGCGCGCCTAGGACGATCTGCACCTCGGCCACGAAGCCGGCCAGCGCCGGCAGTCCGAGGGAGGCGAACATGGCGAAGGCTAGCAGTGCGCCGTAGCGCGGCAGCACCGCCCAGAGGCCGGAGAGCCGCGCAATCTCCCGCGTGCCGGTGCGGTCGGCCAGCATGCCGACCAGGAAGAAGAGGCCGCCGGTGATCAGCCCGTGCGCCACCATCTGGTAGACGGCGCCGCTCGCCGCCGCCGCCCGATCGGCGGGCGCAGCGGTAGTCACGGCGGCGACGGCGACCCCTAACAGCACGTAGCCCATGTGATTGACGCTGGAGAAGGCGACCAGCCGCTTGAGGTCCCCCTGTGCCATCGCCACCAGCGCCCCATAGAGAGCGGAGATGACCGCCAGCGCGGCGATCGGCGCCGCCCAGGCGCTGAAGGCGTCCGGCACGGTGGGCAGAGCCAGGCGCAGGAAACCGTAGCCCCCCATCTTCAGCAGCACCCCGGCCAGCAGGACGCTGCCGGCAGTGGGCGCCTCCGTGTGGGCGTCAGGCAACCAGGAGTGCAAGGGGATCACCGGCAGCTTCACCGCGAAGCCGATGAAGAAGCCGAGCAGCACGAGGAACGAGCCGGCGCCGACACCAGCGAAGGGCCGCGCCGCGACGATGGCGGGTAGGTCAAAGGTGTGCGGCGTCACGCCGAGGTAGAGGGCCAGGATGGAGAGCAGCATGGCGAGGCTACCGACACGGGTGTAGAGGAAGAACTTCAGCGCCGCCTCCACGCGCCGCTCGTGTCCCCAAATGCCGATGACGAAGTACATCGGCACCAACGCCAACTCCCAGAAGAAGTAAAACAGCAGCAGGTCCAGCGTACAGAAGACCCCGATCAGGCCGGTCTCCATCAGTAGGAACAGGGCGAAGAACTCTCGCGGTCGCTGCTCCTGGTTCGCCGAGTGCAGGATCGCCAGGAAGGTGAGCAGCACGGTCAGTAGCACCAGCGGCATAGAGATGCCGTCTACGGCCAGGTGGTAGCTCGCACCGAGGGAAGGGATCCAGGGCGCCCGCGTGTCGAACTGCAAAGCGCTGCTCCGCCAGTCGAAGCCGAACGCCAGGACTGCGCCGAGCAGCAGCATGAGGCCGCTGGTCCCGAGGGCAATCGCCCGCCAGGCCGCTCGGCCGGGAACCAGGTAGAGGAGCAGAACGCCGGCGAGCGGCAAGAACACCATCAAGGACAGCAGTGGCGCCATCATCTCCCCGTCACTCCGCCGCCGATCAGGGCCAGGGCGACGATCGCCAGCCCCCACACGAAGATTGCCAGCAGATAGTTTTCGATGCGGCCGGTCTGGACGGCGCGCACCCGTTGCCCCAAGCCCAGCAGGGTGTCGCCGGAGGAGGCGACCGCCGCATCGAGCCGCGTCCGGTCGAAACGGTCGCTGGCCCGAACGAGGTCGAGCGTACCCCGCGCCATGCCGCCGGCCAGGGCATCGAACACGGAGTGGTCGAACGCCCCGATGGCGAAGGCCAGGTGCACCCCGGCGGCGGCCAGCGCCCGGTAGGTAGCGACCAGGCCGAGTTCGCCGCGCAGCGCCGGCGCCGCCTGTTCGAGGGGCGGCCAGACGACGGCCTGCGGCCAGATTCGACGCGCCCAGAGGGCGAAGCCGACACCGGCGAGGGCGATCCCTAGGGTCAGCAGGGCCACCGGGGTGGAGTCCGGCGTGGCAATCCCCAGAAGGCGCCCGAGCGGTCGGCCGAAGAGAGGCGCATCGGCGTTGAGTCCGACCAGCACGAGCGCGGCCAGGATCAGGAGCGGCGCGAGCATGCCCCCGCTTGTCTCCCCTGCCTTCGCCGTTGACGGCGAGGCGTTCCCCCAAAAGACCACAGCCAGCGTCCGCCCGCTGTACAGTGCCGTCCCCATGCTGGCCAGGAGCGCGAGCCAGAACACCGGGAGGTTGTGCTGCCAGGCGGCAGCCAGCGCGGGATCCTTCACCGGCAACGCTACCAAGATCGGCAGGCCGGACAGGGCCACCGTACCGATGAGGAAGGCTGCGAAGGTGTACGGCATGCGCCGAGCCAGCCCGCCCATGCGGGCGAAGTCCCGGCTTCCAACGGCGTGCTCCACCGCCCCGGCGGCGAGGAAAAGCAGCGACTTGTATAAGGCCTGTCCCACCAGCAAGAGCATGCCGGCGAGGAGGCTGCCTGCCCCGAGGCCGACGTACATCAGGCCGAGCTGGCTGATCGTGGAGTAGGCCAGCGTGCGCTTGAGGTCGGTCTGGACCAGTGCCGCCCCCGCCCCAAGCAGCGCACTGAGCGCCCCGACCCAGGCGACGACGGTCAGCGCGGGGCCGGCAACCAGAAAGAGGGGATAGAGGCGGGCGACCAGAAAGACGCCGGCCGCGACCATCGTGGCGGAGTGCAGCAAGGCCGAGACCGGCGTCGGGCCGAGCATGGCGTCGGGCAGCCAGCCCTGGAACGGGATCTGGGCCGACTTGCCGGCCGCCCCGGCAAAGAGCAGCAGGGCGGCGGCGATCAAGTGGCCGGAGGAGAGCTTGCCGTTCGTCGCCATGGCGAGCACCGTGGCGATACTGCCGCTGCCGGCCGCCGCCACGAGCAGGAGCACGCCGAGCAGCATAGCGAGGTCGCCGAGGCGGGTGACCAGGAAGGCCTTGGTGGCCGCGGCCGGAACACCGGGCCGGTCGAACCAGAAGCCGATCAGCAGGTAGGAGCTGATGCCGACCAGTTCCCAGGCGATGAACAGGGTGAAAAGGTCCGCCGCCAGCACCAGCGTGAGCATCGCCCCGGCGAAGAGGCTGAGCTCGGCGAAGAAGCGACCGACGTTCGGGTCGCCGGCCATGTAGCGGATGGAGTAGACAAGGACGAGTAGCGCAATGGCCGCCACCAGCGTCGCAGCCAGCGCGGCCAGCGGGTCCAGCCATAACGCCAGCGCGACCCGCCGCCCGCCCACCGAGAGCCAGGGGACGGCGCTAGTGAGGCGCGCTCCTCCAGCCGTAGCAAACAGGCCAAGCAGGGAGAGGACGAAACTGAGCAGCAAGGCCGCCACGGCGGACCCGGCCGCCAGCCGTCGGTACCTGCTCAATCCGGCCGCCAGCAGGACAAAGACCGCCAGCGGAAGCAGGGGCGCCAGCCAGAACAGGTTCCCGCCGGTCATCCCTGCAGTTCCTTCGCCTGATCGACGTTGGCGCTGCCGCGCTTCCGAAAGACGAGCAGCATCAGGGCCAGCCCGGCCGCCATCTCGATGGCGCCAATCGTGACCATGATGATGAAGAACACCTGGGCATCGAAGTTGTCCGGGGCCACGAAGCGCCAGAAGGCGACGATATTCAGGGCGGCGGAATTGAGGATGATCTCGACACTCATGAGGATCATCACCGCGCTGCGCTGGGACAGCACCCCGGCCACGCCGATCCCGAAGAGCAGGGCGCCGACAATCAAATAGGGGACCAGACCTGGACCACTCATGCTC
>JBPCLN010000195.1:0-7002 GCA_051003235.1 Chloroflexota bacterium | reverse complement strand
CACCTCGCCGTCCCGGTCGATCCGGGTCGTGACGGTCCCAATCGCCGCCGTTTTCACCTCCACCCATTCCCCATCGGTGGCATGGACGAGCGCCCCAGCAATGCTCAGTTGTTGCAGCGCCGGCCCCTCGGTCGGCTCCGGCAACTCCTGCCAAAGCCGTTCCCGCTCCGCCGCCTGCACGGCCACATAGGCTGCGCCCACCTGCTCGGTGACGCGCCGCGCCGTCTCGTCACTCACGACTGCCTGCCAGTAGAAGGCCAACTCCTCCGCCGCCTGGGCAAACGGCAACCGGCTGCTCACGCGGACCAGTCCCTCCAACAGGTGCGGGCTGAGGCTGCCCGGCAGTAACCCAAGCGCCTCATCGAGGGGGAAAAAGACTCCTCCCGCAGGAGAAGCACACCGTCTCCGTCCGGTCCAGCTTGATCGCTGACGCCTGGCCGGGGATGAGGACCTCCCGCAGATGTCTCCCCCGCTGCTGCATGCCCTTGCCACATTCCGGGCAGCGCTGCTCTGCCGTCACCGCTGCTTCCTCTGCCGCCGCAAGATCGCCGATGTATGCCGTCCGCACCGGCAACAGCGCCGTGTCTACCGCCGCCACAATCTCATCCAGCGTCGCGCGGGGATGCTCGTGCTGCCACACCCGCAGCGCCTCTCCCACCACTGCCTCCAACTCCACCCGCGCCACCGCTCGCCCCGCTTCGCTCATCCGCTCCACCCCTGTTCTCGCCGTACCACTCCCTATCCGCTATCCTACATCCCCAACCAGCCGAACGGCGCGATAACTTGTGGCGCACTTTGTTACCAGTGGAAAGGGTGCGTACTGGTGCCGCTACGCGCCGCGAGCGTACGCTGCCACCGCGTCGTAGATCGCACGGGGGGTGAAGTCCTTCTCGACGAACATCGAGTAGTCCTGCGCCGTGCCCACGACCGCGCGGAGTACGGCCACATCCGTACCAACGAGACGCACCCTTCTGACCTTGCTCACGTAATGAGGTTAGACATCCGCCCAACGGAGACCGCCAGTACCGCAGCCATTCTTGGAGCGCCTCCGCCAGGAAGGTGGCGTGGACGCTGGCCCGATTGCTCCCCACCCAAGCGCCCTGCCTTCCCTGATGAACAGGGGAAGCAGGGCGCTTCGCTCATGCGTTCTGGACGGAGCTCCGGCGATCCTGCTCCTGGCGCAGCCGCCAGGCCGGGGAGTCGCCGGCAATCACGTCATCATAGGTCAAGGCCTGGTCCGCGCCCACCGCGCGGCAGAGCACGACGTTGCCGGCGAGGCCGAGGGGAAGATAGCGTCCGGCGAGGGCGACCGTAGCGCGTTCAATCAGTCCGTAGACGGACCGGCCACCACTGCCGTCGAGGCGATCGCCGGCGGCAAGGTCGCGCTTGGCGTGAGCGATGACATCGGCAGTGGGTTGGGGCAGCGGCGCGGCCGTGGCAAGGCCGAGCAGCGCCGCCTCGGCAATAGAGCGTGGTGTCTCCACGCCGGGCATGTGGTACGGGCGGTAGAGCAACGCATTGCCGGAGCGCGGAGCGGCGGGCAGTTCAAAGAAGGGCAGGTCTTCCCGCAGGATTGCACTCTCCGTGGCAATCACTACCCAGACCCCATTGGCCTGCGCATCGGGGATGACGCTTATGCCATCGACGGCAACGGCGTTGGCGAGATCGACCACCCCTTCCTGCTCCAGCAGGCCACCCTGGCTGCGCAGCGACATCTGCACGGGCAAGTCGCGCAGACCCACCGAAGGTTCGTGCATACCAAGCCGGTCGGGCGGCATGCCCAGCGCGTTCGCCACTGCCGTCATCTCGATCTGCGCCTTCGAACCGTCGCGGAAGGAGTTGTACATCTGGGCATTGAAACGCCGGCGCTGGACCAGATCGTCCGAAAAGCCGAAGCGAGCGAAGGCCTCTTCGGGAATGCCGGCGCGGTCGTACGGGAAGCGTTTGGTGCCGCGACCGCAGGCGACGATCCGGTACCCGAGCGAGCGGGCCCAATCGACCAGGCGCACGATGCACGCCGGCTGATCGCCGTCCGCCAGGGTATAGACACGGCCGGCGGCATCGGCCAGCCGCCGGAACGTCGCGCCGAGCAGGACATCCGCTTCCACGTCGACGTTCACGACGTGCAGCCCGGCCGCCAGGGCCCCCGGGATTACCGTGGCGGCAACGTCCGGCTGGCCGGTCGCCTCCACCAGCACGTCAAGCGGCATTGCAGCCAGCGCCGCGGCGTCATCCGTGAGGACAGGCCGCCCGCTTCGGACGGCATCTGGCAGGTCGCGGCTCCGCACATCCTCCTGCCGCCAGCCGGCTGCTTGCAAGGCGGCCACGCCGCGAACGGGATCAAGGTCGGCGACCGCGAAGAGGCGCACGCCGGGCATCTGCCCAAGTGTTGCTGCCACGGTGGTCCCGAAGCGTCCCGCGCCGACCAGCCCGACGCGCACGGGCCGGCCCTCAGCCTGCCGGTCCAGGAGTTGTCGAAGGAGATGTCCCATTCGTTTATGCCCTTGTTCGCTGATCACACGTGCGGAGACGTCGCTCTGTGCAAGACCACCGACTGCTGCTCGGTGGCGCAGTCATCTTAGCGCAACGTGCCGCCGCGGGCAGGAGGCGCAAAACGGCAGGATGCATCTCGGAGCTGCACATTGCAGGCCATCTGCTCCAATCGACCAAGTGTCCAGTAAAGCAACCACCGCGGCAGCGCCTGTTTCGTAATGGAAATGCAACATAACGGCACGCCGTGCTATACTGGCCGTGCAGACACCCTAGCGGTAGTGGCTCATTACCGGCACTGCGTAAGGGACAGTTACCATGGTTCCTGATCCTACTGCGGCGTTCGCTGAGCTGCTCCGGCGACACCGTTTGGCGGCGGGGTTGACCCAGGAAGAGCTGGCAGCGCGCGCCCATATCAGCGTGCGGGCGATCAGTGACCTGGAGCGGGGGGTCAAGCGGGCGCCGCAGTGGGCCACGGTGGATCTGCTGATTCGGGCCTTTGCCCTTGCGCCCGCCGATATGGCGAGTTTTCGCGCCGCAGCGCGGTCGAAGGCCACGCCGCTGTCCAGTGGCGGTACTTCCGCTCCCCTCGCTATGCGGACACTGTCACCGCCGCCCGATATCCACTATGCCACCAGTGGAGCCCTCAGCATCGCCTACCAGACGGTTGGCAATGGTCCGCTTGATCTACTTGCCACGCCCGGAGCCCTGTCTCACCTGGAGTACATGTGGGAAGAGCCCGGCGCCGCCCGCTATCTGCGCAACTTGGCCTCGTGTACCCGGCTCATCCTCTTCGACAAGCGTGGCACCGGCATGTCGGACCGGGAGGGCGACAACGTCCCGACGTTTGACGAGCGGATCGACGACATGCGGGCGGTCCTGGATGCCGCCGGCTCGGAGCGGGCCGCGCTGCTGGGCTGGTCCGAGGGCGGCCCGATGAGCATCTTCTTCGCCGCAACCTACCCGGAGCGCACGACGGCACTGATCCTCTATGGCGCTTACGCCCGCAACCACTGGGCGCCCGATTATCCCTGGCGCAGCCGGAAGCCAACACCCGACGAGCTCGTGGAGCGAGAACGAAACGTTCGCGCCGAGTGGGGAACCCGCGAGTACAGCCTGGGGATGTTGCAGAACTTCGCCCCCACGATGGTGGGGGATGCGACCTTTGAGCGCTGGTGGTGTTCCATCATCCGCCTGGGCGCCAGCCCCGGCGCCTGGCTCGCCCTCAACCGGATGAACCGGGAGATGGACGTCCGGGACCTGTTGCCGTCCATCCGGGTGCCCACGCTCGTCTTGCATCGGCGGGGCGAACGGATCGCCACGCTCGGTAACGCGCACTACCTGGCGGAGCACATCCCCGGAGCGCAGCTCGTCGAGTTACCGGGCGACGATCATCTCCCCTGGGTGGGCGACAGCGACGCCGTCGTGCGGGAGATTGCATCCTTCCTGCAAGGGTTGCCGCTACAGGAAGAGCCACCTGACCGTGTGTTGACCACCATCCTGCGGCTCGAGATCGTTCCGCGTCAACCCGATCACCGGAACGGTCAAACCGAGCAACTGGCGCAAGATGCGGCCCTGCGTCCGGCGCTGACGCGTTACCGCGGCCGGCAACTCGCCGGTAGCGGACGGGAACTCATTGCTTCCTTCGACGGCCCGGCGCGCGCGATCCGTTGCGCCGGTGCCATCGCCCAAACCCTCCGCATCCGTGGCGTCACCATCCGCGGCAGCGTGCATACGGGCGAGTGCGACATCACGGGCGACACTCTGGTTGGTCCCCCCTTGGATGTGGCGGCGCACATCATCCGCCGGGCGGAGGCAGGCGAAGTAGTCGTCACCAGTACAGTTCGGGATCTGGTGGCCGGCTCCGGCATCCGCTTCCGTGCCTGCCATGCGGGAACGGAAGAACTGGACGGCGGACAGCGACTCTTCGCTGTCGACCAGCCGGCCGGACTTTAGCCCCAATACACGATGTGCTCCGGTCAGCGAGCTGGCAGGGCCGGGAAGGGGCCGAAAAAGCCGGTGATCCGGCGCAGGCGCCCGTCCTCGGCGAGCTCGCCGATGTCGAAGCCTTCCAACATCACCTCGCCATCCGGCCCGAGCATTGCCCACCGGAAACGCACCATTCCGTGATGGCTGTCGATGCCGCTCGTCAGGAGGATGCGCGCTCCCGGTCTCCTGGCATGGAAGCCGGCGATGAGCGCCAATAGGCCGTCACGGCCCTCGCCGCGACTCTGCGGGTCCTGGTACACGCCCTCGGCAGCCCAGCAACGCTCCAGCAGGGCGCTGCGTGCCGCGGGATCGATCGTAGCCCAGGCCTCGCAGTAGGTGAGGACCGTCTCTTCACTATTCAATCGACCGGTTGCCCCCTCCGATGGGAGCGATTGCTCATTCATTCGTGACTCCGTTCCAGTGCTCGTGACTACGAGGGTCCCATTGTCTTCGGGTTTCCGGCGAAGTCAAATGGCGACTTGAAGTCGAAGGCCTGGGCCGTCGCTCCATGCTGGTGGAGATGATCAAGTCTGGCCATCGCCTCTTCCCAGCTCGGCGCCTCGTCGTCCGCTACCCACCAGGCGACATACACCGGCCAGGCCGGTTTGACGAACCACTCCTTGCGATAGCGCAGGGCGTCCGCATGGATGCCGTGGTAGGCAAAGGCATGGACGGCTTCCAGGTTCTGCCACAAGGAGAGCGTGCTCGCCTGCGGTGGGTGGCGCTCAGGGTCTGCGACACTCGATTGATAGAGATCGCGCCGGCCGGCAGAGGCATTTGTACTATGGTCGGTGACGAAGCCGCGCCCGCTGATGTAGCCCGGGCTGTTCCGAGCGGCGGGGAACATGGCGCCGCTGCTGTCGAAGAATCCCTGTACTTGCGGGTGGCCTTTCGGCTCTCGCAGGATGCCAAAAGTGAAGAAGGCGAGGCAAGGCACCGTTTGTCCCCTCTCCGGCCACTCAGGCCGCCAGTTCTTGCCGCAAGTCGCGCGACTTGATAACCGTCATGCTGTAGCCGGCGAGCGCGTCCTCGTCGCGGCGCTGGTGGTAGCGACCGAGAGCATCTTGCTCCGATGCCGCTCCACTCAGCCAGTCTTTGAGCGCCTCTGCGAGGAAGGCGGCGTGGATGCCCGCATTGTCCATGCCGTGACCGCTCCACGGGTCCTGGTGTAGCCCCGCATCGCCAACCAGGGCCCAACCGAGTCCGTAGGGAATTCTGACGTAGTTCGTCTCCGGCCCGCAGCCGAGGATGCGGCCTTCCCAGGAAGCGACGGCGAAGCGTTCGGCCAGTCCGAGGTGCTGAGTCATCCGCTCGCGGAAGCGTCGCTCGGGCTGCTGGCGCATCCAGGCGATGTCGGTCAGGTTGAGCGACAGTGCCAGGCAGGTGATGCCGCCCTCGCTCGGGAAGACATATGCCTGCTCGTGGCCGATCCGCGAGAACTCGGGACCATCCGGCGCGCCGCGCGGTCCGGGGAAGTCCAGGACATAGCAGTAGTAGACGCCACGGTGCCCGCCCTCCTCCTCCTGGCTGGTCGCGCCCACCGCACGGGCTACGAAGGAGCGCCGGCCGTCGGCGCCCACGATGCAGCGTGCGCGCACGGTTTGCTCACCCGTGGGCGTCACCATGCGGACGCCGACCACGCGATCGTCCTCCCACAGCAGGTCAGTGGCGCGAGTTGTCTCCCATAAATCCACACTGGGAACGCCGGCAGCGTGTTGCGCCAGCAGGTGATCGAGGGCGACTCGCCGGACCGAGAGGCAGTACGCCACCTCGCCCGGCTGCTGTGCCGGCTGGATCTCATATTCAGCGCCGCCCTTGCTGTACGAATACTGGCAGGATAACGGCGGGCAGCCGAGCGCCAGCACGGACTCCAACACGACCAGATGCTTCAGGACGGTGACGCCGCGTCCTCCGCGAAAATAATGGGTGGAGAGGGTGGGGCTGGGAAACCTGGCCCGGTCGACGAGCAGCACGCGGTAGCCGGCCTGCCCGAGCAGAGTAGCCAGCGTCGAGCCGGCGATGCGTGCGCAAAGCACGACGACGTCGTACTCCAAACTGGCCATCCAGCGCTCCTTCCCGCCTGCCACCAACTCATCGCCCCCGGGCCGCGCTACACCTCAATAGTCTGTACCACATGCGGCGCGGTCGCCAGGAACAACCCACACCGCACCCACGCGCTCCTCACACAGTGAATCGACTCCGCGTTGTTGCCGCAGGCTATGTCGCATCGCTGATGCGTCCCTTGCCAGTATCCCCTCCGGCTGAGGCGTCTTCCCTGAGAGGCCCTCCCATCAGCCGCCACCCAGAGCCTTACGTGAACGCTCCCAACCGGTTTGCCAGAAGTACATGTCTACAAGCTTCATGAGTGGGTAGTAGACTCCACTCTGGCTTTCGATTCTCGTTTGCTCTTGACGAAGATCGCGGAGATTGTCTTGGCAGAACCACAAAATCCGCCGGATAAACTTGGAATTGAGGTAAGAGTATTGAAAACCAACACTCCTAAAGCCTTGAATACAATATCGA
>JBPCLN010000194.1:0-19594 GCA_051003235.1 Chloroflexota bacterium | reverse complement strand
AGCCGAGGAGGCGCCCATCGGCGGCGTAGACGTCGACCCGCCGGCCCGGCGCGTCCGCCAGCAGCACCCGCCCATCGGGTAGCGCCGCCAGACGTCCGGCATTTACGGTGTCGGCCCGCGGCGCCGGCAGGGTGAAGAGGAGCCGGCCATCCGGCGCGTGCAGTTGCAGGCGTCCGCTGTCGGGTTCGTACACAAAGAGCGCGCCAGTACTCGTGGCCAGGGCTGCCGTCGGTTGATCGAAGAGTTTGGCGCCGCCGCTGAAGGGCGGCAGGACTACACCGGCCGAGGTGAGACGCACAACCTGGTTGGCCGGCGTTTGGGCGACGTAAAGGTTACCGTCCAGTCCGACGTTCAAACCACGAGAGGAGGGCGCCGGGTTGGAAATGGCCGGCATACTCAAGAAGCCGCCCTGGTTGTCAAAATGGCCAACCCGACCGCTCTTGCTGTCAAGGACAAAGAGTGTGTCGTCCGAGCCGCTCACTATCGCCCAGGGCGACAGGGGACCATCCGGGGTTGTCGGCGTCCACTCCCGCAAGGCCGAGCCATCCGGCGCATAGACGACGATGACCATTCGGGCGGAATCGACCACGTACAGGTTGCCCAGCGAATCAAACGTCAGGTCACGGGGCTGACGCAGAATACCGGTAGCGTCGCCCGGCGTGCCGATGGTAGCCACCTCGTGTGCCATATCCGCCTGCGGCGGGCCGTTCACCGGTGGCGCGGATGGCAAGCCGCCACTCGTCTGGGCCGCGCCCGCGGTGGAAGGCGCTTCCGGGCCTGGGACTCCGGCAATCTGCGCCGCGATCGCGGCCGGGGCCAACTGATCAAACGCGCCGGCGGGCAGGACGCCCTGCCCTGCCTTGAGGCGGGCGATTTGAAAATCGCGCCAGGTGGCAAAGCCGCTCGCGGGAACAGCAGGCTGGCGGGCCTGGACAGCTTCCGGAGAGTCGACCCAGCGAACGTACGTCACGACGTTGTACGCGCCGATCAAGACGGCAGCAAACAAGAACCCCCGAACGATAGCTGGCCGGTAATGGGACCACCGCTGGCCGACTGCCTCGATCGTCAACCCAACAAACAGGTACATTGGCGCAATCGCCGGTAGCGCGCGCGCCCCGTCGGGCGTGCCGGTGCTCAAGATCTGCGTAAGGGCTAGAGGGATCAACAGCAGACACCACCAGAGCGCCAACGCGCGGCGTCGTCGCCAGGCGAGGACCAGCCCGACAACGAAGAGGCTGGCGGCGATTGGATCGAGCCAGGCGCTTCCGGGTGAACGATAACGGGCTTCCGGCAGCGCCATCACCAGCGCCGGGGCACTGTCCAGCGTGGGATCCATGAACAAAAAAGATCGCACCGCTGTCCAAGCCTTGCCGGGTAGGAGCGTCGCGGGGGTTTCCTGACTGGGCAGCGGTTGGTCAAACACGTATACCGCACTGGTGCGTTGGTTGAATTGCTGCCAGTGTTGGGCGATGGTGGGTACTTCGGGGAGAAATAGGACGACACAGGTCACAGCTGCGGCGGTGCTACCGAGGGCAACGTGACGCAGACCGGGCCAATCCTTCGCTCTCCAGAGGCCGATACCTACGCCGACAAGGTAGGCGGCGAATGCAACGATCACCGCCCGTCCGGCAAAGTAGCCATACAGCAAGAGCGCCAGGGTGGCGCCCAGAGCGAGCCAGTAGGGTAGGCGCTTGCGCTCCAGCGCCACGGTGAGTGACCAGGCGGCCAGCAGTAAAAACAGGACGACATAGCCGTTGTTCCAACCGCTGCGAGAAAAGAGTAGCAGCCAGCGGGCGGAGGCAAAGAGCAGTGTCGTGAGCGCCGCGACCGGAACGGACACGAGCCGCCGAAGGAGCGCATAGAAGGGGAAGACCGCGAGGGCGGTGAGCACGGCTGCCACCAGACGTTCCGCGAACAACGTCTCACCAAAGAGGGCCCAGGAGCCGACGATGAAATGCAACCCGAGGGCCGGCTCCGGCGTCCAGTCGAGGCCGAAGAGGCCGGGACCTTGGCCGGCCATGACTTGCAGGACGTTGCCGGCGAAGTCCAATTCGTCGGCGGTAACGCTATTTGGCTCCGTCGCCAGAAACGGCACGCGCAGGAGGAGGGCGACGATGAAGATGATCCAGACGAGCCGGCGTTCTATCCGCAAAAGTACCGTGGTACGTGTCACGCCGCTCCGTCGTGCTTTGGGTCATACCGCGTGCTCAATCCCTGGCGTTCGGCGTGGCGCTCGAGCGCCAGGGCGATCAGCCGGTCCAGCAACTGGCTATAGGATACGCCGCTCGCCTCCCACAGCTTCGGGTACATGCTGATGCGCGTGAAGCCGGGGATCGTATTGAGCTCGTTCAACCAGAAGGTGTCACCAGCAAGGAAGAGGTCAACGCGGGCCATGCCGGCACAATCGAGAGTTCGGAAGGCGGCGAGGGACAGTTTCTGGGCCCGGGCGGTTTGCGCGGGCGTTAACGGCGCGGGGATGCGCAACTCCGACGTCGCTTCCAGATACTTGGCGCGGTAGTCGTAGAACTCCCGCTCCGGCACGATTTCACCAGGAACCGACGCAATCGGGTCGTGATTGCCCATCACACTGACTTCGATCTCCCGCGGCGCAGGCGCCGCCTGTTCTACCAGCACGCGGGTGTCGTACTGGTCGGCGTCATCAAGGGCGGCGTCCAGTTCTTCCGGCGCATGCACCTTGTGGACGCCGACACTGGAGCCCATATTGGCCGGCTTCACGAAACAGGGATAGCCGATATCCCTCAGGACGTGGCGATGGATCGCGTCCGCGTCGCGATGGCGGGCGTGCCGTTCGACCAATAGCCAGTCCAGCACCGGCAAGCCGGCGGCCCGCAGGAGCATTCTCGTCAGGTGTTTATCCATGCCGACCGCCGAGGCCGCCACGCCGGCTCCGACGTACGGCACGCCGGCAAACTCCAATACGCCCTGCAACGTCCCATCCTCCCCATAGGTGCCATGCACCAGGGGAATCACGATGTCCGCCTCCCGCAAACCGGCCGTCGCTTCCGGCAACTGGTTGCTAATCGTGGCGAGCGTCGCCTTTGGCGACTCGCACGGCCTCACCGTCTCCTCCGACGCCGCGACAGGTGGGCCGGCGATGCCGGCGTCGCCGAGCGCCGGCCCCCCGTCCAGTAGCAGCCGGGAGGGCTGGGCCGACAGCCAACGCCCAGAAGGGGTGATGGCGACCGGCAACACCTCGTAACGGTCTGGATTGAGCGCCGCTATGACCGATCGCGCCGATTCGATGGACACTTCGTGTTCCGCCGACCGTCCGCCAAACAGCACTACTACCCGAATCTTCCCGCCCATCACGTCTTCGTTACCCCGCTCCTTCGTCGCCAACCAGGAGCGCCACCAGGAAATCCAGACGCATGCCGCGGGCAGCCTTCACCAGCACCACGTCGCCTGCCACTAACTTGCGCTGCAAATGTGCTGCCAGGGACCGCCGGCTCGCCGCCACCTCCGGCGGCGGCGCTGCTTCTCGACGGAAGGCGGCATCACCCGGCGCTTGGATAAACAAGACCTGGTCCGCCGCCATGCCCGCCTCCCGCGCCCCTTCCGCAATCCAACGGGCCATCGAACCAAAAGCGATGAGGCGGTCGACTGCCTGGGCAGCCGCCGCGCCGACGGCCCGATGTTCGACCTCGGCGTGCTCACCCAGTTCGTACATGTCACCAAGGATAGCCAGACGATGGCCCGCGGCGCCCAACTCGGCTAACGTCGCCAGGCCGGCCAGCATCGAGACGCGGTTGGCATTGTAGGCATCATCAATGATCACGCTACCTGCCGGGCCTGGCCGGACCTGCGAGCGAGAATGGACTGGCATGAAACGCTCCAGTCCCCGCCGGATCGTCTCCGTCGCCAGGCCACATTGCTCGGCGACGGCGATCACCGCCAGGGCATTGAGGAGATTGTGTTTGCCGATCGCCTGCAAGCGTGCTTCCCCGCTGCCGGCCGGCCCTCGCCACCGGATGGCCATCCCTTGCGCCGAAAGGTCGTCAATGTGTCCGTCGTAGTCGGCGTGGCCATCGCTGCCGTACAGCACCGCCGGCGCTCGTGAGCGGAACACCATAGCCCGCACCAGCGGATCGTCGCCATTCAGCACCGCCAGGCCGCTCGCCGGTAGCGCTTCGACCAGTTCCCCCTTTGCCCTGGCTACCCCTTCCAGGGAGCCGAAGAACTCCAGATGGGCGCCGCCGACGTTGGTAACGACGCCGATGCTCGGCGGCGCCAGGCGACAGAGGGCGGCAATCTCACCGGCCCGTTGCGCTCCCATCTCCAGCACCGCATAGCGATGCTCCTCGACCAGCCCGTTCAGGATCGTCATGGACAGGCCGGTGTCCGTGTTGTAGGAGGCGGCTGGGCGCAGCACGGCGCCCGGATACCCGGTGTCCAGGACCGTTGCCAACAGTTCGCGGGTTGTCGTCTTCCCAGCGCTGCCCGTGACGCCAATGATGGTCTCCACACAGGAGCGGGCCAGTATGCGGTTAGCGAGCCGGGCCAGACCGGCGCGTGGGTCGGCCACCAGCACCTGGGGCACGGCGGCGCAGCCGGCGTTGACGACGCGCTCCACCAGCAATGCTCCGGCCCCCGCGGCACAGGCGCCGGGAGCGAAGGAGTGACCATCGAGGCGATCGCCGCGATAGGCGACGAACAATTGGCCGGGTAGGACCGCCCGGCTGTCCGTAGCAGCGCCCGTCAGCGCAACGTCGGCATTGCTGCTTCCAGCGGCCAGGGCACCGCCCGTGAAGCGCAGAACATCGGAGAGCGTGAACACTTAGGGCGACTCCACACCCTGGCGCAACGGGCTACCAACCACCGGTACTAAACCCGGCTCCGGTTCCGCCACACCCTCCGGCACGTACACCCGCGGCACCCGGCTGGCGAGACCACAGAGTACCTCGTAGCCGATCGTGTCGAGACGGCACGCCATCTTTTCCACGGTGATCTCTTCCTGTCCTTGCCGACCGAGCAGGACGGCGACATCACCCGCGGCCACACCAGGTACGTCGGTGACGTCCGCCATACACAGATCCATGCAGATCGCCCCGACTAGAGGGACGCGCCGGCCGCGTACCAGCGCCCAGCCCCACGCCCTCGGCGTCCGCCGCAGGCCGTCGGCATAGCCGGCCTGCAACACCGCTAGCCGGGTTGGACGGGCGGCGATCCAGTTGCCTCCGTAGCTGACCGGCGTGCCCGCCGGCACCGTCTTCACCTGTGCCACGAGGCATTGGAGAGAAAGCGCCGCCTGGAACCCCACCGGGCAGGGGGTGTCCGGCGACGGATCAAGGCCGTAGAGGGCGGCGCCGGGACGGACGAGGTTGAAATGGCTCTCCGACAGCCGCAGTGTCGCGGCACTGTTGGCGGCGTGGCGCCAGTGCGGCCGGCAATCCATCGCCGCAAGCAGCCCCAGCGCCGCCCGAAAGCGTTCCAACTGTTCGCGTGCACACCGTTCGTCACAGCTGTCCGCCGTCGCCAGATGGGTGAAGATGCCTTCGATGTGCAAACCGGGCGTGGCCATCGCCCGCCCCGCCAGGTCGCGCAGGCCGGCCGATAACGGGCCGAACCGGCTCATGCCGGTGTCGACCTTCAGGTGCACGCGCGCGGGCCGGCTTAGCGCGTGGGCGGCTGAAGCTAAGGGTTCCAACAGATCGGGATCATAGGCAGTGACGATGATGTCGTTGGCGATGATCGTGCTGGCCTGCCAGGCGGGGGCGTAGCCCAGCATCAAAATGTCGGCCGTGATGCCGGCGGCCCGGAGTTCCAGCGCTTCGTCCAGGCAGGTGACGCCAAGCATGCGGGCGCCTGCCGCGAGGGCCGTCTTCGCCACCGGCACGGCACCGTGGCCGTAGGCGTGGGCCTTAACGACCGCCAGAATCTCGGTCTGCCCGCCAACCAGGCGCCTGATCATGCCGACGTTCGCGGCGATGGCGCCTAGCCGCACCGTGATCCAGGCAGGACGGGCAAGTAGCACAGGCGACTCCGGCGGGCGACGACGGGGCCGCAGTATACCACTCTACCAGGGCCGCACAGGTGGGCCCGCTCTCACTCCTCAGCGTTTTAGGCGGCGTTCGATTCGCCCCACGCGCTCTGTCGGCGAACCGCCGGCAGCGGCCTGCACGGGTACGGCGTGGCTGATACGTAGAGCCAGCTCCTCTACCGCCAAACTGAAGGGCTGATTTGGCTGGCTCCTCACCAAAGGTACTCCCTGGTTGTTTGCCTCCAGTACCCGCGTGCCGTTGTTTGGTAACGCCTGGAAGATCTGTCGATGTAAGGTTCGCTCCACGGCGGCGGTTGGCAAGTCTCCCGCGTCGAGCGGCCGATTGAGCAAGAAGTGCCAGCGCTCGGGGGGAATCGCCAGCGACTGAAAGACCGCCATCATTTGGACAGCGGAGCGAATGGACATCAGTTCCGGCGTCACGATCACGAGGATCAAGTCGGCAATATCGAAAACGGAAAGGTTTGTCTCGATAAACGACGACGGAAGGTCTACGAAGTTGTAGCCGAAAGTCCGCTTACAAACGGTGAGTAGTTCCTTCACGAAGTCCGATGTGATACGCTCTCCTTCGACGGGACTACGCGCTCCGGCCAGCACGGCCAGGCCATTGCCGGACTTTTCGGCGAATTGCAGCAAGTATTCACGGTCCAGCGTCAGCGAACCCTGCGTGACAAGATCGGCCAGGGTTCGCTTGGGCTCGAGAAACAGCAAGGAGGCGGCGTGACCATGGACAAGGTCGAGGTCCACCAGGGAGGCCGGCACCAGGGAGCCGCCGCTCCAGAGGCCGGCGGTGACCATGGCCAGACTTGTTGCCAGCGTCGTCGTGCCGCTGCCGCCTTTTGCGCCCACCAGAGCGATAACTTTGCCTTCCGGTTCCGGGGCGGCTCCTTCCACCAATCCATAGACACGCGAACGGGCAATGAGGGAATGAACACGAGCCGCCAACTCGGCCCCTTCGAACGGTTTTCGGACATAGTCGTCAGCGCCGGCTTCGAACCCCGCCACTTTGTCGACGGTCGAACCCTGGGCGGTGAGGATCAGGACCGGCGTTCGCTGCAGCAGTGGGTCCTCCCGCACCGCCTTGCAGACTTCGTAGCCGCTCATCCCCGGCATGTTGACATCCAGGACCATGACATCCGGTTGCGACGTTTTCGCCCGGGCCAGCGCCTCGATGCCGTCGGCCGCCTGAACGACGGTCATGCCGCGGTTTTCCAACAATACTTGCACCAGCCGGCGAATGTGGCTGTCGTCATCGGCGACCAGCACCACAGGCTTTCTTCCGTCAGTGTCCGCCGGGACCGGAATGAACGCATCGGTCACGCGCGCTTCCATCCCGGCATACGGCAGCTCGGGCAAGCGATGGTGGAATTCGCCCTGGTGTTGCCGATCTTCCTGCTCCTCACCCTCATGCTCATTGACGTTGGTCGGGCGACTCAGGCCCACGCCGCGGTCGCTGCCGGCGCCAGAGAAGGCGCCCGCGCCGGCAGCATCGCCGCAGCCCGCGGCGACGCTGCCGCTATGATACAGACATTGGCGGTCAACGCTGCCCAGTCGGCTGCTGCTCCGCTGTCCATTCCGTCGAGTTCGATCAGTGTGCTCCAGTCACCGTCACACATTACCGTGTCCGTCACCGACACGATAGCCCCGGTCACACCCCTCGTCGGTCACATCGTCGGTGGCGTGATCTCTCTGGTCGGCACTGCTAGCCTACCAGTACAGTGATGGCCGCATCGCATCGCTAACCACCGGCGAGGCTCAGGATTTGGGGTAGCGCCGGCCCCAAGAGCACGATTAGCGTCACCGGCAGGATGAGTAGCGCCGTCGGGAGGAGGATCTTTGTCGGCGCCTGGGCGATCCTCTTACTGGCCAGCAGGCGCCGCTCGCGGCGAGCTTCTTCGGCCTCGCCGCGCAAGATCAGCACCATGCTGCTGCCCAGGCGTTCGGCGGCGCTCACGCGGCCGGCGAGGCGGCGCATCGTCTCAAGGTCAAGCATTTCCGCGATATCACGCAATGCCTCGCCGCGCGTCATGCCCAACTGCGTGAGTGAGGCAACCCGTTCTAGCTCCCTGCTGGCCGGCGAGTGCCACTCCGCGACCACTTCCCGAATTGCCGCGTCCAGCGACAGGCCGGCCTCCATCGCCAGAACCAGGAGATCCATGGTCGCTGGTAGGCTATTCTGCACGGCCTGCCGGCGCTTTGTCGCGCGTCGGTCGAACCAGAAGCCGGATAGCAGGACCGCTAACACCAGGTACACCGGAAGCAGCGCCGTGGCGATACTCGCCGTAGTGACCAGCGTGGTCAGCGCCACGCCGCCGAGCGCCATGGCCAGGGCCAGAAGCAGCACTTGGGCGGGCGTGAGCCGGCCGGCTAACTGGGAACGGTCCAGGCGGCGTTGCATGGTCTGTCGAAAGGCCGGCGGCATCACGCGGAAGACAACACGTTCGACCGCCGCCAACCAGGTGCTCGAACGGTGGCGGTCGCTAGTTTTCGCTTCTACTACCCGCAGGCGCGCCTCCAGGTGCGCCAGGTGCCGGAGCAGTGCCAAAGCGGCCAGCACGCAACACAGCCCAACGACCCCACTGGCGGTAAAGATGACGCTTGACGAGATCCCGTTTAGCGCGGCCATGCCACTGCCTTTACAACTCGATGCGCGTGAACGAGCGCATGATCAAAAAGCCGACGATTTCCATCACCGCGCCCAGTACCAACAAGAGGTTCCAACCGGGCTGGAGCAAGCCACTGATGTAAGGCCGGTCAATCAAGTACAGCACAACGAACAGAAGGACCGGCAGGGCCACAACGATATAGGCGGCCAGCATTTGACCGGCGGCCGCCGTACGCAGTTCGTCCTGGAGGCGAACTTGCTCGCGCACGGTGTCGGCAGCGATGCGTAAGAGCATTGGTAAATCGCCGCCGATGCGATGATGCATGTTCAGCGCCGAGATCAGTAATGCGACCGGCGTGACCGGCACGCGCTGCTCCAAAGAGCGGAGCGCTTCCGAAACCGGCGCCCCCAAAGCGACCCGTCGGGCCACCCGTCCGTACTCTTCTCGAGAAGGCGTCGGCGCCTCGTCAGTGAGCGCACCCAAACTCTGGACAAGGCTTCGCCCGGCCCGCAAGTGGGCGACCAGGATGTCGATGACGTCTTCCGTTTGGCGCCCGACTTTACGCTGATACAGTGTCCCCTGGCGGGCAATCACCCGTCCAATCACGAGGTGGGCAATGACAGCCGCACCGAAAAAGGCGATCGGTGTGCCGAAAAGGAATCTGGCGACGATGCCGACCGAAATTGCCGTGAGTAGTCGCCGAACAAGGTAGGCGGCCGGAGATACGGTCCAGGAAGTGAACTCCAGGTCGCGTTCGGCATGCGCGAAGAGCCGCTGGCCCAGTGCCGACCGTTCGAGCACGCCGATGATGCCACGGCGGTCGCCGCTTGAACCATCCGAGTCCGCCCCGGCGCGCTCCGGCTCCAGCGATTGGTGGGCGCCGGCGGACATTCCACGACTATCACCGGTCAATTGCTGTTGCAAGCGCCCCACCGCGGCCAGGCGTCCGGCAGCGGCGGCGCCCTTTCGCGACAGGGTCAACCCGGCGGCGGAGATCGGTAAGGAGATCGCCAGGAAGGCGCCGGTGGCCAGCATCCAGGGCGCCATCACGGATGGACCTTGTCCAGCGTTTGGCGGAGATAGTCGAGCGACACCGGGTCGGTCCGGTAGGTGTTCGTATCATCTGGCCGGCGGAGCACGAGGTTGATCGATACCCCTTCCCTCCCACTCTCCTTGGCGTAGGTGAGGATGAGCGCCTGCTGCGGCGTGACCAGAATCGTCAAGGATCCTTGCGATGGCGGCGGGGCGGCGCCGTTACCGGTGGAGTTGCTAGGCGCCGTTGGCATCACCTGCCCCACGCCGATGACTTCCAGGCCCTGCAACGCGAATTGCGTCTCATTGGTCGCGTTGCCGGTTATCTTCGCCGGGATGGTCAAGACAATATCAATGCGGTCGCCCGGCGCGATTGCCCCGGCGCCACTCACCAGATCGGGCGTCGGCAAGGCCATCGCTTCCAAGCCCGCCGGCAACGTGTAGCCAAGAGAGCGGGCGGTGCTGGCTGTGGCAACCTGGGGGGTGAGGATCGGCGCGCCAGGGTAGAGGGTGACCAGCGCGACCTTGCCTACCACCTGGTCCGACTGACGTGCCGCCTGAGCCGGCACGTCGCCGGAATGCTGCTGCACCACATTGACGTCGACCGCTTGAATTACTGAGCGCGCGGCAATCGGCCGGACCGGCACCACTGCCGGCGCCAGTGCTTGCTGCGTGCGCTGGGCATCGGCTTGCGTGGTGGTCACATAAACGCCGATGGCAGCGAGTAACCCCAGTGTCACGCCGAGCACTAGAAGCAGCACCACCAGGGTTCGCGTGCTAACTCGTGGCAATTGTTTCCCCTTACTACCGATGTAGGGTACCTTACAGGCCGGAAACACCCCGGCGATGGCACCGTCGCATGACTTCTGGGGCAGCCATTCCGGTTCGGCGTATGACAGGTGACGCAGCATTGCCTACAGTTAGGCATGGATGCATCGTCGTTCCCGACCGGGTCTTGTCTGCAGTGGGCTTCGCCTACCCATCGCCGGAGAGAACTAGGTCAGGCGATCGTCGAGTTTGCCCTGATCCTCCCGGTGACGGCACTCCTCGTGATGTTGGGGCTGGATTTCTCGCGCGTCATGCACGACCGGCTGATTCTCCTGGATGCGGCACGGGCCGGCGCCCAAACGGCGGCGGCAATTCCCAATCCGTCTTTCACCACTGTCGCCGCGGCAGTGGTGGCGGAGGCGCCGGATCTGCCGATTGCCGGCGACGCGGGGCATGTCCAGGTCCGCTACCCGGGAGACGGGACGGCTGTTGTGGTGGTGAATTACGGCTTCCAGGCGATCACGCCGCTCGTCGCCCGGACGTGGGGCAGCGGTCCGCTCACCGTGCAGGTGTCGGCAAGTTGGCCGTTGACACCGTCCGCCATCCTACCCACACCCGTGCCGACGCCGTCGGCTCAGCCAACGATCACGCCAACCGCGATCCCGACGGCTACACCGACGATTACCCCCATACCGACGTCCACCGCCACGCCGGTGCTGACTGCCACCCCGACCCGCACACCAATCCCCGTGGCGACGTTGACCGCCACGCCGAACCTTACGGCAACGCCCACCGTTACCGCCGCCGCCACGCCCGCCCCTACCGCGACGGCGACCGCAATGGCTACGGCTATCCCGAAGCCGGTCCTACCGGGGACTCCGACACCTCAACCGGGCTGTGCCTACAGCGCAAATCAATCGCTCACGGCCGGCCAGGGATACTTTGTCGTTATTTCGGTTCCAGCCGGCACGACAGCCATCACAGCCGGCTACAAGGCGCCCAGTACGAAAGGGGCGGTCCAGATATATCTGTACACTGGTGGCGCCACATTCGCCGGCGACCGAGACCCGGTCACGTTGCCACCACCGGCCGGCAGCATCGCCTCCGCACTGGCGGCAAAGGACACGGCGGTCCTCACCGCCAACGTCGTTCCTGGCCAGTTGATCTACACGGTGTACTTCTATACCACTGACGATGCACGCGGCACCGGTCAATCCGTAACGCAAACCATCGGTTGTTCGAACAATCAAGGGGGCGGTGGCAACGGTGGCTAGGTTGTACACAGTCCCGAGCAAGGCCGCGACTGCGGCAGCGCCACGGCGCCATGAAGGCGGGCAAATCCTGGTGATGTTCGCCCTCCTCCTGCCCGTACTGGTCGCCGCCCTCGCCGTACTGGTCGATGGCGGCTATTTGTATGGCCAACGCCGGAGCGCGCAAAATGGCGCAGACGCCGCGGCGCTGGCAGGCGCCATGGCTGTCGGCGCTACCGGCGGTTGCAACGGCAGCGCGACACCATCTGCCAACTATCTGGCCCTTCGCAACGGCGCTCCCGGCCCAACGATCACGTACACGGTCACATCATCGCTCACCCCTCCGGGCGGTCCGACGCTGCCGGTGTGCCAGGTAGGGGTGGCGACCGCTATCACGTCAGCGCCCTTCTTGAGTGGAATCATGGGACGCACCGCCTTGCAAGCCGGTGCGGCGGCAACCGCGGCGATTGCCGGCATCAGTACCTACGGTAATGATCCGAACACGTACCGCCAGGCCCCCCTGCTGCCTGTTGCCATGGAGTTGACCAGTTTCCAGACCTATGGCTTCGGCGCAAGCGCCCAACAGTTTGCTGTGACATTCTCCGGCGCGAACGGCTTCTACTGGTTTCTACCTGCCAGTATGTCCTGCTCCGATATGGCGATCGACACGGCGGTCACGGCGGCGACGCTCTTTACCGTCAGCGCCGGCACGGCGGTCACGACGTGTCCGCTCGAGTCCGATCTCGCTTTGCAGGATCTTGCTCTCCGCTCGCCCGTACTCCGCACGGTTATCTTGACCAGCAGCAACGCCGGCGGGTCGCCAACGGTACTTGGCTTTGCCTATCTGGAAGTGGAAACAACGCAGCACGGTTTGGGCATCGTGCCGTCGATCTTCGGTTATTTTGTCAATGTTGGCAGCCCGACGCCCGGCGGTATCGGCGCCGGCACGACGCCGAACTATGGCGTCTACGGCGCGGCATTACTGCGCTAACGCAGCGTGGCGAGCAACGCCACCCAGAAAGCTCCGGCAGTTCTCACCAAGCAGGCGTGCGCTCGCCTCCTCTTCCAGATCCAGTTGGGCGATCGCCCGCAAATCGAAACGCGGCGAGAGCAGCGGAAAGTCCGATCCCCACAGGATTTTTTGCGGTCCAAGTAACCGTAGGGCCAGAGAGAAAATCGCCGGCTCGTAGAGCAGGCGGCCGGCAGCGGTGTCATAAACCACGTTTAGGAGGTCTCGCCGTACCTCCGGCATGAGTTCGTATGTGAACAGCCCCCCACCCCAATGAGCGGCGATGAAGCGATTGTCGGGAAAGGCGCGGGCCAGGCGCCAGAACTGCTCAGGTAGGACGTTACTCTTGCCGGCGTAGGCATGCCCGACCGGCTCGCTGACGTGGCTGAGCACCGGAATTTTCCGTTCCCGTGCAGCGTCCAATTGACCGGCAAGACGCTGGTGCTCGTCCAGCGCGAAGCCCTGTCCCTCCGGCATCCATTCCCCGATACCGGCGAAGCCGTCCAGATCCGGGTCGGCGACGTCCGGCGTCGCATGGGCAAATGGCACAATCCGGCCAGGATAACGTCGGGCGGCGTCGAGGAGGTAGTCATTGTGCAACCGTCCCAGCGCGCCATCACGCCAGCCAAAAGAGAGCACGACGCTGGCCGAGACGCCCGCGCGGTCCATGGCGACGATGAGATCTTCCGCCGTGGCAAGCCGGGCCATCGGCTCGCCATATAGCGCCGCAAACCAGGCGTCACGCTGCCGAAATCGCTCCCGCGCGGCAATGACTTCGGGCGGGAAAATGTGGGTGTGGGCGTCAATAACAGCGGGCGGCGCCGGGTCCGTGGTCACTGATTGGGCAGCGTAGCGACCGCCACGGTCTTGTCGGAGACGAAGTAGACGAGGCCTTGCGCGGCGTCGACTTCCGCGCCCTGGATGCCCGTGACTGCTTTGGGAGCATCGACCGCCAGGAGATACTGGCGCTCAAACTGGCCCCCGCTGGAAAAGCGGACGATACGCTTGCCGCTCGGGTCAACGACGTACACACTGCTGTCAGAGATACTGGCCAGAATGTGGGACGGCGACGGCATCGACCCGACCAGCCCGGTCTCCGAGAACGACTGTGCCCGTCCATTGACATATTTCAGGACATGCCCGTCCGATTGCAACACGTAGACGCTACCGTCGACGGACAGGTCAACACTATGCGATAGGTCCAGCGGCGGCGTTGGCGTGGCCGGCGGCACCGGGGTGGCGGTCGGCTGGCCACGCTGCGGCGTGGCCGTCGCCGTAGGCACGCTCGCCGCCGCGGCCGCCGTAATGACATCGGACGGTGAACTGTAACCGCTTCCCTGGGGCGTATACCGATAAATCCGACTGAGCTTTGAATCCAGGACGTAGAGATCATTCTTATAGGTAGTGATTGCCCGCGCCTCCCCCCAGGCTTCCGAGCCGGGTACGGGAACGCGTCGAATTTGATTATTGGTTGGGTCAAAGGACCACACCGCGTTCCTGCTATCCACGGCCAGAATGCCGGCCGACGACGCGGCGATCGCCACCAGCGGTTGAATCGTATCCGCTCCTACCTTGATATTGGCGCTGATGGCGGCCAGGGGCGGGCCACCGCCAACGGGCACTTTCAGGACCCGCTTGCCGCCGGTGTCCAGAACATAGGCGCTGCCTCCCTGGACGACAATCTGCGCGAGTTCCGCCACGGGATCACTGCTCAAATCGGCCAGGAGCTTGACACCGCCGAGCCGGCTGGCCTTTGCCAAGAGATCCACCCGCTGATTGACACGAGACAGGAGCGTGGCGCGGTCGGCGGCGGTCAACTGGCCGCCCTCGCTCTTGACCAGATCCTGCGCCTGGGTCAAGGTAGTGGTCGCTGCCGCCGGGTCCTGTTGCTGCGCCGCCGTTGCCAGAAGGGTGTCGACCTGACTCGACACGGTGAGGAAGGCGGAATGTTCGCGTCCGTCCTGGATTCGTTGGACACCCTTGGCGAGAAAAAAGAGGACCACGATGACCGCCAGGATAAGGCCAAGACTAAGTAGCAATCGCCGGTTCGCCATCGACCGCGACGGCCGCGCGGATCGGCGCGCGGTGGGCGACGGTCCGTTCGGTCCCGCGGCCGGCGCTCGACGGCCCGGCAGGCCGGCAAAGCGCCCACGGGAGGCAGCGGCAGGAGCCGAGTCCCGTTGGGGCGTTGACGCCGCTCCACCCTTGCCGCGACGGGACAAAACACCACTGAGAGGTAAGGCACCGGCGAAAGGCAGCTTCGCGCGGGTCTGCGCTTTGGCTTCATTTTGAACGGGGCTGCCCGCCGTTTCCCGCACATCGGGGCGAGCCTGGATAATCAGGGCATAGGCCGGCTCCGTGTCGCTGCGCAGATAATGCGTCCGCATCCCCTGCGTGAGCAGCCGGGTTTCGCCGCCCGTCAGCCAGGCTTCCAGCCGGTCCGCACTGAGCGACTGTGCCAACGCCGAGGAGCACACGGCAACAATATCACCGTCGCTCAATTGGGCGCTGTACAGTTGATAATTCACGGGAAGGGTGTGGCCGAAGAACATCGTAGCAGCCGTTTCGGCCGCTTCATTTTCCCAGAAGGGGGGGTCCGGTACGAGGGCGATGCCGGACTTGGTCCCGATGTAGGTCTGAACCGGCAGGGTTTGGGCCATGGCGACCTCGCCATCCCGGATCGCCAGGCAGGTCAGCGCGATCACCGGCCGTTCACCGGCGGGCGGCATGCGCTCGT
This sequence comes from Chloroflexota bacterium, assembly GCA_051003235.1. Lineage (GTDB taxonomy): Bacteria > Chloroflexota > UBA4733 > UBA4733 > UBA4733 > UBA4733. The sequence goes on along the minus strand of JBPCLN010000194.1, from coordinate 4,176 downwards.
CCTTGAGCATCTTCGCAGCGCCGCGGTCGACGCCACGGCTCAGGGCCTGGTCGAGTTCCTGCGTCGGGTCGCGGTAGTACTCACTGCGGATGGAATCGGCGATCAGCCGGCAATAGGCGCGTTCGTCCGAGCTGTCTGCCTGTGACTCCGTGACAATATACAGCGAGCCCTTGCTCCGAGCGAGCGAGCCGGAGGTCGGTTCATTGACAAAAATGTTGGCCGTCGCGCGGTTGAGTGTTGGATCCGCCGCCAGAGAAAGGGTTCGCGAGGTAGTGTGCAAGGCAGGCGTACCGCCCAGGCGCAGGCCAACCGGCAATGCGACTTCCTCCACTCTTTCTTGCTCACCCGTGCGTTCCGTCGCCACCGAACGCGCCTCCTCGGCCCAGCGATCTGAGTATAACGCTCCGGCCTTCCGTGCCTATTGGGAATAGCCGTACTGCTTCCGAACCTCGTATCATAGCCGTATATCGATGCAGAGTCACTCGCCACCCGCTGTCGTGGTTCCTGCGAACGCTGTCGCTCACCTTCCGGCGCCGGCCGCACTGGCGGGCGTGGTCGAACGCGTCCTTTTTCACAACCCATCCGGCCCCTACACGGTGGCGCTCGTGCAGGCGGAGGGCGCGGAACGCCCGATGACGGTCGCCGGCCGTTTCCCAGAGGTACGTCCGGGGGAGCATGTGCGCTGCACCGGGGGCTGGGAAGTCCACACCCGCCATGGCCGGCAGTTTCGAGTTGCGGAAGTTAGCCTCGTTCTTCCGGCCTCCGTGGACGGCATCCGCCGCTACCTGATGTCGCCATTCGTCGGTGGAGTCGGGCCGGTGACCGCACGCCGGCTGGTCGACCACTTTGGCGCCGATACGCTCGCGGCACTCAACGCCGGCGCGGAGCAGTTGCAGCAGGTGGTGGGCATCGGCGCAGCACGGGCTCGGCAGATCAGCGCGAGCTGGCAGCAGCACCAGGCGCTTCGCGATGTCATGCTGACGCTATTCGATTTCGGGCTTTCCTACCGCCGTGCTGAGCAGTTGTACCAACACTACGGGGTTGCCGCGCCCCTTTTGATTCGCAGTGACCCCTACCAACTGGCACTGGAGATCCGCGGCATCGGCTTCCTGACCGCCGATCGCATTGCTGCAGCCGTCGGCATTCCAGCCGGGGCTGGGAGCCGCCTTCAGGCCGGGTTGCTGCATTGTCTCCAGGCCGCCGCCATCGCCGGCCATGTCTGGCTGCCGGTGGACCGACTCTGGACGAACGGTGAGGCGCTCCTCACCAAACGTCCGGCGGAAATCGGTGGGGTGACGACGGAGACGCTCAGTCGGGACGCCTTGGAACGGGCCCTCCAGGTCTTAATCGCCGACAACAAGGTATCCACCGCCACAGTGGCCGGGGAACCGGCGGTTGCGCTGGCTCCGCTGGATATCTTGGAACGTGGCCTGGCCACCGGCCTCGTCCAGCTAGCGGATGCGCCGCTTGATCGCCTGCCCTACTGGTCTGGGCTGGACGCCGCCGGCTGGTCGCGATCCTTCACGACCCACTCCACCGTGACGGAACAACTGAGCGACGAGCAGCGGGCGGCGGTGCGGCTGGCGCTGACCCAACGAGTGGCAGTGTTGACGGGCGGGCCGGGCACCGGCAAGACGACGGCCCTACGCGCGCTCGTCACTCTGGCGCTCGATCACGGCGCCCGCATCGTGCTGGCCGCGCCAACGGGTCGCGCGGCGCGGCGTCTGGCGGAGGCGACGGGGTTGGAAGCGCGCACTATCCACCGCTTGCTCGGTCGGGGGCACTATGGCGGCGCCACATCGGACGCCACCGACACGGAGACCATAGTGCTCGACGGCTTGGAAGACGAGGCTGCCGAACCGCGGACTCGCCGCGCCCGGCAACGAAGTTCGCGCCTGAATGCCGATCTAATCGTCATCGATGAAGCGTCAATGCTTGACGTGCCCCTGGCGCGTGCCCTGGTTCGTGCCATCCCGGCGGGCGCCCACCTGCTCCTAGTTGGAGACGCCGATCAATTGCCGAGCGTAGGACCGGGTCAGGTGCTGGCCGATATCATCGCCGCCGGACGCTTTCCCGTGCGCCGCCTGCAACAGATCTTCCGTCAGGGTGAAGGCTCGGGCATCGCCGCCAACGCCCAGCGCATCAACGCCGGTGAAATGCCGATCTGGGAACCGGGACTCGGCAGCCACGACTTCTACCTCTTCAATGCCGACGACGCCACGACCTGCCGTCGCCTCGTCCTTGATCTGGTCCGTCAGCGCATTCCGGATCGTTTCGGTTTCGGCGGCAACGACATTCAGGTCCTCGCGCCCATGCACCGCGGACCACTCGGCCTTTCGACGCTGAACCCGGCGCTGCAGGAGTGCCTGAACGTCGCCGGCCCCGATAAGCCGGAACTCAGTATCGGCGCCCGCCTCCTGCGGCTGGGCGACCGTGTCGTGCAATCCCGCAACAACTATGACCTGGGCGTCTTCAACGGCGATATGGGGACGATCGTGGCGCTGGACACTATCGGCTATTCGGCCCGTGTCACCTTGGACGGCGGTCGCGAGGTCCACTACACGGCCGGCGCCCTGCCGGAACTGCAACTCGCCTACGCCCTGTCTATCCATCGAGCTCAGGGGAGCGAATTTCCGGTGGTTGTCCTGCCTGTCGTCACCGGGCAATTCATCCTGCTCTCTCGGCGGCTGCTCTACACCGCCGTGACGCGCGCCCAGCGGCTGGTCGTGCTGGTGGGGCACAGTCGGGCCGTCTCCTTCGCCGTTCGTGATGCCGGCAACGAGTTACGCCTGACGGCCCTAGCCGAGCGCCTGCTAAACCCGCCCAGCATCCCTGTGCCTTCAGTCGTCGGCCGGCGGCGCCGAAGCGGCTTCGCGCAACCGTCGCTGCTTTGAAATTGCCTTGCGAAACACGAAGATGTACTCGTGCTTGAAGACGTAATAGCCCTGACTCAACGCGCGATAGCGCCAGAGCGGTCCGTTGCGCCCCTTGCCTTTTTCGTTTCCCTGGATGTCTTTGATATTGATCCCCTTCAAGCGCAGACCCCGTTGCCGGCAGATTTCCATACAGAAGAAGCTCAGGGGTACCCATTCCCCGCCGGCATAGGTGTCGCCAACAACGAGGGCCAGGAAACGGCCGGGAGAGAGAAGATCGACCGCCTGGTCGACGGCCCGCGCGAACTCGCGCAGAAAGTCGTCAACCGTCGGCTGGTTGGACAGATTAGCTGGGTCGTCACCAAAACGAATAATATCGTGGTATGGCGGATGCAAGATCAAGCAGTCCGCGTGCGTTCGCTCCAGGCGGGCCAGACGTTCTCGCACCAGGGCGGTAGTGCCGGAGAGACGGGCATCACCGACGAGCATGTCGGCACTGACCTCGTCACGGTTCGCTGCCTGCGCGATTCGCGCGGCGGCCTGCTCTGCCACTGCCGGAACCAGTTCTACGCCGATGCCGTGGCGTCCGAGGTGGCGGCATTCGATGAGCGTGGTGCCCATGCCGGCGAAGAGGTCCACCACCACGTCGCCGCGCTTCGTGAAGCGGCGAATGATCTGGTTCGGGATTTGCGGAACGAAGTTCCCCCAGTAGTCACCGACATGCGGACCAGATTTGTCGCGGGCGGGGAAAAGCCAGAGACTATCGGTGATGATATCCGGGTAATCCCGCCAGTGGCGCAGATCGAGATCTGAGAATGTGGTATTCAGCGGCGGCGGTGAGGGCAGCGCTGCCTGTTCCCCTTGCGCCTCCGCGTCCAGGTGGCGATCATCGCCGCCCAATGCAACTTCATCCATAGTCATGCATGGGGCGGACCCGGGCAATTGCAGCGTTGGAGCCCGAGGAGCGGAAGCGTGATTGGTTACGCCGGAGCCTCGGTCGCCACGGCGGGTCGCCGGCGGCTCGTCAGCCAGGTGATACGGCCCCGTGTGAGGTCATAGGGGGATAATTCAACGCGCACCTTGTCACCGACTACGACGCGGATGAACTTCGTGCGCATTTTGCCCCCGATATGGGCAGTGATCAGGATCGCCTGGGCGTTTGGCGCTCCCGCCGACTGATCTAACTGCACCCGAAAATACCCGTTGGAAAGAGCCTCGACGATCGTCCCGTCAACCTCTACTCCTGATTCTTTTGCCATATTCCTCCTGTGCCGTGCCGGAAGACGCCCAGGCCATGTGTCGC
>JBPCLN010000193.1:0-44883 GCA_051003235.1 Chloroflexota bacterium | reverse complement strand
GAGCTCCTTTCCACACCAAGTTTTTTCAACACCACTCAGTGTGGCGGGAATCGTCCCCCTTTTGCTCCCTGCTCGCCTTCATCCGAAAGTCAAACCCCGTCGCTTTCGGGCCAAATCTTGGCAGCTGGCGTACCTGACCAAGGGTGACGGCGCGACAGTGCTCCCCGGGCAGCGCCGTTCTCCCATCTGCACGAACATGGCACCGATGCAATGCTTGTACTCTTCCCTGGATTGACGCCGATGGCGGATTGCCGTTTCAGTATGCAGCGTGGAGTGGAGAAAGGTACCTGGCGCGGCACTGCTCACTCGTCGAGCGTAGTTGAAGAGCACCTATCTCACTGTCATCGCCCTACCCCTGCTGGCGGCCTGCGGCGCGGGGTCCGCGGCCACCGGGGTTGGCACAGTCGGCGCGACTGTCGCTGCCCCGGCGTCTTCGGTCGCCACGAGCACTGCCGCCGCCAGCACGGCCAGCACGGCCGCGACCGCCAACGCGGCGGCGACCACTGCGACGACCAGCACAGCGGCAGCACGGACGGTTGGCAAGGGGCAGAGCCGCCTCTCCATCGCGGTGTGGGACGACACCGTGCGCACCTGGCAGGATATCTATGCCCAAACGTATGCCGAACAGCACCCGGAGATCACGCTGGAGATCGACAAAATCGCCTCCGGCAATATGGCCATAGAAGCAGTTGACCGAGCTGGCCGCCGGCACGTTGCAGGATATCTCCTTCGCCGGCGTCAAGTGGCTGAACTACACGGCCTACCGCGGCGGCTTCCGTCCGCTCGATGATCTGGTCAAACAGCACAATGTCAACAGGAACGACTTCTTTGCTTCCGCCATCACGGGCTGCTCGCTCGACGGCAAGCTCTATGTGCTGCCCTTCGAGACCAACAGCGGCAACGTCGACATCATCTACGTCAATACCGATCTGTTGGCGACGCGCGGCGTCACGCCGCCGACCGACGCCTGGACCGTCAACGATTTCCTGGATATCGCCCACAAGATGACCGATCCGGCCCACCAGCAGTGGGGCACGGACTACTCCACCGGCTCCTACTACGACTTCGGCACGCTGGCTCGCACCTTCGGCGGCGATGTGCTGTCGTCCGACACGAAAAAGTTCACGCTGACGAGCGATCCGAATACCGTCAAGGCTGCGGACTGGTTGGCCTCCCTGCGCACCAACGAGGACGTCGCGCCCCTGCCCGGCGAAGCGAAGGGGCTCGGCTTCGCCAACGGCAACGTCGCCCTCTCCGGTCAGTGCATCTGCTCGCTGCCCTACACGCTGAAGAGCGTCAGCAACAAGTTTAAGTTCGACCTGGTGCTCTTCCCGCTGGGTCCCACCGGCATGCGTGGCTACGAGGCCTTCGTGACGACCTTCGCCATGTACGCCCAGACGAAGCACGTGGCGGAGGCGTACGACCTGCTGACCTTCATGACTTCGCCCGACACGGCCAAGATCAGCCCGGCGTATGCGCACATCGCCGCCTGGATGGGCGATGGCAAGAATAAGGGGCCCTTCCCGATGCCCTACAACTTCCACCCGCTCCTCCGCCGCCACGGCGCGCAGCGGGTCCACCTGTCGCCGACTCATCACCATCTCCACCACCGGCGGCCACCCCGCGCCGCGCCGCCGCCCGGCTACCCGATCCCTTCGGAAATGGCAATAGCCGTGGCAAGTGACCCACTAGACGGTCCTGCGGTAGTGCTCCCGGAAGGTGACGGCCAGTGGGCGCAATCCGACGCCGAGCACGCCGTCATCGCCTCGGAACGCAGCTTCATGGCCTGGAGCGTGGGGGAGATCATGGAAGCGGAGCAGCCCTTGACCATGCGGAAGCCTTGATTCCCTCGCCGGAGATGGGCCTGGCCGGCGAAGAGGCGCAGCGCCAGTGCCTGATCGTGGCGCCTGTCAGCGTCATCGCCTATCGCGTGCTCTTGGTGCGCCACGCCGTGGACGACGGGATGCTCTCCGCTCGGGAAGGCATTGCCCACCTCCGCCGGCTCCTGGAACGCCATGCCGCCTTTGAACAGGCGGAGGCTGAAGACGAGCGACGGCGAGGCATCTCCCGCACCCTGCGCCGCAACTATCCGTCCTGGTGGGATGAGGGCCGAACCCAGCCCCGCTACCACTACTGGCGCAGCCTCTGCTGGCTGGCACTGGCGAATCTGGCCGCGGTCTCGGTACCGGAGCAGCAGCAAGCCTGGCTCGAGCATGCCCGCTCGGACGCGGCGGCTGCCTACCGCGGCTACACGCAGCGGGCCCGCCTGGACAATCGCGAACGGCTGCGCGCCTGGTATGCGCTTCTGCTACAGGTCGAAGTCGAGCGCGTTGCGGGTGCCATGCCGGAGGCGCTGCGGATGATCGAGGCGGCGGCTATGGAAGCGGGGCGCTACCGACGACCAGATGCCGCGCTGCTGATCTGGTTGCGACTCGCGCAGTTGTGGCGCGAGACGGCGCTTCCCGGCTCGGAACGGCATGCCGAGCGTGCCCTGCGTACTGCGTGGCGTCTGGCGGGAGAACAAGCGGATACTGGCCGGGACACGATTCGCCAGATGGGTCAACGCCTCTTTGGCACAGGCTGGCTGCCCGTTCCCGCTCCCCGCCACCGCCCGTGGTAGACTACACCGGCGAGCAAGAATGGACTATTTCAGGTCTTTTTGACGTGCGCGCCTACATGATATTCGGGAGTGGGCGTGGAGCTTACCTGGTTCGGACATTCCTGCTTCCGTTTGCGCGGGCGGGAAGCGACGGTGATCACCGACCCGCCATCGCCGTCCCTCGGCTACAACCCGGGCCGGCAGCAGGCGGACATTGTCACGATCAGCCATCTGCATCCGGGACACAACAACACCGACTTCTGCACCGGCGCTTGCCGGGTGATCTCCGGTCCCGGTGAGTATGAAGCGGCCGGCGTTTTTGTCACGGGGGTGCCTGCTTTTCATGATGCGCAGGAGGGCAAGGAGCGGGGCAAAAATACCATCTTTGCTATCGCCATTGACGATGTGACGGTTGGTCACCTGGGCGATCTGGGTCATCTGTTGACCGCTCAGATGATTGAAGCCCTGGGCAACGTTGACGTGCTACTAGTACCGGTCGGTGGGCAGAATACGATTGACGCCAGCAAGGCGGCGGAGTTGGTGGCGGCCATGGAAGTTAAGCTGGTCGTCCCCATGCATTACCGTACCAGCGCCGAGCACACCGCAGCGCTGGCGCCGGTGGAGCGCTTCTTCAAGGAGATGGGTCGCGCCGAGAGCGCCCCGCTGGCGAAGTTGAACGTCAGCCGTTCCTCTTTGCCGTCGGAGACGCAGGTGGTGGTGCTTGAGCCGTTAGGTAACCGGGGAGGGGCAGGTCGATGACCAAGTATGTCTTTGTCACCGGCGGTGTTGTATCGTCAGTAGGGAAGGGCATCGCCGTCGCCGCCCTCGGCCGCCTGATGAAGAGCCGCGGCCTCAAGGTCTCCGTCCAGAAGCTGGACCCCTATATCAATGTCGATCCCGGTACCATGAGTCCGTATCAGCATGGCGAGGTTTTCGTTACCGACGATGGTGCGGAAACGGACCTCGACCTCGGCCACTACGAACGCTTCACCGGCGAGAACCTTTCCCGCGCCAGCAACGTCACCAGTGGTCAGGTCTATGCCTCCGTCATCGCCAAGGAGCGGCGAGGAGATTACCTCGGCGGCACTATCCAGGTGATCCCCCATATTACTAACGAGATCAAAGAGCGGCTGGAACTGGCGGCGCGGCGTTCCGGCGCGCAAGTGGCGATCGTCGAAGTCGGCGGCACCGTGGGTGACATTGAATCGCTCGCCTTCCTGGAAGCGATCCGCCAGATGCGCAAGGATGTCGGCCGCGACAACGTTCTCTATATCCATGTCACGCTGGTGCCGCACATGACGGCCACCGGTGAGCTGAAGACGAAACCGACCCAGCATTCCGTCAACGAGTTGCGGCGCAGCGGCATCCAGCCCGACGTCATCCTCTGCCGTTCCGATCAACCGTTGACGGACGATGTGCGCGACAAGATCGCCCTCTTCTGCGATGTCGATGCCGAAGCGGTGGTGGCCATGCCGACCCTTTCGACGATCTACGAGGTGCCGCTCCTCATGGAAGCGCACGGCCTGGGTGACTATATCCTCCGCCACCTGGGTCTTCCGCGCAGCCACGCCGACATCTCTGAATGGGCGACCATGGTCGCGCGCATCAAACGGCCACGGCCGTTGGTGGAGATCGCCCTCGTCGGCAAGTATGTGGTCCTGCACGATGCCTACCTGTCGGTGGCGGAGGCGCTCCGCCACGGGGCGCTGGCGAATGATGTCGACGTACGCATTCGCTGGGTTGACTCCGAGAAGTTGGAATCGGAGGACACCGCCGAACAGTTGGCCGGGGTCGATGGTGTGGTTGTCCCTGGCGGCTTCGGTGCGCGCGGGATCGAAGGCAAGATCAAAGCGATAACATGGGCGCGGCGCGAGGGCGTTCCCTTTTTCGGCCTCTGCCTGGGTATGCAGTGTGCGGTGATCGAGCTGAGCCGGGCCGCGCTCGGCTCTGATCTGCCCAACAGCAGCGAGTTTGCCCCGGACACTCCCTATCCGACGATCGCCTTGTTACCGGAGCAGCGGGACGTAGCCGATAAAGGCGGCACCATGCGTCTTGGCCTCTGGCCCTGCCGCTTACAGCCCGGTAGCCTGGCCCTCGCCGCCTACGGTGAATCCGTGGTCTTCGAGCGCCACCGCCATCGCTTCGAGGTCAATAACGACTACCGCGAGGCGTTGACGCAGCACGGCGCTACCTTCAGCGGGCTTTCACCCGACGGCCGGCTGGTGGAAATCATGGAGTTGCGCGACCATCCCTGGTTTCTCGGTACCCAGTTCCATCCCGAGTTCCGGTCCCGGCCCGATGACCCTCACCCGTTGTTCGTGAGTTTTCTGGGCGCCTGCAAAGCACAGCACCGGGCGGCGGAAGCGTCGCCCAGCCTGATGGAAGCACGTGAGGCCGGCGCCGTCGAGTTGGTCTGAGGTCTCCCGCCCTGGAACGTTTTGCCGTCGTTGCAGTTGACGATCGGCATGCCCGTGCCGATCAGGCGCATCACTATCAGATCCTCGATTCGCAGCGCTCCCATTTGCAGCTCGGTAGCCTCGTCATCGTGCCCTACGGGCGGCGGCTGCGACGGGGTTGGCTGGTCGGCGATGATGCCGAGGCGCCGGTCGAGACGGTGAAGCCGCTCGCGGCGGTCCTGGCGGACGTGCCGGTGGTAACCATGGCCCAAATCGCCCTGGCGCGCTGGATCAGTCGACGCGCCAATGTCGGCCTCGCCTATGGCCTGGTCACGGCGTCGCCATCGGCGCTGCTTGATACCTATCTGCCGCGTCTGAGTCTGACGAAGGGTGGGGTAGAAGCGCTGGAAGCACTTGGCAAGCCGGTGGCGCCGCTTCTCAAACGCCTGCTGGCCGGTTCCCTGCGCCTGGATCTTGCCTGGCTGCTGGTCCCGCCGAACACCATCACCTTGCTCTGCGAATTAGAGGCGGCAGGCACGTTGCAGCGCCTACCACCAATCGCTGGTGCTGCGCAACACGCTGCGCCGGTCGCAGCCGGAACAGTCGCGGCAACATTACCCCTCACCGGCCGGACCACGCGAGAATTGTGCAGTGCCGTCTTTGCCGACGTGACGAACGGCCGTGGGGGGGTCTTCGTGGCAACGGCGGCATCCTGGCCCGCCGCGGCGATCGAGCAACTCGTCTACCACGCCATGGCCGTCGGCAAGCAGACGCTCATCATACTGCCCCGCCCCAGCCGGCGGCGAGAGGACGTGCGAACCTTGCTGGCGCGCTTTCCCGACGCGCTCTACATGCATGGCGCCGCCGGCTTTAGCGCTGTTGCCGATCGCCGGCCGGCGTTGACAATTGGTGGACGCTGGGGGCCGCTGGCGGCCTTCGCCAACCTTGGCCTGGTCCTGGTGATTGATGAACACGACCCGGCCTTCGCCGGCGATTGGGCGCCCTTTCTGCATGGCCGTGAGATCGCCCTGCAAGCCGCGCGCTTTGCCCACGCCAGTACCGTGCTGTTCAGCCCCAATCCAGACCCCTCCACACTTTGGCGCGCCAGCCGTGCCGGTGTGCGGCGTTTCACCATCGGCGCGGCGGAGCCGGTCCATGTCCAGACGGTGGACCTGCGGCAGGAATTACGCGCCGGGCGGAGTTTGCTGCTGAGCGAAACGTTGCGTCGGTCACTCGCGTCCGCGCTGGCCGCCGGCGAGCAGGCGTTGCTCTTTCTCAATCGACGCGGCGCCGCCGCCATGCTGATCTGCCGGCGCTGCGGTGTCACACTGCAGTGTCACCGTTGCAGCACCGCCCTCGTGTACCACGCCGAAGAACGGCAGTTGCGTTGCCACAGTTGTAATGCCACCGCGCCACGGCTGGATGTGTGTCCTCGCTGCCGAACGCCGACGCTGGATGAACTGGGCGCCGGCGTCCAGCGCCTGGCACAGGAGGTCCAGCGCGCCTTCCCCGCCGCCCGCCTGGCACGATGGGATCGCGATGCGGTTTCCGGAGTGGCGGCCGAACGGGCGCTGGTGCGCCGGTTCGAGGGGCGCGACCTTGACATTCTGGTGGGCACCCTACCGGTGGCGTTGGCGGACGGCCTGCCTCCAGTGGCCCTGGCGGCAGCCTTACTGGCGGACCTGGGCCTGCACCTCCCCGACTACCGGGCCGCCGAACGCAGCTACGAACTGCTCTCGGCGCTGCGCCGGCGGGTGGTTGCTGGTGGTCAGCTCATCTTGCAAACATACCAGCCGTCCCATTGGGTATTGCAAGCGCTGGCATCGGACGATCCCGCCCTCTACTACGGTGAGGAGTTGCGCCACCGGCAAGAGTTGGGCTACCCGCCCTTCCGCCAACTGGCCCGCTTAACCTATCGGGCCAGGTCGCGCCAGCGTTGCGAAGCGGAAGCGCTCCGGCTGCACGCGGCCCTGGCCGAACGCCTGTCGGCGGTGGCGCCGGAAATCCCCGATGCGCTGCTCGGCCCGGCGCCGGCCTATGTGGAACGAGTGAACGGTGTCTACCGCTGGCAACTCTACCTACGCGCGCCGAATGTCCAACTGTTGCTGAATGTGGTACCGCCTCACTGGAGCGTAGAGGTGGATCCGGAGGATCTGCGGTGATGGCGTGTCCTCACCGCCTTGACGCCTCACTCTTCCTCGTCGGCATCACATGCCGCCCCCGGTAACAGGTTTGCGGGCAGCCGGGCGAAGAACTCGTCAACCCGCACAGTGAAACCAGGCAGATGCGGTGACTCCACAACATCGCGCTCGGTTCGCACCCCAAGGAGGCGGAGTTCCGACTGCGCCCGGCGGTACACGGTTAGCTGACGGGCGCGCCAGTCCACAATCCAATATTCGAAGACGCCCCATTTGGCATAGAGGGTGAGCTTCTTCACCCGATCACGCTGCTGGTTGTAAGTCCCAGGTGAGAGGATCTCCACCATGAGGTCGGGCGCGGCATGTAGTTTTCCGTCGTCTTGGAGCACAGTCGCCAGCCGCTCGGTGCGGACCCAGACAACATCCGGCGCCACGGCATCCTCGGGCGAGAAGATCACGCCGGGAGCGATGATGGTAATGCCGGCGTTCGTCGCGGCACTCCAAGCATCGAGCACCACCGCGATCCTCATTCCGACAAACTGATGCCGCCAATTGGGTTGCGTCGACACGTACAGCTCTCCGTCAATGAGTTCATGGCGGGTATCGTCCATTGGTTGCGGGATCCGCTCCAGGTCGGCGATCGTCCAGCGTTGCGTTGTGACCATTGTTCGCGGTCCCACTTACATCATCAATTGATTGGCAAGCGAAGGCTTGCTTTTGACAGTGACGCTGCCCATCAAAGAGTAAGCCTGCACGCGGATCAGCGGTGCGCCAGGATGGACGAGGGCGTCATTCGTGCGGCAGTCCTTGCTGCCCATGAAGGAAAAGCCGCCCAGGTCCACTTCCACGCCCTCGGGCACGATGACCTCAATGCTGCCCATAACAGCGAAGCCGGTGATTGTCACTTCTGGCGCGTCCAACGCGACCTGGCGCAGGTCCAGGACGCAACTGCCCATAAAAGCGACAGTGACGGTGCTTTCCTCCAGCCGCCAGCGCCCCTTTCGCGTCTCGGAGGAGAGGCAGGCAACCGTCCAACGCGTTGCTTTGCGTAGCGCGGAGCGCGCGTAGCTCGCGGATGCTGCCAAAGGCGTCAGGGTGGGCAGGTCTTCGGTGATCGTGTCCAGATCGGTCTGGGTGCGAGCGTCGTACACGGCGCGGATGCGATCGGAGAGTTCGTCCAGCGCCAGGCGCCCGGCGACACAGTGTTCGCGTAAGCAGGCGATTGTGTGTTCGCGGTCGCTATCGGCAATACGGAGGGCCGGCACTGGTCGGTTGCTCGGTTCGCGCTGGATCATGGTCGTGCTCCTCCTCTGGGCGGACGGAACGCCGCCTAGCGCTCCTCCATAAAGTCCTTCAGTTTGTTGGCGCGATCGGGCGCCCGCATCTTGCGTAATGCGCGACTCTCAATCTGGCGGATGCGCTCCCGGGTCAACTTGAAGCGGCGAGCCACCTCTTCCAGCGTGTGGGCCCGTATGGTGCCGTCAAGGCCGTAGCGTAACTGCAAGACCTGTTTCTCACGCGGATCGAGACGGTCGAGCGCCAGTCCCACCTCCGAGCGGAGCACGTCGATCACCGCCGCTTCTTCCGGCGATTGCGTGCGATCGTCCGGGATATACTCACCGAGCGTACTTTCGCCTTCTTGTCCTACCGGCATCTCCAGCGACGCCGGCTGCTGGATAGCGCCAACGAGGTCTCGGATCATCTGGGGATCCAGGTTGAGTTCGGTCGCGACCTCTTCCGGCGAGGGTTCACGCCCGGTGCGTTGGGATAGGCGTTGCGCGGTGCGCTGATACAAACCGATTCGGTCGACCATGTACTCCGGGATCCGGATCATCCGTGCCTTCTCGGCCAGGGCCCGCAGGATGGCTTGACGAATCCACCAGGTGGCGTAGGTGGAGAAGCGAAAGCCTTTTTCCGGGTCGAAGCGCTCAACCGCGCGCATGAGGCCAATATTGCCTTCCTGGATAAGGTCGAGCAAGGACAGTCCGCGATTGACATATTTTTTGGCAATGCTGACAACGAGGCGCAGGTTGGAGCGTACAAGGCGGGCTCGCGCGTTTTCGGCGTCGCGTAGTTGCACCGCGGTTGCGCCCTCTTTGATGCCAAGGCGCAGCCGGCGGCCGAGCGATATTTCCTGCTCGGCCGTCAGAAGTGGGTCGCCACCGATCTCGTGGAGGTACATGGCGATCGAGTCGCCCACGGCGGCGGCGCCGTGCGTCGCCGCCGCTTGCACCTCCGCTTCCTCCGGCAACTCGTCGTCATCGGCGGCCTCGTCATCCGGTCCGGCGTCATCATCGTCGAGGACCAGATCCTCAGGATCCTCGTCGCTCGTTTGGTCGGCGGGATTGCCGTGGAGCGAGCGCGTGGCGGCGGGCCTGGGGGGAGCCTCCTCCGGGGAGGGTGATGGTGGGCGGCGAGGCATGCTCCTCCTCACTCTCTACTTGACGCGACGGCAAAAGTGGGTAGGAATGGCGTCCGGGCGCGACAATACCAACTCGCTGCCGGATGGGGTCGGCGCCCCCGCCAGTGTTGTGGCATGCGCTTCCTAGCCGGCAATCGTCGTCAGCCGGTCCGCGTGCTCAACGCTGAGTTGCTGCACGATCCAGTCCAGCACATCATAGCCAGCCTCCGGAGTATTCAGCAACCCGTGATCGCCACCGGGATAGATGATAAGCGTATGCGGCGCCGTAGCCTCCGCCTGAATCTGACGTGCTTCCGCAACCGGAATAATGACGTCGCCATCGCCATGGACGGTCAGCATCGGACAGGTGATCTGGGCAACGCTGCCCCGCAACGTGAACTGCTGCACCAGGTCGCGTACTTCCACGGAGCCTTCGATCCCCGTCACGTGCTTCAAGGCCGCCTCTACGAAGCGGGCGGATGCCTCAAACCAATGACGCGGTTCGTAGAAACCGGAGATATTGACCACTGCCGAAATGCGCGCATCTTCCGCCGCTGCCTTGAGGGCGATCGTACCACCCAGGCTGGTGCCCAGCACAGCGATCCGTTCCGGGTCGATGCCCGGTTGCCGCACAAGGGCGTCAAGCGCGCCACTGATGGCGTGGTAGGAGGCGACGTGCAGGCGGCTCCCGGAAAACGCCTCACCGTGCCCCGGCATATCCATGGCAAAGGCGGCGATGCCGCGCCGCACCAGTGACTCCGGCTGAAAGTCCGGCTGTTCCTTGGCGCTGGCGAGCCCCGGCACGATGACGACACAGGGGACCACTCCCGATTGCCGCGAGCGGTGCAAATAACCGGCAAGAGGCGAGGCGATGCCGCTGACGGTAAGGCGCTCGATCGGCGGATCACTGAGGTCGGCATATCGGGCGTAGGCGGCGGCGCAACGGGCATACAGCGCCCGTTTGATCGGCGTGTCGGCGCTGATGGCGATATCACCGATGCGGTACAGCAGCGACGCGCGCTTGTAGAGCGCCGCGGCACTGGCGTCGCGCCCCTCACCTTCGCGTTGCGCGCCGAGCACCTCGTAACGCTCGGCGGTACGTTCCCACTCCTGGGCCCAGGGCGTTTCGCCAAGCTGCCGGATGCGGCGCAAGGTGCGGTCCACATCCTGGAAAGACGCTCCCCATCCGTCGACGAAGACGTGATAGAGCTCCCTAGTGAACGGGCGCAACCCCACGGCGCTGACAACACGTTGGGAGAGCGCAGCACCGAGACGACGCAACACGAACGGTCTCCTGGACAGCTTTGCTGGTTCGGACGTGTATGGTACCACACCCTTCTTCTCGGCCAGGGCACACGATGGGCACCGGCGGTCGCCGTTTCGCAACGCCATGTTCCGCCCTTCCCGGCGACATGCCGAAAAGCAGCAGCCGTCGTCGTCGCTTGCGCCATACCACGGGTGTTCTCGGCCACCAATTCGCCCAATTCGGGCGATAGGATAAGCACTAATGGGCTACTGACGTTGACTCAACTGGTACTTCCATCCTACACCTGTCGCAGTGTAGCGTCACAGGAGAGCCGACAACGGCTCCTGCAGGCGCACACCTGAGGCGCGTAGTGGAGGGGATCCATGGCTTTTCTCGCTTCGACGTTGAAAACGGTGACCCGGTTTTGGCGCTGCGTGGTGTTGAGTATGGCGTTGGTCGTGCCGTTTCTGCAGAGTGGGGCGGCTCAGGCTGACGGAGCGGTCTGGCAAGGCATGACGATCACGGCCTTCTGCGATTCCGGCCAAATGGCGGACGGCAACTTTGTCCATCCGGGCGCCGTGGCCGCCGGTTGGAACCTGCCGTTCGGCAGCCTTGTCGAGATTTCCGGCATGGGCGTGTTCGTAGTGGAAGACCGTGGCGGCGCTGTGCATCCTGGCCACCTCGATGTCTGGATGCCCTCTTGCGGCAACGCCAACTATTTTGGCCGGGAGTGGCGCTCCGTTCGTGTGCAACGCTACGGCTGGTGGGGGGCATAGGGCCAATGCGAACCGGGCAGCGAAAGCTGGTCGCCGCCCGATCGCCACAGCTCCTATACTTCCCAGGGCGCGAAAGTCGCGCCGCCGTACCGCCCAAGGAAAGGGAACTATCCGCATGGCCCAGCCGATTCTGGCCGCTCAACTGTATACCGTCCGTGACTTCACCAGGACGGTCGACGATTTCACCGAGACCTTGCTAAAAGTCCGTCAGATCGGCTACTCTGCGGTGCAGCTTTCCGCAATCGGCCCGTTCCCACCGGAACAGGTGCGGGATATCGTCGCCACTGCCGGACTCACCATCTGCAATACCCACATCGGGTTTGGCCGCCTCCAGAGCGACTTGCCGGCGGTGATCGCCGAGCATAAGCTCTGGGATTGCCGGCACGTCGCTGTCGGTAGCCTACCGCAGTCGTTCCGCAACGACGGTGCGGCCGGTTTTCATCGCTTTGCCCAGGAAGCGACCGCCATCGGGCGTGGTTTACACGATGCCGGCCTCACCTTCAGCTATCACAACCATGCCTTCGAGTTTGAGCGCTTCCCCGGCGAAGCGGGCACTGCCCTCGAACTCATCTACAACGAGACCGATCCGGCCTATGTACAGGCCGAGATTGACGTCTATTGGGTGCAGTTCGGTGGTGCAGACCCGGCAGCCTGGATTCACCGCGTCCGCAACCGCATGCCAGTGGTGCATCTCAAGGACATGACCATGCAGGCGAACCAGCAGATCATGGCCGAGGTCGGCGAAGGCAATCTCAACTGGCCCGCAATCCTCGATGCCTGTCGCGAAGCCAATGTCGAGTGGTATGCCGTAGAACAGGATCGCTGTCAGCGCGACCCCTTCGAAAGTCTCGCCATCAGTTACCGCAATCTGCATGGCATGGGGTTGGCGTAGGGGAAAGCTGACCCGCGAGCAGGGCTGGGTGCGGTCTGTGTGTTACGCTCTTGCCCGATAGCCGCCCGTCACGCTTGGCGGTTCGGCCAGCAGGAGGAGTGACCGTGCTGCCGATTGGGCTCTCCAGCTATTCCTTCAACGTAACGATGGGCTATGGCCAGCGGGCGGACGGCTCATCGTTTACGCCCTGGACCGTGGACGATTTGATCGATCAGGCGGCAGGCTGGGGACTCTCCAGTGTTGAGTTGCCGTTGCGGCTGTACGCCGACCGGCCGGAGGCCGTCGAGCGGTCGCGGCAGCGGTTGCAGGAGCGAGGCTTACAGTGCAATACGGCTGATGCTGGGATCGCCCGTACGGAGGCGGTGACGGCCGCCATCCCGCTTGCCGCGGCATTGGGCGCCGTGGTCCTGCGCGTCACGCTGAGCGATATTCTCTGTGGCGACCGGCGGCGCCTCAATGGCGGCTGGCGGGCCCATCTTGAGCTGATGGCGGACCAACTGCGCGCCGCCCGCTCGGTAGCGCAGGACCATAGCGTGACCATTGCCGTGGAGAACCATCAGGACATCGATTCACGGGAACTGGTCTGGCTGTGCGAATACGTCGGGCCTGACGTTTGTGCAGTCTGCCTGGACATCGCCAATCCGTTGGCGGTGGCCGAAGATGTGGAGGAATTCACCCGCCGGGTCGGTCCCCACATTCGCAACGTCCACCTGAAGGACTACCGTCTTTACCGTTCGCCCCAGGGTTACCGGCTGGCGCGGTGCGCACTCGGGCAAGGGGCGCTGGACTGGCCGCGCCTGTTCGCCTTGCTGGACGAGGTAGCGCCGGCCTGCACCAAGCACATCGAACTCGGGGCCGTGCAGGCGCGGCACGTGCTCTTCCTGGAGGACGAGTTCTGGCCGGAATACCTGCCGCGGCCGTTGCTGTCCCTCCTGCCGGTGTTGCGACTGCGTGAGACCCAAGGCCGGCCCGCCGGAGAAGATTGGCAGACGCCACACGAGCGCGGCGAGTCGCCGGAGGCGCGCCGCACCTATGAGGTAGCGGAAATGGAAGAGAGTGTCCGCTACCTGCGGACGATCCTACCGAACGGAGCGAGCAGTTGAGCAAGGGGATCGATCTGTTCCGGTTGGATGGGCGCGTGGCGCTGATCACCGGCGGCAGTAAAGGGCTGGGCGAAGCGATGGCGGGGGCTCTGGCCAGCGCGGGAGCCGCTGTCATCCTGACGAGCCGCCATTACGACGAGGCGAAAGCTGCGGCGGACCGGGTTGCTGCGGAGTACGGCGGCCGCGCCCTGGCCATTGCGGCCGATGTCACCAACGCCTCCCAGGTGGCGGATATGGTGCAGCAGTCACTGGGCGTGCTCGGACACATCGATATTCTGGTCAACAACGCCGGCATCAATATCCGTAAGGCGACGCTAGACCTCAGTGAAGCGGAATGGCAGGAAGTGATGGCCACCAACCTCACCGGCCCCTTCCTAGTCAGTCGCGCCGTGGCGCCACAGATGATTGAACGCGGTTGGGGTCGTATCATCAACCTGGGATCCATTCAGAGCTTCATCGCCATGCCCGACCGGCCGGCCTACAACGCCACCAAAGGCGGCTTGATGCAGTTGACGCGCACGATGGCGTTGGAGTGGGCGCAGCAGGGGATTAACGTCAACGCCCTCTGTCCCGGCCCCTTCGACACGCCCCTCAACCGTAGCTTGCGCGACAATCCCGCCGCCTACCAGGCCTTCCTCACGAAGATACCGCTTGGCCGCTGGGGCAATCCGGCGGAGTTAGGCGGCGCCATCATCTTCCTCGCCTCGGAAGCGTCCAGCTTCGTCACCGGCGCCGCCCTGATGGTCGATGGCGGCTGGACGGTGCAGTAGCGCCCGCCTGACCGGGTCGGCGCATGGCAGAATGAAGCACTGAGGCTGCGCTGTCAGGCGACAGTGGAAAGGTGGGCGCGATGAGGCAGCCCTCGATCGCGAGGTTCCGCGCCAATTCGCGCCGACCGCTGGTGTGGCTGGGCATCATCACGACCATTGGTATGTTCATCGTCGTCGCTATGGGCGATCTGGTGACCAATGCCGGGGCGGCGGAGGGCTGCGGCCGATCCTGGCCGCTCTGCCACGGGCAATTTGTGCCAACCTTCACGCCGCAGACACTGATCGAGTTTAGCCACCGCGCAGTCGTCGGCCTGGTCAGTTTCGGCGTGATCGCGCTCGCAGCCGGCACGATGCTACGCACACCCTGGCGCCGGGAAACGCAAGTGTTAGCGCCGGCGCTGGTCTTCTTCCTGGTGTTGCAGGCCGTGCTCGGCGGCATGGCCGTGCTTTGGCCGCAGTCGCCGCCGGTGCTGGCCCTGCACCTGGGCATCTCCCTGATTGCGCTGGGTACGGTGCTGTTGACCACGGCCCTGCTGGTAGAAGAAGGGCATGGCGACCGGTTACGCGACCGGCCCGTGCCTTCCGGTGTCCGCCGGCTCTGCTGGACGGCATTGATCTACCTGTACGCTCTGGTATACCTGGGGGCGTTCGTCCGCCACAGTAACGCCCAACTGGCCTGCGGCGGCTGGCCCCTCTGCAACGGGTCCCTCGTTCCTTCGCTGCACGGGCCGGTACTATTCAACTTCCTGCACCGTCTGGCGGCGGCGGGGGCGGTGGTGCTGTTCGGTTTTCTCTACTGGTCGACCCGTCCTGTACGTTCGCAGCGGCCCGACCTCTACCGGGGGAGTATCGCCGCACTGGCCGCACTGCTGGCGCAGGCGGTCAGCGGCGCCCTGGTGGCTTTCACGCACATGGCGCTATGGTCGGCGTTGCTGCACGGCGCGTTGATCAGCCTTGTCTTCGGCGCCGTCAGTTATCTCTGCCTGCACGTGCTGCCGCGACCGCGCGCCGCGCTGCATCGGGAACGCGGGTACGTCGACGCCGCAGTTCCTAACGGCCGCCCGGCGCCGCTGCTTCAAGGTCAGGGCCGAGAAACTCGCGGCTACTGACGAGCTATGTTTCGCCCACGTTGCGGCGCAGCGGAGACGACCGGCAAGACCACCGTGCCGCCTCGAAAGCCGGTAGGTGCCGCCTCGCGCGCTACAATCCCGCTGTAGCGGAAAGGCACCAGTATTGGCGGAATCAATAGGCTTCATTGGTCTGGGCATTATGGGCAAGCCCATGGCTCGCAATCTCCTCCAGGCAGGGCGCGCTCTTGTCGTCCACAATCGTAGCCGCGCTGCCGTAGACGAGTTAGTCGCGGCGGGCGCGCTGGCGGCCGGCAGTCCCCGCGAGGTGGCGCAGCAGACGAACATTATCATTACGATGCTGCCGGACTCCCCCGACGTGGCAGCCGTCGTCGAGGGCCCGGACGGCATTTTGGCAGGAGCGCAGGCCGGCCACGTGCTGCTTGACATGAGCACCATCTCGCCGGTCGTCGCCCAGCGCCTGGCCCAGGCGGCGGCGGCAAAGGGTGTGACGATGCTCGACGCGCCGGTGAGCGGAGGCGACAAGGGCGCCATCGCCGGCACGCTGTCGATCATGGTAGGCGGCGACGAGGCGACATTTGAACGCATGCAGCCGATCTTTGCGGTGATGGGGAAAACGATCGTGCGGGTCGGCGAAAGCGGCGCCGGCCAGGTGGTGAAAGCCTGCAACCAGGTGGTCGTGGCCTTGACTATTGAGGCGGTCAGCGAGGCGCTGGTATTGGGTTCTAAAGCCGGTGTTGATCCGGCCAAGATTTTGCAAGTCCTGGGCGGCGGCCTGGCCGGAAATCGGGTTATGGAACTGCGTGGGCCGAATTTCTTGCAGCACTCCTTCGCGCCGGGCTTTAAGGCGCGGTTGCACCAGAAAGACCTCAGCATCGCCCTCGCCGCCGGCCATGCCTACGGCGTGCCGCTGCCCAGCACAGCCCTGGTCGACCAACTCTTCCAGGCGCTTGCCGTCGCCGGAAAGGGCGACCTCGACCACTCCGCCTTGCTAACGGTGCTGGAGGGCATGGCCGGGCACACTATCGGATCGAGCAGGCACGAGAGTTGACGTTTTGTCGTTGCTAACGCTGGAGCGTGACGACGAACTGTCGCGGCACGATCGCGGTGCCAACGTGCAGCTGCACCGCCAGCGTTGCCACCGTCGCCGGACCGGTCGGTGGCGGCCGTAGTTCCAGCACAGCGCTGCCGTTGGTGGCTGCTTGGAGTTGGGCCGTCACACCGTTCGGTAGGGTGAGCATGGAGGCACTGCCGCTCGCGCTCCAGGTCGTGCCGGCGGATGGCCAGCGTGCCCCGAGCGCCAGAGAGAACGTGGGCGGTGTGACTCCCGCCGTACATTCGCTGCCGAGGGAGATCGCGCGCGCTGGTCCGCCGACCTGGAGGGAGAGCGCCGCGCTGCCAATCAAAACAGGAAGGCAGCTTCGCACGTCGGCGGAGATTCGACCATTACCGCTCTCGGCGAGCATGAGATTGTCGGCGGCGTCGAGCGCCAGTCCCTGGGGGTCATTCAAGCCGCTCAGCAGGAGCGTGCTGCTACCGTCGGGGTTGACCTGTACGACGCTGCCGCCGCTCCTACCCTGGCCGAGTTGATTGACGAAGATCGTTCCGTCGGCGGCTACAACGACATCGTCAGGCAGATTCAAGGTGGGACCGAGCGGCTGCAATTGGCCCGGCAGGGGACCTCGCCAGAGGCGTCCGCCGTATTCGTCCACCATGTACAGCAGGCCGTTGCGCGCGATGGCGGCGGTTGGGCGTTGCCAATTACCCGGCACAGGCACGGTGGCAGCGGTGTCTAGGTACAAGAGCAGCATCCGGCCGTTGGCGCTGTCCGGGAGGAGGGCGATCGGGCGCCCGTCCAGACCGGCGACGCCCAGCCCATCAATGCCGTCAACACCACGTCGAACTGCCAACTGCACCAGTGTGCGTAGACCGGTCGGCGCCGTCCACTGCAGGACGCGGTTCGAGCCCTGGTCGGCGATGAGCAGACTCGCTGGGCCGGTCACCGCCAGCCCTTCTGGGATATTCAAACCGGAAACGAGTACCCGGCGCGTCGTGTCATCCAGCAACTGGTTAACCGTGTTGTCTTTCAAGTTCGTGTAGAGCAGGCTGCCGTCCGGAGCGACCGTCAAGTCATCCGGCGTGCCCAGGCCGGTGGACAGGGTCATCGAAGCGCCGACCACCAGGGTGAGACTCGCCTGGCTTCCATCCGTCCATTTGGCGAGCAGCAGATGCGTGCCACGGGCCGTCGCGGGAATGGGTAGCGTCACGGCGAAGCCGCCATCAGCCAGGAGTGCGACGGTGGGCGCAGGTAGCCCGGCTGCGCTCACGCTCGGCACATGCCCCGCGGTGGTCGTTGCGGGCGCTGGCAGGACGAGGGACAGGGTCGTTCCGGCCTGGGCCGCCAACTGCGTGCCATCCCAGTTGGGGCGGATGGTGATCGGCGGTATCGGTACGCGCGTCGCCGTTGGGGCAAAAGTCGGCGTCAGGGCAACAGTTGGCGTGATGGTCGCGGTGGAAAACGTCGTCGCTATGGTGGTGACGGTCGTAGTAGCGGTGGCAGTCGGCACGATCACGGTGGCGCGGGCCGTACCGGTACGCACGTCAGCAGCGGGGACAACGATTCCGGCGGTGGGAGTATCTCGTATGGCCGTGTTAGTCGCGGTTCGCCGCGAGTTGGCGGGCGCTACGGTTGCAGTTGCGGCGCTGTTTCCTGAAGCGCTAATTGCGGTTGCGCTGGAGACCGTTGCCGGCGCCTCGGCACAGGATGCTAGCAAGAGGAGTACCACTCCCAACAAGAGGACGTGGGTGCCGGAGCAGCGCTGCTCGCCCGGTAGAAAATAGCGCCAGTTGGGCGATCGGCCGGCGAGTTGGCGCTCAGGCACGCTGACGTTTCCCCATGCACAGCGAACACGGGCAGATGGCCCGCAAGTCTTCAAAGGCAAAGATGCCCGTCTCGTGGCCGTCGGCCCAGCGGGGCTGCAACGCATACCGACCAACCAGTTGGAGGTCAACGAGTTGCTGCTCGGCGGCGGTGAGAGTGGTGGTTGTCGCCAGGATGCCTGGTCGCCCCATCTCGCCCCGGCAGTGCGCGCAGGGGCAAGCCCAGCGCAATTGCGCGAATGGATAGGGGCTCTGATGCCCGTCGGCCCAGGTGATCTCGACCAGTTTCGGGCCGCTCAGCAGGACAATCGCGGTTGGCTCGTTGCCATTGGGGGCGTTCAACACATCATCGACATTCAGCGGAACGATCTCTCTCTGCTCTCTATGCGTTTGATTAAACATTCGTCGTTTCCAGTGTACGCGACTGCCAGGGCGTGGTATGCTCGAAGGGACGAGCAAATGGCCCCGTCCGTTTGCGAATCCGCGTCCGAGGAGCGTGTGCTTCCGCTGCGTCCAATGGCGGGCGCGGTACAGCATGCAACCTTCCCTGGCGCGATTTCCCAGGTAGCGAGCAATGATGCTCGCGCTTCAATGACGAAGGAAGGATCACTCAATGCGACCATTACGCCTCGCCGGTGGCCACCGCGCTCCCTCAGGCTCCTATCAGGAAGTCCACTCCGGCCATATTGTCTACATCCATGGCCAGGGCATCCTGCCGGGTAGCCCGAACTCCGATTCTTACGTGCCGATTGGCGAACTGCCGGTTCGTCAGACGCATACCGTGCGGAGCGAGCAGGCGTAGGCGGCACTTTGCCCTGCCGAAGCCTTCCCAATTCGCCAAAACCCGTGCTTGTAGCATGCGACGGGGCGTGCGCCACAGGCACGGGATTTTTGTTGCGTTGCTTTATCGGCTAATTGTGTCCCCCAGGACCAGCGATTTCATCCTGGCTCGAGTTCACAGGCGATACCGGAGGATGGTCCCGCCCTCGGCGGTCAGCACCAGAAGAGTCTGCTCGTCCTCACTCGCCGCTCCCATGGCTGTAAGCCGCTCCGATATGGTCGCCGGCGGCAAGACTTCGGCATTTGCCGTGTCCAGCAGGTGGCCCGCGACCTCAACGTGCAGGCCGCGTTGTTGCCGCAGAGCGGCGACCAACGGCTCACTACCGACGCCAAGAAGGATGCGAACGCGCCGCATGGCTCGATAGGCAGGCGTGACCGCCACGTCGGTACGCAAAATGACCCCGTGATAGGCGGCAACCAGGAGGGCAATCAGCACGCCGCTGAACTCCTTCAACGCCGTGCTCACGCCGTGTGGACCGAGCGCCACGCCGAGCAGCGCTCGGAAGGCGAGCCAGAGCAGGGCAATCAGGAATCCGAGCGCAAGTAAGGCGCCGGCGACGGTGATGAAGCCTAGCAACAGGCGGCGTTCTCGAGCGGCGCGTTCCGCGATAACTCGTGTTGCCCGCTGCAGCCGCTGCCAGGGACCGAGCCAAGCAGCCGTCCCGATGGCTCCCGTCGCCAGACTGGCGCTCAGCCGGTCGCGCCACCAATCTGGCCCCGACAACGTGCTTCCGCTGTTGAGCAGGAAGTCCAGCCCTAACCAGAGGAGCGAGACAAACGCCGTCGCGCCGGCAGCCAGACCCAGGAGCGTAAGCAACGCCAGGCCCGGGCGACGCGGCCAGGCAATGACGCCGCCACGGTCGACAGGCAGCGGACCGTCGGGCGGCGCGCTTTCAACCGGAGGCTGATCGCCCGTTGATGGGGGCAGCGTACGTGCTTCGTCGACATAGCGGGCCTGTTGGCGCACGATGCGCCAATGATACGTCCAGCTCGCTCCTCCAACAAGGATGGCGGCCAGCACGCCTGGCACAAAGTCACTGAAGCCCGTCGCCGAGCGGTAGCCGAGCGCGCGCCGGAGCAGCTCGTAGAGCCCGTCCACGCCGCCGCCCAACGTCACCGGTACGGCGACGATCAGTACCAGGTAGAGAAAAAGCACGCGCAAATCCCGCCGGCCGCCACGGTTAAGATCGTATTGCCAGACCAATGCCCACACTCCGCCGCCGGCAAGCATCCAGGCGGCGATGGAGCCCCAGACGGTCCAGAGGAGGGGCGGCGCGTCGGCCAGCAGCACGCTGCGACCGGTTCCTAGCGCGTCTTTGCTGATCTGCAGCACCGCCTCCGTGACGCCGGTGACAAGGAAGGCCAGGGCGACACCAGTGAGGATATAGACGGCGAGGTCGTGAGCTGGGTCGATAGTGCCTTCCGTGCTTTCATTCGTCGGCGGCCGCTCCAGCCGAGAATACAAGAGCCAGGCGGCGCCAAAGGCCAGCATGCGGGTGGTAGCGCGGATCGCGGCGTCCAGCGTGGCCGGGGTCGCCTTCCCGCTGGGGAGCGTTAAAATGAAGCGCAGCAAATCGTGGAGGGCGAAGAGCGCGACCACGGACGTGACGGCGAAGATGACAGCCAGGAAGAGGCGCCGTTGCCTGGCCTGCCGCTCTTCCGGCCGGCGCACGACGCCGCGCTCGGCCGCCAGCCAGTGGCCGAGCCAGACAGGGAGACCAACCACCAACTCGGCCAGATAGAGGCTGGCGCGCGTACGCACATCATCGGCGCTGAGGATCGTCCCGCCTGGGATGGTCAGAGTGGAGACGATCAAAGATGCCATTCCGGCGCCGGCAGCCACGGTGACGAGTAAGCCGGCCAGCGCCAGTAAATACGTGTAGGTGCGTCGTATGGTGGTCACTGTCATCCTCTCGGTGTACGTCGCCCCATAACTCCTCGCCGCGCTACAGCTTCAGGTACTCTGGTCCACTGATCAGCCAGTTGCCCTGCCGACGAACCAGGATTATTGCCTGCTGGGCCGTGGCGTCAGCAGCGCCGAATAGGCTGGGTCGGAAGGTGGAGGTTTCGACCGTGACCGTCGCCTGGTCGCCCGTGACGGTCGTGCGAAGCAACGTCACACGGTGCGGCTGTTGGCTCCAATGATCGAACTGTTCGTGGTACCGTTCGCGTGTCATCGTCGGCTGATCAAAGGCGGTCATGGCGTATGCCTCGTCGACCTGGCCGTTTTGCAGGAGGCGAAGGTAGGTCGCCACCGCAGCGGCAGGGCTGCCGGCGGGAAACGTCGCTGCCGGCTGGCGGGAAGTGAGGATGGCAACCACCACCCCAGCGAGCATCAGGCCTACCGCTCCGACCAGAAGGATCACGATCGAACGCTGCAATCGCATGGGGCTTTCCTTTCCAGATAGTCATGAGCGCCTGGCCGGTTGGGCCTTCCTTGCACCGTCGTCCGTTCTGACTACCGGGCTGGCCCCTGTCCAGCGCCCATCTTCGGCTCTGCCGGTAGGTGATGAAGTACTGCCAAAAGCTGTCATGATGAGGAGAGAAGTGAGAGAGTAGCATATAGCGGCAGCCGCTGTATCTGGCGATGGGTCGAGAGGAGAGGTGACAGGTGACGGTGAGCACAGCGACGGCGGCGGAGCGCCAGCAGGAATTGCTGAACAGTGCGGCGAACACGCTCGCCGGTGGTGGTTTAGGGCTATTTCAACTGCCGCCGGAGGTTAACCTAGTTATTGCTTCCGGTTACGGGAGCCGGATCACGGCGGTCGACGGACGGGAATACATCGACTACCACCTTGGCTCCGGTCCCGCCTTTCTGGGTCATGCCCATCCCAATATCGTGGCGGCGGTGGAAGCGCAGGTGCGCAAAGGTTCTACTTATTACTTCCTCAACGAGCCGGCGATTCGCCTCGCGGAGAAGTTGGTCGCGGCGATCCCCTGCAGCGAGCGGGTGCATTTCACCGGCTCGGGCACCGAAGCAACTTTCTTTGCGTTGCGGATCGCCCGAGCGCTCACCGGACGGCAGAAGATCCTCAAATTTGAGGGCGGTTGGCACGGTATGCACGATTACGCCCTCTGGGGCACCGTGCCGGAAGGCCCTTCGGCGTACCCCCAGGCCCGTGTCGATTCCGCCGGCATCCCACCCGCCATCGCCGACCTCGTCCTCGTCGCACCCTTTAACGACCCGGAGCGAGCGGTGGAGACTATTGATCGCCACGCCGGCGATTTGGCGGCCGTGATCGTCGAACCGTTGCAACGGGTTCTCCAACCGGAGCCGGGTTTCCTGGCTGCCATCCGCGATGCCTGTACTCGCCAGGGCATCGTGCTGATCTTTGACGAGGTTGTGACCGGCTTCCGCATCGCCTGGGGAGGCGCGCAAGAACGCTACGGTGTCGTGCCGGACATGGCCTGCTATGGCAAGGCGATCTCCGGCGGCTTCCCCCTCGCGGCCATCGTCGGTAGGGCCGAGGTCATGTTGCCCCTGGATGCCCGGCAGCGGCCCCGCCAGGAATTGGCCTGGGCGAGCGGTACGCTCAATGGCAATCCGATTAGCGCCACGGCGGGCGTAGCGGCCCTTGGCGTCTTGGAGCAGCCGGGCACGTATGCGCGTCTGCACGCGATTGGCAGCCGCCTCCGCGTGGGCATCGAAACACTGGGCCGCAAGCATGGCTACGCCGTCCAATGCCCCGGTGAGGATGCCGTGTTTGGCGTGCGCTTCACCACTCGCCAGCCGTTGCGCAACTGGCAGGACCTCCTCACCGCCGACAAGACCCTCGGCTTCCGCTGGGCCATCGAACTTCTCCAGCGCGGCATCCTGGTAAACCCCAACGAGAAGTTCTACCTTTCGGTTGTGCACTCGCTGGAGGACATTGAGCAGACGTTACATGTGGTAGACGAGGCGTTTGAAGCGCTGGCAGAGTGAGTTTCCTGCCTAACGGCGATCCGTGCCGTGAGGGAACGGGAGGTTGCCCACGCGCGCGAGGTGGCGTGACTTCAACTGGAACGCGCCTCCGGCGGTAGTATGGCGGACTTCGGAACGGTGACGGTTGCGAGTACCAGCAACGCAACGATCGCTCCGAAGGTGAGTACCCCGAAGATAGCGCGGTAGCCAAAGTGGTCAATCAGGCTGCCCGCGACGATCGCCGAGACAGGGATGGCAACCGACTCGAAGGCAGTCTTGATCCCAACGAACACGCCAACTTCGTCCGCGGAGATTAGTTCCGTGAGGAGCGGCCAGTTGGTGGCGCTGATCGCTGCATTGGCGACCCCGGCCAAAATGATAACGAAAAGCGTCTGCGGCACGGTCTGGATGACCAGGCCGCCGAGCGCGCTGATGGCCAGCATGCCGATGCCGCCGGCCAGAACGGGACGCCGACCGACGCGGGCGGCAAGTAGGCCCGCCGGCAGCACGAAGAGACCGGCGGCAATGAGCAGGGGGGCCGTGAGGTCCTGCGCCACTCTGGCGTCGGTGTGGATGACGTGGACGGCGAAGAGGGTTAGGAAGGGCAGGATGGCGTTGACACCGAAGTTGAAGAAGAAGAGGCAGATTAGATAGCGTAGTGCCATGCGGTGGCGCAGCAGGTGAGCGAAGTAGGCACGAAAGGTCAAGCCCGTCGCTGCCTTTTGCGCCGGTTCGGCGGGTTGTAGGTACCGGGGTTCTCGCACCTTGACGATGGTGACGGCGAAGGCCGCCAGCATCCCGAAAGCAACGAGGTAGAACACCTGAGGCGGCACGCTCTGTCCTGAGAACTGGGCGGCGAGGAGCAAGATCGCCACCTGCCCGACGAACTGCACGACCGTGGCGAGGCCATTGGCCACGCTGCGACGTTCCGGCGGGAAAAGGTCAGCCAGCAGGGCGTTGTAGGGATCAATAGACGCATTGAAGAGGAGGGAAAACAGGACGATGGCGGCGACCAGCGGAGCAAGCATGTGCGCGTGGGCCGCCAAGAGAAAAAAGAGTGCGGAAAAGGGAATGCCAATCGCCATGAAGATCCGGCGACGACCGAGCCGGGTCCAGGTTCGGTCGCTCCAGGCCCCGACGATGGGCTGGATGACGACACCCTCGATAGAGCGCGTGCTGCTGAGCAGACCGATCAGCGTAGCGCTGGTTGTCATGTTGGCCAGCACCAGGGGCAACGTGAAGTTGTTGAAGGCATAGAAGAAGCCGGCTCCCAGGCTGGCGACGCTGTACCAGCCGGCAGTTCCCAGCCAACCGCGCGCGCCGCCTCGGGAGGGCGCAATGGCCGGCGGTGCGATCGCCGCGGTGTCCCTGGTGGGCATGGCAGCCTTCCCTATCCGTCAGGCGTGAGGTGGTGCAGCATCCTGGCGCGGTCCGACGCCACGTAGCGGCAGCCGACGAGGGCGACGAGGCCCGCAATTACCGCCGCGGCCGGCGTAATCCAGAGGGCGCGGTCCAGTCCGCCGCCGGTGGCGCCGCCCAGACGGTCGGATACTGCGCCAATCATCGAGGGGGAGAAGGCGTCGCCGAAGAGGTGGGCGATCAGGAGTGAGAGGGCGACGACTCGCGCCCGGACCGCCGGCGCCACCACATCCTGAAAGAGCGCCGACAATGGCGCGCTCTGAAGAGAAACGAGGGCGCCGGCCAGCGTGTAGATGGCGAGAAAGAGCGCCAGGGAGGGCGCCAGCAGCCCCGCGGCGATAGCGGCGCCACTGGCGATCATGCCCAGGGCCGGTACGAGCAGGCGGGCCGCTGGTTGGCGGGGGAGCATGTGGTCGGCCAGATAACCGCCAACGACGGTGCCGATGCCACCGCCGACAACGAAGAGCGCCCCGGCGATAACGCCGGCGCTACCGGTACTGAGGTGGTAATGGCGGACGAGATAGGTGGTCAACCAGAAGCCAAGGCCGCCCAGGACAAAAAAGGCGAATACTTCGGTGACGATGGCGAAGGAAACGGTGGGGATGAGCAGCAGGTGGAAGGCGAAAGGATCGCCGCTACCGTGGTCACCAGCATGCGTCAGGCTTTCGCTTTCGCCGCGCTGAGGTTCGTGGGCCCGCCAGATGAGCGCTGCCAGGATCAAGCCGGGGATGCCGACGACGAGGAAGGCGGCCTGCCAGCCGAATTGCTGGCCGATCAGCCCGCCGACGGCGTAGCCCAGGAAGACGCCCAACGGCAGCGCGACGCCCCACCAGGCCATGACACGAGCCCGGCGCGCTTGCAGGAAGGCATCGGCCAGCATGCTATTGGAGGCGGGGAAATACGACGCCTCGCCAATGCCGAGCAGGGCGCGAACCGCAAATAACTGGGGAAAGGTGCGACACAATGCCGTTAGAGCGGTCGCGACGCTCCACAGCGCCACGCCGCCGCCAACGACTTTTGTGCGGGTGTAACGGTCGGCCAGGGCGCCCAGAGGTAGAGCGCCGACTGCGTAGATAAGCAGGAAGGCGGTTCCCAGCAGGCCGAGCTGCGTATCGGTCAAGCTGATGCTGACCGTCAGCAGCGGCGCAACGGCCGGTAAGGTGTAACGATCGGCGTAGTTCAGCGTATTGATGCCGAAGAGCAAGGCAAAGAGTCGCCGATTATCCCGGAAGGACGCAATACTCATGCTCGTCGGCGCCTCCATGGTCACCCTTTCGCCTTTTCGGCGCTCCGACATTGGGCAGCCATCTCTCCTCCGCCGGCCCTACACGCCGCGTGGTTCCTCGTCCTGCCAGGAATGGCGGGGAGCCCAGCCCAGGAGTCGCTTGATCTTGGCGTTGCTGACCATCGGCTGGTTGTCGCGCAGCGCGGCGGCCAGCGGGGCAAGCCGCGGATCCAGGCGCGGCAGCAAATCACTCAACGGCTCCTCGGCCAGGGCATCGTCAGCCGCGACGTTGAAGGCGTCACAGACGACCTCACGCCGCTCCAGCGCCAGGCGGAAGGCCGAAGCCAGGTCGCGCACGTCGACGTAACTAAAGAGGGTGGCCCGCCAACTCCGCGCAGCGGACAACTGCAGCACCTTCCCATACTCGCCCGGCGCCAGGACAAGCGGCGGCCGCAGCACAACAGTCCGCATACCGGTCTTGCGGTGGAAGGACCAGGCAATCTGTTCGCCCACGACCTTGGAGAGGCCATAGGCCTCATCCGGCTCGTCGGGGTGCTCCTCGTCCAGGGGCAAATAGCGAGGCAGGAAATCGCGCTTGCCCCAGGCCCAACCGTAGGCGGATTGGGAACTGGTCGAGACGACCGTGTCTATACCCATTAGAGCGGCGGCCTGATGGATGGCGTAGGCACCGAGCCCGTTGGTCTGGAAGACGGTGGTCTCGGTCTGCGGGCCCAGCCCTGGAATCGCAGACAGGTGCAAGATTGCCTCGGCGCCGGCACACGCTTCACAGAGCTGGCCGAGATCGGCGTGATCGCCGATCACCACGCGGGCCTTCACTTGCTCCTGTGGCGGCCGGCGATCAAAAATGACGACCTCAAAGTCGTCCTGCAACGCTTTCACGACCCAGGCGCCGATGCGCCCCGCGCCGCCAGTCACGACGATACGCATGGCTACACCCCTCAACTTCTTTCGGTGTCGCGGCCGGCCGCGGCGGCAGCTCAGCACATCCGGCTGATCGGGGCAGGCTAAGCCGCCACTGCTGCAAAGTCCTAAGCCGCCACTGCTGCAAAGTCTTAACCTTCAGTTGACGGCGACTTAAGACTCCCGCGGTACGGTTGCATTCGGTACAGGAACGAAATAGACCCTACCCTCCTCCACCTCGCCCCCACAGCGAGGCGCCCTGGACCGAGAGCCGGAACGGCAACGTTCCGGCTCTTTCCTTTTGGACGTGTGGTGCAGCCGCTACAGGCTCCCCGACTGCCGAAGCATGCCGCCATCGATGAAGTACGTGCTACCGGTAATGTAGCCGGCTTCTTCGGAGGCGAGGTAGGTGGCGAGGCCGGCGATCTCTTCCGGTGTGCCCATGCGGCCCACCGGGATCTCCGCCAGCAGCGCTTTCATCATTTCGGGGTGCGCCTTGAGGGGGGCGTCCATCGGGGTATCTATCGCGCCGGGTCCAATGTTATTGACGGTGATACCCTGGGACGCCAGCTCGACGCAAATTGTCCGCATGAGCATGCGCAGTCCGCCTTTGGCGGCGCAATAGGCGGCGTTGGTGGGCATCGGCAAGTCTTCGTGTACGGAGGAAATGTTGATGATCCGCCCGGCACTGCCGCCCTGGCTGATCATGCGTTTCGCCGCGGCCTGGGCGCACAGGAAAGGGCCGGTAAGGTCGACGGCGAGCGTCTTGGACCAGACCTCCAACGGGATCTCCAGGAAGGGAATCTTCGTTTCCACACCGGCGTTGTTAACGAGAATGTCGAGGCGACCGAACTTTTGCACCGTCTGATCAATTAGGTGCTGCACCTGGTCCGGCTGGCTGATATCGGCCTCCGCCGCCAGAGCTTTCCCACCGGCGCCCTCGATCTGCTGAACGACCTGAGCTGCGCTGTCCGGCTTGCCAACGTAGTCAATCACCACGGCGGCCCCTTCCTGGGCGAAGCGCACGGCAATGGCTTTGCCGATTCCGGTGCCGGCCCCGGTGACGATGGCCACCTTATTCTCTAGGCGCACGATTGGTCCCTTTCATCGTTGTCGATACCGGCGGCACCCTCTGCAGGCCGTGGTAGCTCAACTGTAACAGGAAGGGCAGTCGGCAAGAACCGTACCAAACCCGGTATACTTTCCCCAATGCAGCACGCTTCAGATGGTCAGCCCGGTTTGCGGGTTCTGCTGGTTGGCGACGGCGGACGCGAACACGCGCTGGCCTGGAAGCTAGCCCAGTCACCGTTGCTTGGCTCCCTCTTTGCCGCACCGGGGAACCCGGGCGTTGCGCAACACGCCACCTGCATCACCGTCCCGGCCGATGATATCGCCGCCATCGTCTCCCTGGCCGAAGAGCAGCGGATCGATTTTGTTGTTGTTGGGCCGGAGGATCCGCTGGCAGCCGGTCTCGTGGATGCGCTGGCCGATCGCGGTATTCTCGCATACGGACCCACCCAGGCGGCTGCCCGGCTGGAAAGCAGCAAAGCCTATGCTCGTGACTTGATGACCCAACTCGGTATCCCCGGCCCCCAAACGGCGAGCTTCACCGCGTCGGAATATGACGCCGCGCTGGCCTACGTGCGCCGGCTCGGCGCACTGCCGGTGGTGATCAAGGCGGACGGCCTCTTTCGTGGTAAGGGCGTGGTCATCGCCGAAACGCTGGCCGAAGCGGAAGAGGCGCTCTGTAAGATGCTCGTCGATGGAGCCTACGGTGTCGCCGGGCGATCGGTCGTCGTGGAGGAGTATCTTCAGGGCGAGGAACGCTCCTACATCGCCCTCTGCGATGGCCGCCGAGCGATGCTCATGTTGCCGGCCCAGGACCACAAGCGCGCCTATGACGGTGATCAAGGTCCGAATACCGGCGGCATGGGCGCTGTCGCGCCGGCGTGGCGGCCTGGCGATCCCTCGCCCACCGAAATTCGGTCCACGTTCTTTGCGCCGGTGCTGGAAGCGTTCCAAATGGCCGGGACCCCTTTTCGCGGCACGCTCTTCGCTGGTGTCATGCTGACCGCCGATGGTCCCCGCCTGCTGGAGTTCAACGTGCGCTTTGGCGACCCAGAGGCGCAGGCACTGTTGCCGTTGCTGGAGAATGATCTCCTGCCGTTGCTACTGGCGGCCGCCAAAGGCGACTTGAGTGGTCACGAATTGCGCTGGCGACGGGGCACCTGTATTAACGTGGTTGTAGCCGCCGGCGGCTACCCCGGCCAGTATCGGACGGGACTGCCCATTTCCGGCCTGGAAGTGGCGGCAGCATTGCCGGGGACCCACGTCTTCCAGGCCGGCACGGTGAAGCGCGGTCGGACGGTGGTGACGAACGGAGGGCGCGTGCTCTGCGTGGCCGGTATCGGCAACACCCCGCAGGAGGCAGACCGGCGCGCCTATACCGCGGTGCGCAAGATCAACTGGGACGGCGCACAGTACCGGACAGACATTGGGCGGGAGGCGAACACGTGAGTGTGGCGACGGTGGAACGGCCGGTTGCAGCCAACAGCAGGCCGACGGTAGCGCGGCCCGTCGACGGCGAGTCCATCCTTATCGTCGACTTTGGCTCCCAATACACGCATCTGATCGGCCGCCGGATTCGCGAACTGCCCGTTTACAGCGGGATCGTGCCGCATACGCTCCCGCCCGAAGAGTATGCGGCACGCGGCGCCCGCGGCATCATCCTCTCTGGCGGCCCGGCTAGCGTCTATGATGCCGGCGTGCCGGTCACGCCGCCGGCCCTCCTGGCGACCGGCCTGCCGGTGCTGGGCATCTGCTATGGTATGCACCTCATGGCGCAGCAACTCGGCGGCACCGTCGAGCCGGGGACGCGCCGCGAGTACGGCCCGGCGGTGGTTGAGCAACCGGGGGTCAACACCCTCTTCCAAAAGCTGCCCAACCGCTTCGACGCCTGGATGAGCCACGGCGATTCCGTCTCCAACCTGCCGCCCGGCTTCCAAGCGCTGGCGAGCACGGATAACACTGCCTTTGCTGCGATGGGCGACCCGGCACGGCGGCTCTATGGCGTGCAGTTCCATCCAGAGGTGACCCATACACCGCGCGGGTTGGACCTGCTGCGGGGCTTCGTTTTCGACGTCTGCGGCTGCCGGCCAAATTGGCGGCTCGGCTCTTTCATCAAGAGCGCAGTGGCCGGTATCCGCTCTAGCGTCGGGTCAGGCCAGGCGATTTGCGCCGTCTCCGGCGGCGTCGATTCAACAGTAGCGGCAGCGCTGGTGCATCAGGCGCTGGGCGACCGCCTGACCTGTATTTTCATTGACAACGGCCTCCTCCGCCAGGATGAAGCTGCCGACGTTGAGAAGGCGTTGCGCGATTGCCTGGGAGGCAGCCTCGTGGTCATCGACGCCGCACAACAGTTTCTGGAGCGCCTGGCTGGTGTGACCGACCCCGAAGAAAAGCGGCGGCGCATCGGTGAGGTCTTTATTCGTACGTTTGAAGCGGCGGCGCGCGACCTCGGGTCGCCCGGCTGGCTGGTGCAGGGCACGCTCTATCCCGACGTGATCGAAAGCGCCACGGGGCATCAGACTGCCGGCAAAATCAAGACCCACCATAATGTCGGCGGTATCCCGAAAGATATCCAGTTCCAATTGTTGGAGCCCTTGCGCTACCTATTCAAGGATGAAGTGCGCAAGCTAGGTCGGCGGCTCGGCGTGCCCGAGGCGATCTTGCGGCGACAGCCCTTCCCCGGTCCGGGCCTGGCGGTGCGCGTGATTGGCGAGGTGACGCCGAGCCGCCTGGCGACGCTACGCGCCGCCGACGCTATCGTACGCGAGGAGTTAGAGCGCAGCCCGCTCGCCCGCCGTCTCGGGCAGTACTTTGCCGTGCTGACACCGGTCAATAGCGTCGGCGTTATGGGCGACTTCCGTACCTACGGCAATCTGCTGGCGGTACGCGCCGTGAGCACCGACGATTTCATGACGGCGCAAGCGTTGGCGCTCCCAGCCGTCACCCAGGTCCGCCTGGCGACGCGCCTGGTGAACGAAGTGCCCGGCATCAACCGAGTGGTCTACGACATTACCTCCAAACCGCCGGCGACGATTGAGTGGGAGTAGAGGACATTCGCCTGGTGAATCGCCCACGTAGGCAACACTGACGGCGTCAGTCCGTGGAACGATGGCGCGAGGGAGGGAGCCAATGGTCACCACCGGCCGGCGCTATGTCATGGCCGATCTGCTCGATTTCCCCGACGACGACAAGTTCTACGACATCGTGGGTGGAGAGCTCATCATGTATAACGTGCCCGAGCTCGACCACGGCCTTGTAGCCACCGGCCTCGCTGGGCTGCTTTGGGCGGCCGACCTCGCTGGTTACGGGGTAGCGCTCACGAATACCCATGCGGTTGCGCTCGACTTTCCGGCGAAGGGTTGGGCGGCGGAGTACGTCACCCACCCCGATCACTCCTTCGTACGGCGCGGCCGAGAGGGCATCCTCGGCCAGCGCGCCGTGGAAGGGGTACCCGATCTCGTTGTTGAGGTGCTCTCCCCAAGCACGCGCGACGAGCACGCCATAGGCGGGGCTATCCGCGCTGCCTACGAGCGCCACGGCGTGCCGCACTACTGGCTCGTCGATCTGGAGCAACGCACCGTCGAGCAATATGGGCTCCTCGGAGAACTGTACCAGGGCGGCCGATATGGCGCACCGATCGTGCTCCACGTAGGCGATGTGCTGACCAGCGCCCTGTTCCCAACGGTCTCCCTACCCATGGCTGTCCTGTTCCAGCACGTGCGCAGGCGACAACTCTAGCTGCTTGGCCGGGTGCATGCTCCTCAGCGCGGTTTCACCATCACCATCACGCTGCGTGTGCCCGCCGGCACGGTGATCGCGTCGCTGGTGGCATCTTGCATCTTGCCACCGTCCAGGGCGTAGCTCCGGGCCGCTAAGGCGTCGGAGACCTGGAATACGTAGCCGCCAGGTGGAATGCTGCCGCTAAGCGTAAGGTTCAGTGTCGTACCGTCGGCGGAGCGGGTCAGGCGGTAGCTCTGGTGGCCGAGCACCGTGGGGAAGCCGCTGATCGACACTGTGCCGCCGGGCAGTAGCCAAATCTCCGGCATGGGGCCGATGGCGATGGCCTGTCCCGTTTCACGCACCAGCATGTCGCGGATCAGCAATACCATTTCGGCGGCCATCCATGAGTGCGGCATGTCGCCGAGCGCCAGACTCGACGTGGCCGGGTCTACAATGTCGGCCCAGGCGTAGAGGTTGGGCGCAGTCTGATGGCTGAGGGTCCATTCCAGGATCTGCTCGGTATGGTCCAACATGCCCAGCCGGTAGAAGGCGTGCGCCAGGCTGATGCCGGCGAACGGCCAGTAGGTGCCGTTGTAGTGCTGATAGGCGCCGCCATACGGCTTGATGTCCCAGATGTAATAGGTATCGAAGCTGTGCTGCACCAGCTCGCTTGCGGGGTCCAGCACCGTCACCGGCCAGATGGCGGGGGTGCCGCTGCGCGCCATCGCTGTCGTCGAGCGATCCTCGGGTCCATTCGAGATGACTGCACGGTTGTCGGGCGGCAGGGCACGGTTGACGCTGGCGATGGTGGCGGCGCGGAGGGCGGTCTCGTCATTGGCCCAGCGACCGGCATCGCCGCTAAAGCCGAGCATTCGGGCGGCCGTCGCTGCTTCCTGGAAGCCCGTCATGGCCCAGAAGTCGTCCCAGTAATGGCGCCAATCGGCGTTGTAGAGATCTTCGGCGCTTTCGCCGGCCGGCAAGATGCCGAAGAACGGCGTGCCCTGCAACGCCGGTATCCGCTGCGCTGCCAGTTGTGCCTCTTGAAAGCGTGCCGCGGCCCAGATGCCGGGGTATACGTTGTGCAAGAAGGCAAGGTCATGGTTCTGTTTGGCAAAGTCCACAAGGGCAAAGATGACCTGGCCTTGTGTATCCCATTCCGTCTTGAGGGGCAATTGCGGCATTCCGTCGGCCAGGATGATTGGCGGGTAGCGGCCGGACGGCAGTTGCGTCGAGGCCATCAAGCGGAGCACGTTCTGCACGTCGCTTTGATAGCCCGCCTCGTCCAGCGCGTTGGTGATGTAGGCGGCGTCGCGGAACCAGAAGGCGCGCTCGCTGAGCGTACCGGAAAACACCTCACTACCCTGTTGAGCCATAAAAATGTATCCCAGCGAGGCGTAAAATGCGTCCTGCACGCGCCGATCGCCCACCGTTAGTTGGACGTGGTGCAGGCGTGCTTGCCACGCCGCCCTGACGTTCTGACCCAAGGCGCTGACGTCCAGGCGCCGGAGGGTGTTGACGTCCGCCGCGGTGTTCGGGCCGGATTGCATCGGCAGCACGAAATTAAAGGCTGCCGCCTGGCCCTTGCCCAACGTCAGGTCGTAAGCAAGCATTCCTTCGGCCATGCCGATATCGCTGCTGACCGTCTGTTGCGTCGGCATGGCGCCGGCCCTGGCCACTACACTGGCGTCGATGGCCGACTCGTTCAAGGCGCCGGTGCGGCTGGCGGGGGTCTGCGCCACTATCGCCAGGGCGCCATCGACGCTGAGTGATGTCGGGCTCGCTGAAACGCCGTGCAGCGGCGTTGAGCCTCCGGCCGGTCCGAAGGGGCGCAACGCGACATACAACGTCCAGGACTGGGCGGTGCCGGTGGCGCTCACCGACGTTTGCATGAACACACGGCGAGCGCCAGGTGAACCGGCCGTGGTCGGATCGGTGGCATCGGAGGCGGCAAAGACGGTGGTCGAGAGCGTGGCGCCGTCCGCCGTCCAGCGGGTGGTAACTAGGGGCAGATCGCCGCCGGCCAGGGACTGCGTCACCTGATCCGGCTGCGGAGTGAGAAGGACGCCGCTCCTGTTGTCACGCAACCAGACGCTCAGGCCAAAGCGATTGCGGTTTGGTGACAGTGTGCCATCCGTGGCAATCAGCCCTTCTGTCCCGCCACCGGCGAGTCCGACGCTGCCCCAGGCGAGCCGGTGATCGCTGAACCAATGCGGCCACAATGCGTCGGGATGCGCGGCGCGATAGGCCTGCAGCGGGTCATTATTCGCGGGCGGCGCGTTTGACCCATCTGGTGAAACGTCGGAAGCTAAAGGTACTCCACCGGTGAACACCGTGGCGGCAGCGGAAGACGACCCCAGAACGGCCAGAATGACACCGCACAGCACCCAGGCGCAGAGGAGGAGCGCTCGTGCCCGCCGGCCCGGCAAACTCAAGCCCGTGTGCCTCGTCTCACGTGATCACATGCGATCGTCCGCGCGAAGCTGCCCGGAAGACTTCCAGGTTGGGGTGGGCCTCTTGCCCCCGAACGGTCAGTCGATTATCCGTACCGGCGTGCCGATCGACGTCCATGGCGCCAGGAAGGCGATGGTGGCGTATTCGGTGTTGACGCAGCCATGGGAGCCGGCGCGCACCGTGCCATCCGGATCCATGTGCGGAAAGTCGGTACCAGGCCCATAGTAGGGGCGCCAGGGCGCATCGTGGATGTAGAAGCCATCGCTGCGGAACTGGAGCGCATAGTGCGTTGGCGAGTCTGGGTACCAGAAAGGAGAACTCGGCAGAAAAGGCGAGATAAACTTGAAGTTGGGGATCTTGACTTGGATGGCATAGAGGCCG
Source organism: Chloroflexota bacterium (assembly GCA_051003235.1). GTDB lineage: Bacteria > Chloroflexota > UBA4733 > UBA4733 > UBA4733 > UBA4733. The sequence continues at coordinate 10,668 of JBPCLN010000193.1, read as the reverse complement.
GTCGGCGTTGGCTTCAGCGGCTCTCCGGTCGTGACATCCGCTACCAAGACTGCCGCGCCGTTCTCGTAGGCCCAGAGACGCTGACGAGACAGTGATATACCAATCGAACGTCCAAAGCCAACGGGTGCGGGGATCGAACCCGGCGGCGGCGCCATCATTGCTGCCGGCAGCGTCACCGGAGGAATATTGCTGACCAGCCCGGAATAGACCCATCCGGTCCCTTGCTGGGCACTGATATTGAACCAGAGCGGATTGGGCGGGGCGAGCACCTCACCGGGGGCGTAGGCGTTCACCGTCACCGGCTGGTTGACTGGAATATTGGCCAGCCAGGTGCTTTGCGAGCTCGCTTCGCTGTACAGGTAGATCTCACTGTAGCCGGCGCCGCCGGCGTTGGCATAGCCGGTCCAGCCGGTAGCGCCTCCGGCGGTGTACGTGCTGACGTACTGGCCACCTTGCTGCACGATCTTGGTGTCGGCCAGGGCCGGCGCCGCCTGGGCGGCGAGCAGTGCCGCCGGCAGTCCGGCGACCATCTTCAATACTGTTCGTCGTTGCATGTGTGGTCGTTCCGTCGGAGGCCAACCATTGAAATCCCGACGGAACTCTCCTCTCTACTGTTCCCATTCCCTATAACGCACAGGGCGTACCAAACGTATCGACTGCTCGGCGGGCGTTTAGTGTAGCCGGTACCAAATGCGGACGGCGAAACTCCTATACCCCGATACCCGGCATTCGATCGGTTTCGTGTTGGGGCGGATTTGCAACCCGCCTGGTTGCGTTGCGTCGGTAAGCACGAAGGCGGCGAAGAACGTTCGCAACACTCATGCGAGATACCGCCCCATGCCTGCGGTCATGCGCCGTTCCAGGGTGGGGGAGAGCAGAAGGCCATCGAGACCCTGGCTTGCCAGCAAGCGGAGGCCGCGATCCGGCCCGAGGACAAAAACGGCGGTCGACAGCGCATCAGCCAGCATGGCGTTCGGGGCCACGACCGTAACGCTGGCGACTTCCGCGGGTGATTGCCCACTGCGCGGATCGATAATGTGGTGGCCGTCGGTCGGCGCCGGACGTTCGTAGTCGCCGGAGGTGCAGACCGCCTGGTCCGACAGCGCGAGCACGACCGCCACGGTCTCTGGGCGACGGGGGTGGCGAATCCCGACTCGCCAGGGACCTCCCATCTGATTCCTTCCGGCGACATAGATGTCTCCACCCGCGTCGATGCTAAATTGCCCCAGGGGCGCCAACTCTTTGGCAGCCAGGTCGATGGCGAGCCCTTTCACGACGGCGCCGAGGTCCAGAATCAGCGGTCGCATCAGCGTAATCGTCTGCCGGGAGGCGTCCACTCGGATGTCGCGAAAGCTGATGGGGACTGGTCTTTCTGTGTGCGCCCGGCCGGCTTCGGTAATCGGAACGTCACTGGGCAAGACTGTTCGCACCGAGGCGCCGCTGACGTAGTGGCGGTTGAAGCCGCGGTTTTCCAACGCCTGGCCCACCGTTGGGTCAAACGCGCCATCGCTCAGTTCGGCGATCGCCAGCGCGAACTGGACGGCCTGGAAGAGGAGCGGCGTCACGGGTACCGCCTGGCCGGACCGGGCGGTCAGTTGCATCACTTCACTGGTGGGGTCAAACCGACTGCACGTTCGCTCAACGGTCTGGAACCACTGGAAGGCGCGTTCGGCCAGCGTATCGAACTGTTCCGGCGGCACAAACGCCGCCGCAAACATGGTGACCGTCGTATCCATCAGGATCATTGCGCGCTGCTGCCCAGGCGGCGGGAGTTCCATTCACACCGCCGCTTTGGCGAGCGCTGGCTGTACGGCGGCGTGGTGGGCGATGGACGTGGTGCAAAGCACCACAAGGGCGCGGCTCATGTGGCGTGCCATCGCGCTAACTCCTGCGACTGGTGGCGAACGCCCGCCAGAGCCCAGCCAATTATCCCAGCAGGGGGCGGTCGGGTTGTGAATTGACGGTAAAGGCTGACGCCGCCATGTTGCGTGTCCGCGGCGTATCGCCTATCCTGCCTGGTACCTGATATCCGGGACGAAGACCGGTAGGAGATGCGCCGAATGTCCATGGCCCGTGTGCTCAGCGTACTGCGCGCCCGTTTGCGGGAACGGGCTGCTGCCAATGCGCGCTGGACGGGGCAGCAGCGGTTTTCTCTGCGGGTCACTGCTGCCCTGGGCCTGCTTGCCCTCCTGGTCCTGCGCAATTCCCAACCGAACAACGAGAATGTCGTGTTATATGGCCTGTGCCTCGCCGCACTCTGCTTACCATTCCTGGTCGGACCACGAGTGTATACGGCAGCCCTGCTCCTGAGTGCGGTTGCCGGCGCCTTGCTGGCCCGCCAGGCGGGCGACCTACTGATCCTGTTCCTGGTGCTGATCGGCATGGCGGGCTCGCAACTGCCGCTGCTCCTGGCGGCTATCACCGGTGTCGGCATTGCCCTCCTCTTCACCGCGGTGCAGTTCCATTCCGGCGCCACCGCGTCGTTGCTGCAAAGTCAGAGCTGGTTCGCCGCCACCTTTGCCGCCACCGTCGCCACCCATATTCGCCGGGTGGCCGCTGCTCGCCAGACCGCCATGGTGGCGGAACTGGAGCGCTCCAACGCCGAATTGCGGCTGGCTCACGAGCAGTTACGCCTAGATTCCCAGCGGGCAGCGGAACTGGCGGCGGCCGAGGAGCGGGAGCGCATCGCGCGGGAAATTCACGACGTGCTGGCGCACACCCTCACGGTGCTGGCGGTGCAGGTAGCCGCCGTGAAGCGGCTTGTCAGTCGCGATCCGGTGCGCGCCCAGCAGCAGCTTGATCTGATCGCCCAACTCACGCGCGATGGACTGTCGGAGGTGCGCCGTTCGGTCCACGCCTTACATTCAACCGACGAGGAGGGAGTTCCGGCGATCAGTGCGCTCATTGCCGACTTTGCGGAACGCACCGGCGCCACTTGCACCTTCAACACCGCCGGTGATGTGCCACTGCTGACGCCGGCCCTCAGTAAGGCGCTGTATCGGGTGACACAAGAGGCGCTAACGAATGCGGTCCGCCATGGCCACGCGCAGGTCATCACGGTTTGCCTGAGCCGTGATGCCGCCCAACTAACGCTCAGCGTTGAAGACGATGGGGTTGGCGCCGCCGTCCCACCACCCATCAAAGGCGGCGGCAACGGTTTACCGGGCGCCGCCGCGCGACTCCACGCTTTTGGTGGCCGTCTGACTGCGCATCCGGGCCCGGCCGGAGGGTTCACGGTCCGGGCTAGTGTGCCGCTCACGGCGCCGACGGAGCAGAGTAACCGTCTCCCGCCCGGCAATGCGCTCTCGGCAGCAGAAGTCCCAACGGGCGGTAGTTGCTGAGGAGCGGTGGAGAGGAAGGAGGTCCCGTGCCGGAAGAAGTGCGGGTGCTGCTCTGCGACGATCAAACGCTCATGCGGCAAGGCTTGCGGCTGCTGCTGGACGGCGAAGGGGGGATCAGCATCGTTGGCGAGGCCGGTGACGGCGCCGCGGGTGTGCAACTGGCCCACGCACTCCATCCTGATGTTGTGTTAATGGACCTGCGGATGCCACGGTTGGACGGCGTGGAGGCGACGAAGCGCCTCAGCGCCGAATTGCCCGCCGTGCGTGTGCTGGTGTTGACGACCTATGGCGACGACGCCCTCGTGCAGGCGGCCTTGCGGGCGGGGGCCGCCGGATACCTCCTCAAGGATGCTGATCCCGCCGATATCGTGGCAGCGATCCAGGCCGTGCGCCGGGGGGGAATCTGGCTGCAAACACCAGGGGCGGCCGCCTTGCTCGGACGGCTGGCGGAACAAGACGGCGAGCGCAACCTACCCAAGAGAGGAGACGATCATGCCAACCTGACGCCACGAGAACTGGATGTGGTACGCCTGATCGCTCGCGGCCACGACAACCGGCAGATAGCCGAGGCCCTGGTCATCTCCGAGGCAACCGTCAAGACACACATCAACAACATCTTCGCCAAGCTCGATGCCACTGATCGTAGCCAGGTGGTCGTCTTTGCCTATCAGCACGGCCTCGCCCAGATGGCGAGAGGCTGACTGGACGGCGATAGTCTGGTTACCCAGCCAGACCATGCATGAGGCCAGGAACGGCGGGCCCGAGGATAATGATAAACATGGCGGGGAAAATCAGGAAGGCGAGCGGGAAGAGCATCTTGATTGGAGCCTTGTGGGCCGCCTCCTCCGCTCGCTGCCGGCGCTTGATGCGCATCTGGGCCGATTGCACCCGAAGCACTCGCGCGATGCTGACGCCAAGCTGGTCGGCCTGGACCAACGACGTCACAAAGGTGGCGATGTCTTCCACATTGGTGCGCGTGCCTAGCTGTTGCAAGGCCTGGCGTCGTGATTTGCCTAACCGCACTTCGCTCAATACCAGCGCGAACTCTTGAGATAGCTCGTTCTGGGCCTTGTCAACCAGGCGGGCGAGCGCGGCGTCGAAGCCCAGGCCCGCCTCGACCATAATCGTCAGCAGGTCGAGTGAGTCCGGCAGTTGCTCCTTCAGCAGGCGCTGCCGCGTCTTCACCTTCCGGCTCAACCACATCCTGGGATACAGGAAGCCGAAGACCAGGAAGAAGCCCACGATCAGGATGGCCTTCGCGGAACTCTGCCGGAGCAGCACGAATAGCACCAAGCCGAACACTCCCATGACCAGGAGGCTCAAGCCCTGCATCCCCAGGAAGTCGGACGGTACCATCCCGTTCGGGTTGCCGGCGAGGACGAGCTTTTTGCGAATTTCATCGTAGCTACGCGCTGGTGTGAACCGGCCCATCGTGGAGGCGAGATGGGCGGCCAGAGGCTTGACCACACGCTCGCTGAAGGGGCGATCCAACTCCATCTCGCGCAAATTGCGGGGCGCGGGAGTGTACTGGGCGAGGCGACTCCGCACCGCATCGATTGGCCGCGGCTGGGCCCGGGAAGCAACCAGTAATAAGACGGCTGCCGCCGTCGTCACTGCCGCCATTACGGATATCAGGCCTGGTCCCATCGGTTTCCCCTCGCTTTCTCGCGAAATCAGACGCGAATATTGACGATCTTGCGCATGGCAAAGAAGCCGGCAATGATACCCATGCTGGCGACGCTTAACATAATCCAGCCGAGTAAGGTGGTGAAAAGCACCTCCATATAGCTGCGGCTGATTAAGAACATGACCGCCGCCAGCACGACCGGCAGAAGGGTCACGACATAGCCGGCGTAGGATTGCTGCGCTGTCAGGACGCGCACCTCGCCGAGCAATTTGATGCGATCGCGGATGGTATCGGCGATCGCATCGAGCACCTCCGCCAGGTTGCCACCAACCTCGCGTTGGATGTTGATGGCCGTGATGAAGAGGTCCAGGTCGTCGCTCGGGACACGATTGAGGACGTTGGCCATGGCGTCGGCCGGCGATAGACCCAGATTAACTTCCCGATTGACGCGGGAAAACTCGTGCGAGAGTGGCGGTCGGGCGTCGCGCGACAGCAGTTCGAGGGCCTGGGGCAAGCTGTAGCCGGACCGTAAGGAATTTGCCAGCAAGGCAATGGCGCCGGCCAACTGACCGTTGAATGCTTTGAAGCGCTTCTGGCGCTTGCGCCAGAGCCAGACACGCGGCGCATAGAAGGCCATCGCCGTGGCGAGCAAGCCAAAGGCCGGATTGCGGAGGAGAAGAAAGCTGACGCCCGCCACACCAAATACGAGAACGGCCGTTACCATAACGAACTCACTGGGCACCATATGGACATCGGCGCGCTCTAATTGCACCGCCAGCTTATTGCCCATGCCCCGACGCTTTAGGGCTCGGTCGATATGCCCGGTTACTGCAGTTTTAGAACGGACGCCGTCCTCGGCCCGGAGGGCGCCCGAGTCGGCGACTCGACCGTATTGCCGTAGCCGCGCATCCACTGTGGCCGGCCCCGCCAGAATTGTCTGGATAGCCAGAAACAGCAAGAAGACCGACGCCCCTGTGGCGAGTGCAGGCAGGAAAACCATGCTGTTTTTTCACCTCCATCGGGGCTGGGCCAACGGGCCCGCCCTCCCTGCTAACGCCAGAGTGCGGTTTTTTCCATAAAGACGTCCGGAGCGAGACGGACACCGGCGATCTCGAACTTCTCGTAAAACTTGGGACGGATGCCGGTCGGTCGCAAGCGACCGAGGACTTTATCGTCCTGAAAGCCGGTTTGTTCGAAGAGAAAGATGTCCTGCAAGACGATGACATCGCCTTCAATGCCCTGGACTTCCGTGATGTGCGTCACCTTACGCGAACCGTCGCGCATACGCGACAACTGCACGATCACGTCGATGGCGCTGGCAACCTGATCGCGAATCGCCCGGACTGGAAGGTCGAGACCGGCCATGAGCACCATCGTCTCCAAGCGGCTAAGCGCCTCGCGCGGATTATTGGAGTGGAGCGTGGTCATGCTACCGTCGTGACCGGTGTTCATCGCCTGGAGCATGTCCAGAGCCTCACCGCGCCGGCACTCGCCAACCACGATACGTTCCGGTCGCATACGCAGCGCCTGCACGACCAGGTCCCGGACGGTGATCTCGCCCTTGCCTTCAATGTTGGCGCGGCGAGTCTCCATCCGAATAACGTGTTCCTGGCGCAACTGCAGTTCGGCGGCATCCTCAATCGTGATGATCCGTTCATCATCTGGAATGTAGCCGGAGAGAATGTTCAAGAGGGTAGTTTTGCCGCTACCGGTACCGCCGGAGATGATGATATTGAGCTTAGCCTCGACGGCGGCGGCGAGAAAGGCGAGCATGTCCGTCGTGACCGTGCCGAAGCGACAATACTCCTCGTCGGTGATGCGATCCTTGCGGAATTTGCGGATGGTAATAGTCGGGCCGTCCAGGGCGAGGGGCGGGATGATGGCGTGGACACGGGAGCCGGCCGCCGGGCCTTCGGTGAGGCGGCCATCGACGTAAGGAGTGGATTCATCGCAACGCCGGCCGATCGGTGAGACGATGCGATCGATCACCCGCAGGACATGGTCGTTGTTCTGAAACGTGATATCCGTCTTCAGGAGCTTGCCGGCGCGTTCAATCCAGACATGGTGGGGGCCGTTGACCATGATCTCGCTGATCGTCTGGTCCGCCAGGAGCGGTTCGATCGGACCCAGGCCAAGAATCTCCGCCACGGTCGCTTCGAATAGCTTCTGCCGTTCCGCCCGCGGCAACACGATGCCTTCCTGCTCCAGGATGGCGGTGAATAAGTCTTCGATCAGCCGGCGCACCTGGGCCGTCTGGCTGAGGTCGAGCTTCGGGTCGAGCTCGGCGATCAGCTTCTGTTGCACACGCAGGCGCAGCCCGTCGAACTGATCGGCGGAGGATTTCGCGGGACTGGGATTCAAGGTGCGCGCCTCGTCCTGCAGCGGACTAAGGGTGTGCGTGCCGTTGGCCGGCGGCGCGGCGCCTTCGATGCGACGGAGCAGCGACATAATAAACTAACCTCGCCTTCCTAGAAAGGACAACCGCCTGTTGCCGTGAACCAGGGACCGAACGTCAGCCGTGGCGCCCTCGGCTTTTCCGGGAGCCGGCGGAGCCTCGGTGAAGCTGCCGATTCCCTCCGCCATTGCCCGAAGACTGCGGGCGACCGGTGATTCCCGGTTGGAGATGACGAACGGTACGCCCTGATTGATAGCCTGCGCCACCACGTGCCCGCCGGAACTGACCTTCCAGTCCACCCGATGACGGACGCTGCGCTCGACATCCGGGATGGTGATCGTCTGTCCGGCGTCGAAACGGTTGACGACCAGGACGACCTTCTCCTTCGGGTATTTCAACGCCTCCGCTACTTCCAGAAAAAGCCGGGCGTCCTTGATGCAGGGCATTTCCATCGTGATCACCAGGAGGATCTGGTCCGCGGTGTCCAGGATGGTGAGGACAGTTTCCTCGAAGGATCCCCAGGTGTCGATAATGACGTACTCGAAACAGGTCTTCAGCATGGTGATGATCCGGCGCATCGCCTCCGGCGTGACCAGTTCTGCCATCTCGGGGCGCGGCGGCGCCGCCAGCACCTGCACCCCCGAACTGTGTGTCGTCATTGTGCCGTTCAGGAGGTCCTCGTCGAGTTGGTCAATCACCGGCGCCAGGTCGGCGATCGTCTTACTATCGTGCAAATTCATCATCAGCGCCACGTCGCCGAAACGTAGGCTTCCGTCGATCAGCGCGACCCGCTTGCCTGTCGCTTGCTTCAGCGTCACCGCGAGATTGACGGCAACGGTGCTGCAGCCAACGCCGCCTTTGGGACTGAAGACGGCGAGCGTTTTGCAGCCATCGGTTCGTCCGGTGACGATCGGACCGGCATGAGTCGGATTGGCCGGCAGGTTGCGGCGTCCCGCTTCCAGTCCATCCACCTGGCGAATGACCGCCATGAGTTCGTCGCCCGAAAAGGGCTTGACGAGGAACTGGCGCGCGCCGGCTTGCATCGCCCGCCGAAGGTAATCGGTGTCACCCTGGATGGAGAGCATGACGACAGCGGTGCCCGGCAGTTCGCGAGTGATAATTTCTGTAGCGCTGATGCCGTCAATATCCGGCAGGTTGATATCCATGAGGATGACGTTAGGGCGAAGTTCGCGCGCCCGGGCGATGCCCTCCCGTCCACTGCCCACCGAAGCGATGACTTGCATATCCGTCTCGAATTGCAAGAGTTTGGCCAGGTTGCTTCGCGTGTCGGCCACATCATCGACGATGAGCAGGCTGATTCGACGCCCTTGCTGAGTCATGTGTTCTTTACTCCCGTTGCTTGCTATTGGCTGCGCGCAGCCCCTTGTCTACTTCGCCGGCTGATTAGGGGCGACGAGATGGTAGCCAAACTGTTCGAGGAAGAAGTTGAGGTCAACCGGCTTCGCCGATGAGGTGTCCTTGTCATCGTAACGGCGTAACACCACGTCAATAACGCTACCACTATCCTTCGCGTACTTCACCAGGAGGGCATCCTGGTGAGATAACAGCAGGGTCATCGTCGCGGCAGTGGCGTTGGATACCGGAGCGGCCGTCTTGCCGGCAGCCGCTGGTTGCCCGACGGCCGAGGCATTCTGGCCCATAGCGAGGACTTTGACGTGTTGCAATGTGGTTAGGCTGATCGTTTGCGCTGCCGCCGGGTCGGTGGACGCTGCTACCGTGGTGTCCACCACTGCGGGCGGGGGGGGCGGCGCCGACCCCTTGCCCGGCGTCGCGGCAGCCGCCGCTGCCTTGGCAGCCGCGGGATTCAAGGTATCCGGTGCTTTGACGCTCACCAGCATGTCAATGTAATCACCGGGGGAAATGGCGCCGCCGGAGGCATTGACGGCGCTGATGGGAATGGACAGGGCGATGTCGCCGGCCGGGATATCAATGGAAAGCCCGGTCTGCCCGTCCGTTTGCTCGGTGGAAAGATTCGTGCCAAAGACCGGGGCGCCCTTCTCGACGTTGCCGACCATGACGTGGTTCAGCGCCGGTAACGGACCGGCGAGGACGCCAACCGGCACGATATCCACCGGCCAGTTGGCGATGGCGAAAAGCGTCTTGCTATTGTCCGCCGTGATAAACGTGCGTGGCGGAATGACCTGGGCAGCCACGAGGACAGCCCGGGTCGGCACCGGCTTGGGCCGCGCCCCCTGGATGGTCATGTACACCATCACTGCGGAGATCGCAGCGAGTACGACTCCAAGCAGCAAATAGACTCGTCCCCTTGACATTGCGGTTCTCCTCGTAAGACGGCGGGCACGGCACGCCTCACCCCATAAGCGACTGTACCCGCGTCACGCCGCCGTGACCATGACACAAAGGTGGGGGCCTAAGTGGGGAGACAGCGAGATCGTGAGAGGAGAGACGGCTCGGCCTGCTCCTCCTAGCCCCTCGTTGCCCAGGCTCGCAGCGTCGCGGCGTCGAGGGCGCCAAGGTGGGTCTGCCGAACGATGCCCTGTGCGTCAATGAGGAAACTCGTCGGCAGCCCTTGCACCCGGTAACGCTGCGCCGCATTGCCGTCAGCGTCCAGCGCGAGCCCGTACGTCACACCCAGGGGGCGGGCGAAAGCGCCTACGTCAGCGGCGCTCTCCCGTTCGTCAATGCCTAGCACGGTCAGGCGCCCATGCTGTTCGGCGGCGAACTGCTGCAATGCTGGCAGCTCTTGCCGGCAGGGAACGCACCACGTGGCCCAGAAGTTGAGGAGAAGGACCTTGCCCCGGAAGACGGTCAGACTAACCTGCTCTCCCGACAAGCCGACCACGGCGAACGGCGGCGCCGGCTGACCCATTAGCGGCCCGCCACTGATTCCTCCGGGGTCTGGTGGGAGGCGGCCGGCGAAGAGACCCTCGTAGATACCGGCGCCGACGAGCGCCAGCCCGCACGCGCCCATCCCTGCCGCCCCGGCGTACAACGCCCGCCGCGACACTCGCGGTGGGGTAGGTGCGTCTTGCGTCATGGCAATTCCTCCGCCAGGATAATAACTGGGGGCAGCCGTGGCACAATATCGCCAGACGACGACAGCGATGGAGGGGACGCACGTGGGAGGGATCACCGAATTGGCGGAAGGCGCCGTCGCCGAATGGTACAACGACGTCGTGCAGCGGGCGCAGCTGGCCGATTATTCTCCCGTGCGCGGTTGCATGGTCATTCGCCCCTACGCCTATAGCGTGTGGGAGACCATCCAGCGCTGGCTTGATGACCGCCTGAAAGAAACCGGGCATCAGAACGCCTACTTTCCCATC
>JBPCLN010000192.1:0-12264 GCA_051003235.1 Chloroflexota bacterium | reverse complement strand
AGCAGAAATCGTCAAAGTCGTCTATCATTCGGGCGTACCTCCGGTGTGCCTGGCTGGCGTTGCAACAACCACCAGCGTACACCGGAGGCGCGCCCCCGTCACATATCAACTAGCATAAGGCCCTACTTCTACTTCAAGCACAGCCGACTCAGCTTGGTATCTTACCGTTTGTCCCAGGTACGACCCAAGGACATAGTTCCCACTTTACCCTGAGCGTCCTCCTCTTGTCCATAATTGTTCAAAGCGCTCGCTGTCGGCGTACTCGTTGAGCTTGCCGTCTTGCAGGACCAGGATGCGTGTGGCGACGTTGCGGATGAAGGCGCGATCGTGGGCAACGGTGATGCTCGTCCCGGGGAACGCCAGGAGCGCCTGCTCCAGGCGCTCGCGCGCCGCAATGTCCAGGTGGTTGAGCGGCTCGTCTAACAGCAGCAAGTTGATGCCATCGAGCAGGATCAGCGCCAGACTCAGTCGCGAACGCTCGCCGTAGCTGAGTTGATCTAACGGCGTGAAGGCTTGATCGCCGGCAAAGAGGAAGAAGTGCAGGTACCCCCGGGCGGCGGTATCGTCCAATGCCGCGGCGGCGCGCACCAGCGTCAAAGGGGTGGCGCCGGATGGAAAGTCCCATTGTTCCTGCTCCAGATAACCGAGACGCGTGCTCTCGCCCAGGCGGACGCTGCCGGCCTCGGGGGCAACCTTGCCGGCGAGTACGTGCAACAAGGAACTCTTCCCGCCACCATTCGGGCCGGTGAGGACGATGCGGTCGCCCGCCTGCACTCGGAGATCGAGGCCGACCAACACGGCATGGCCGGCGTAGCCAAGCTGAAGGTCTTCGGCGACCAGGGCCTGACGGCTCCCCGGCGGCACATGGCTGAAGTCCAGCCGAACTTCCCAGACGGGCTGTGGCTTTTCTGCCCAATCGGCAGATTGCACCGCGCGCTCGAGACGGCGCTCGCGCACCTTGACTTGCCGGGCGCCTTTCTTGGCCTTAGCGCGCAGACCGAAGTCGATAGTGGTCAATTCCGTTTGGCGAGTCCGTTCCTGCTCCCTGCGCAGTTGCTCTTCGATCCGTTGACGTTCGCGCTGCTGCCGCTGGTAGGTCTGGCGACGCTCCCGCTCGCGGCCGGCGGACGATTCCTGATAGGCGCGGAAGTCGCCGGCGGAGCTCTGCAACGTCCCGCCTTCCAGCGCCAGGATGCGCGTCACCACGCGATCCAGGAAGACCCGGTCGTGCGCCACCAGCAGCACGGCGCCGCGGTAGCGTTGGAGGAGCCCCTCCAGCCAGACGATGCCGGCGATATCGAGGTGGTTGGTCGGCTCGTCCAGGATAAGCAAGTCCGGTTGCTCCAGTAGCAGGCGCGCTAACTCCAGTCGCGTGCGTTGGCCGCCGCTCAATTGCAGCACCGGCGTCTCGGATTCAAGATGCGCCAAATCAAGGCCGAGGAGCGCCGCGTGTACGGCATTGGCCTGAGTCATCCCGCCGGCCTGGTCCAGGCGCTCTTGTTCGTGATTGTAGCGTGCAAGGAGGGGAGGCATATCGGCGCCCGGTGCGGCCATGGCGGCAGCCAGTGCTTCCAGTGCCTCCATCGTACTCCAGGCGACACCCGGCGGGCCCAGCACGCCACGCACCGTGGCGTTTGGACGATCCAGAAAGCCCTGCTGCATATAGCCGAGACGGCAACCGGGCGGGCTGACCTCGATGTTCCCCGAGTCGGCACGAAGTTCTCCCATAATCAGACGCAGCAGCGTCGTCTTGCCGTCGCCATTCCGGCCGATCAGTCCCACCCGTTCGCCGGGCGTCACCTCAAACGAAATATCGTCCAGCAGGACACGGCCCGCCAGAGCATAGTGCACGTGTTGTAAACGCAGCATCCATCATCCAATCCAGGGGGGGTGCGCCCGAGCTCGCCACGGAGCCCTATGCGAGCGTGCAGTAAGAAATGGTGGAGCGGGGAAGGCGTATAGGCGTGGGGCGCACCTCAGGCAACCACCTGGCAGCTTCGGCCGATTGCGACAAAACAGTCGCCGGTCGGTCTCTTCTCCGCCAAGGTTAGCTGAGCAACGGTCGACTCCTACGTTATGGACGATACTGCATAGTTTGTACCATGCCGGCGGGTCTGGAGCAAAGGGCGCGGCTTTCAACGCCCAAGCGGTAATGTCACGGCGACTGTTGGTTGACCCGCAACCACCGGCAAGCGAACCTCGGATGCCGAGTCGTACAGTCCGAACTCCAGGTAATACAGGCCAGGCGTCAAATCCACCGGCAGTGCAATCACGTGGCGATCAGGAATGACGTCCCCCGCTTGCCAATAGGTCGTGGGGAAGCCCCCGGCCATCGGCGGCGCATCACTCTGGGCAACCAGGTGACTGGACGGATCGAGGACATGCACGAACGCAGTGGCGGTCCAGACCACTGCGGCTGATGCGGTCCAGTGGGGCGTCACCGTCAGCACATTGCCAAGTTGGCTCAGGTCGAAGCCGGCCAGAGCGATGCCCTGGCAAAATTGCGCAGCCAAAGGGTGGGCAGGCGGTACGACGTTTCGCGGAGCGATAGCGGCGATCGGCAGGTGTCCGGCGGGACCGAGGGCGACACCATGCGCATCGGTCAAGTTGAGCGGGTGGATCGTCGTGCCGTGGACGTCGGTGGCGTAGGCGCCGATGGCGAGGGACAGCACGCCAGGTGGCACGTTTGGGGGCACAGTGAGGGTGAAGGACTGGGTGATGCGATCGCCGGCCAGCCAGTAGCGCGTCGGGAAGGCCGGCTGGTCCTCTTTTGCCACAGCGTTTCCTGAGGCGTCGAGTAGGTGGACGAAGACGCTGTAGTCCGGCATTGAAGGCGCCGGCTGCGTCAGAATGGTCATCGTGACCTGGATCTTCACGCTCTGTCCGGCTTCGAGACGAGGCGGCGCGAGCAAGCCATTCAACGCTAGGAGGCCGGCGGCGCTCCAGTGCAGGGCAATGGCGCCTGCTGTTAGGGATGTGGCGGCCGTTGACGGCGGCAACAGGCAATAGCGGACCATCGTCCCGTCGCCGGGCCAGCGAATCTCGCGGAGGAGATACCGGTGATAGGTAGCCGCCAGCTCGCGTTGTGCCGGCTGGTCGCCGGCGGCGACATAGAGGGTGGGCTGGCCGGGCAGCACTAGCAGGCGAGTGTCATCAAACTCACCCACACCGCTTTGGCGTTCAGCCAGCACCCATTCCAGCATATTGATGTCGCTGGCGTCATCAAGGACGAGGATACGCCGGGCGCCGTATTGTTGCGCCAGTTGGATACTTTCCCGCGCCGACTGGTCATTCAGGGCCCAGGGGATGCCGTAGTCGCTGTGCGACCAGTATTGCCCGATGACGGTGAGAAAGATGCCACCAAGCACGAGATTCAGGGCGGTCGAGGCGGCGACGAACGCCAGCAGCAGGCCGCGAATGATGCGGCGGGCGGGCGCTGCCAGCCGCCCAACGGTCGACCAGAGGCGGTCGAGCGCAAACGCCGGATACAGGAAGGGCAGGGGGAAGGTCGACACGAGGTAGAGCAGGCGCACCGGCACCGTTGGTCGAAAGAGCACCACTACGGGCACGACAAACGCGGTCAGTATGAGCAGGTGAATACCGCGCCGTTCATCGGTGAGGCGACCGGGTCCGCGGATCAGCGTCAAGAGGCCGAGGCCCAAACCCAGCAGGTAAAGCAGTCGGGCCAGCGTGCCGAGCGCCGCCGGCACGCCACTCGTGGCGTCGAGATGGCCGCCGGCCTGGGTAGCAAAGGCCTGGTAGCCATCGTTCGAGGCGATCTGCACGGCGGAACTGATCGCGCTGAAGTCGAGCTTCACCGCCTTAATGGTTTGATCATGAATGACCGTCAATTCGCCGGCGCGAGGCACGGCCTGGGTCCAGACATAAGGCGCCATCAGGGCCACAAAGACAAGAACACCGAGGAGGGCACTGCGGGAACGCAAGCGACGCCCAGCAAGCAACAGCGTCATCGCCGCCGGTGCCAGGCACTCCAGACCAATAACGTACACCTGGCTGGCCACCGCCAGCGCCACACCGGCGACGATTGCCGCGCGCCCGTCGCGCCGAAAGAGCCATCGGGCAAGCATCCAGAGCGAGAGAGCGGCAAACAGCGCCACCATGTCGTTGCCCAGGAGGCGTCGCGACAGGACGGTTTGCCACGGGCTGGCAGTGACCAGAACAAGCGCCAGCAGTCCAACGCGGCGTCCGAAGAAGTCGCACCCTAAGGCATAGGCGACGGCCAGGGCCAGCACATTGAGGAAGGCCACGCCAAAGGTCATGAGCGAGGCATTGCCGCCAAGCCAGCCGAACGGCGCCAGCAGGTAGGCCTGGAAGGGGCCATTCGGCAAGGCAATGGTTGAGGTCAACCCCGCCTGGGCCACGTGACCACTCCGCACCATCCGCATCACAATGTTCCAGAGCGCGTCATCGTCATAGCGATACTGCACGTCAGCAATTTTCGCGGTGCGGAGGAATGTGCCCACAAGCAACAACAGGATGACGGCGCCCCATTCAGGGAGGCAACGCGGAGAATGCGCGGCTACGCTCGACACCGGGCCACCCCCTGTGGCGGCTTCGAGTGGCATGGAGCGGTCGAGGAGCCTCATCGCCGGCAAGTATAACGGGGAGGGCTGCCGCCCTTCTCCTGCTAAACTGTTGGCGGTCGCCATCAGACGGAAGGGGCAATAATGTTACTGGCCGTCGACGTCGGTAACTCCGACAGCGTCTTCGGTCTCTTTGCGGGTGAGGAATTACAGGCACATTGGCGCTTGCAGACCGATCTCCACCGGCTGGCGGACGAGTGGGGGGTGCTCCTTCTCGGCCTGCTGGCCAGCGCCGGTCTGCGCCGCGAGGAGGTGACGCAAGCGGTCGTCGCCAGTGTCGTCCCACCTGTGACGCCGGCATTGGCGCAGGCGCTCGCCCGGCACCTCTGCTGTCCAACCCTCGTCGTCGGGCGCGAGCACGTCCCCGAGGTGCCGATCGACGTCGAAGAGCCGGGCAGTGTTGGTGTCGACCGGCTGGTGAACGTCCTGGCAGCACGGGCCGGCACATCCGGCGCCTTGATCATCGTTGATTTCGGTACGGCGACGACGTTTGACGCGGTATCGGTCGACGGCGCATTCCTTGGCGGCGCAATTGCGCCAGGGCTCGGCATCGCCGCGGAGGCGCTCTTCGCTCGGGCGGCGCTGCTGCCGCGGATTGCGCTGGTCGCCCCTCCGGCCGCCATCGGTCGCAATACGGTCACGAACATGCAGTCGGGCATCGTGCTGGGGTACGCCGCCCTCGTTGAGGGCATGATTACGCGCATGCGGCAGGAATTGGGCGGGCAGGCGACGGCGATCGCCACCGGCGGCTGGGCGGAGACTCTTGCTGCTGTCTGTCCGGCGATTGAACGCGTAGCGCCCGCCCTGACCCTGGATGGTCTTCGCTTAGTCTGGGAGCATCTGGCGCGACGGACCGGTGGCGCCGCGTGAATGGCGTCTTCGCCGGCCATCGCCTGGCAATCGGCGTCTGCGGCGGTATCGCGGCCTATAAGGTGCTGACGGTCGTAAGCCGGCTGGTGCAGGCCGGTGCGCAGGTGGACGTGCTCATGACTCCGGCCGCGCAACGCTTCGTCGCCGCCCTCAGCTTCCAGGCGCTTACCCACCGTCCGGTTCTCACCGATCCCTGGGCAGCGGACGCGGACGGCCAGATTGGCCACATTGCCGTCGCGGAAGGGACTGACCTGCTGCTGATCGCTCCGGCAACGGCGAACACTGTAGCGAAGCTCGCGCACGGACTGGCCGACGATGCGGTCACTCTCACGGCGCTTGCCGCCCGAGCGCCGCTGTTGTTGGCGCCGGCCATGGACGGCGGGATGTTTGAACACCCGGCGACGCAGGCTAACCTCACCTTGCTGCGGGAGCGCGGCAACACCATCGTGGGCCCGGTGGAGGGGCGTCTCGCTTCCGGCCTCACCGGTTGCGGCCGGATGGCGGAACCGGAGGCAATCCTGGAAGTGGCGGCGTTGCTAATGCAGCGCCGCACAGACCTGACCGATCTGCGTATTGTAGTGACGGCCGGCGGCACGCGCGAGCCAATTGATCCGGTGCGCTATATCGGCAACCGTAGTTCCGGCAAGATGGGCTACGCCATCGCCGAGGCGGCGGTCGCGCGGGGCGCGACGGTCACGCTCCTGTTGGCGCCCAGCGCTCTATCGGCGCCGCTCAACGTGCAGTATGTCTCGGTGGAAACGGTGCAGGACTTGCGGACGGCGCTGCATGACCGCCTGGCGCAAACTGACGTACTGATTCAGGCCGCCGCCGTTAGCGACTACCGCGTCGCAACGGTGGCCACAGAAAAGATCAAGCGCCGTGGAGAAGCGCTGACGCTACACTTGGAGGAGAACCCCGACCTGATCGCCGAAATTGGCGCCCTGGCGGAGCACCCCATCCTCGTCGGCTTCGCCGCTGAGACTAGCAACAACCTCGACCAGGCCATCGAAAAGTTGCGCCGCAAGAATCTGGACCTCAATGTCCTCAATGATGTGACCGCCCCTGGCAGTGGCTTCGGCGCAGATACCAATCAGGTGACCATTCTTAGCCGCACCGACCAGCCGGAAGTGCTGCCATTGCAATCGAAGCGCGCCGTTGCCGATGCGCTGTTGGACCGCGTGCGGGCGCTGGCGGGAAAAGGGCGATAACCGCGACTCCCTCCATCAAAACGCCGCCGTCGCCAGGCGCAGGTTGGGATCGATATCCAGCGTGAGGTCGGCGAGGTTGCCGGCCTTCAGGGCGTAGAAGCCAGCGCCGGCAACGATCGCGGCATTGTCGGTGCAATATGGCAGGGGCGGGATGCGAACCGGCAGTGGACTGCGGGCCTGGATGACCTCTCGCAGACGCGCGTTCGCAGCGACGCCCCCCGCCAGGAGGATGCCGGTGACCTGATGGCGCTCTGCCGCGGCAAGGGTCCGTGTGACCAGCGCATCGACGACTGCCTCCTGGAAGCTGGCGGCCAGGTCAGCCAGGAGATCCGGCTCGCGGACCAGTCGCGACACGCCCTCCGCCCCTGCCTGCTCTTCAATCAAACGGTGCGCCGCCGTCTTCAAGCCACTGAAGCTGAAGTCATCGCTGCCGCGTAGGGCGGCACGGGGTAGTGCAAACGCTGTCGGATTGCCCGGTCGAGATGCGCCTCGGCCCCCCTGAGCGGCCTGCTGGATTGCGGGGCCGCCGGGATAGGGGAGGCCGAGGATGCGGGCCACCTTGTCGAACGCCTCGCCGGCAGCGTCGTCGCGCGTCTGTCCGATCAGGTCGTACACGCCGTGGCCCCGCATCAGGATCAACTCCGTATGGCCGCCGGAGACGATCAGGCAGAGTGCCGGTAAAGACGGCTCGCTTACCGGCCGCCCCGCCCCGCCAGCGGCTTCCGCCAGCCAGTTGGCGTAGATATGCGCCTCCATGTGGTTGACGCCGAGCAACGGCAAGCCCCGCACAAAGGCGATGGTCTTGGCGACATTCACTCCAACCAGCAGGGCTCCGGCCAACCCGGGCCCGGCCGTCACCGCGCAGGCCTGAATCGTATCCCATCGTGCTCCGGCCGTCGCCATCGCCTCCTCCAGCACGGGCAGGATCATCGTCATGTGCTGGCGGGCAGCTATTTCCGGCACTACGCCGCCATACGGCTGGTGCAGATCGACCTGGGATGACACCACGTTGGCCAGCACCCGGCGTCCGCCGCGCACCAGGGCCGCCGACGTCTCGTCGCAACTGGTCTCAATGCCGAGTACCAACGTATCGGCATTGTGCGTCGTGCCAGCATGGGCGCGGCGGTTCCCCGCGCTGTTCATCGCGCTACCTCCCGTTGCTCTTCTGCCGCCGGGCGTCGGATGTACACGGGCTGCAATTCCGCCGGCTCGTCGCTACCCCCGGCTGCCAGTCGCGCCTGAGCCAACAGCCCCAACGCGGCCGGCCGTAACGCCGGCAAGCGCGCGTCGCCATACGCCACCAACCGGCTGAACCGCGCATCAATCAGGGCTCGTTGCACCGGTGTGGTCTCACCTACCAGGACGACACTGCGAGTTATGCTTGCCAAGACCGCTTCCGGCACACCAAGTTGCGGCAGTGATGGGGACCGGCGGCCATCGCGCTCTGGCCCATAGCCGGCCCAGTACCATTCGCCGCGTCCGGCATCCAGGACGGCAAGCACTCTCGGCGCTTCCGCCACCGCCGCGGCCAGGGCATCGAGGGAACCAATGCCAAGGCAGGGAATGCTCAAGGCCCAGGCGAGCGTCTTCGCCGTCGCGATGCCGACGCGCAGGCCACTGAACGCTCCTGGGCCGACAGCTACCGCCACTGCCTGAAGATCCCTGACCGGCCGCTGTGCTACCTGCAGTACCTGCTGCACGATCGGCAACAGTTGCACGGTATGGTTACTGGTGGTGCGCCAGCTCTGCTCCGCCAGCACCTGTTCGCCTTCCAGTAACGCCACACCGGCAACGCGGGCCGAGGTGTCAATCGCCAGCATTAGCGCCATCGCTACATGCCAAACGTTGCACGACGAAACTCGGCCAGCAACTGCTCGGAGCGCTCGCCGTGCGGCGAAAAGCGGAGGCCACGCTTAGTGTCATTCACGGGCTTAAAGGTCACGCCGACGTACTCGGTGGGTAGCCCGCTGGCTCGCTCCGGCCATTCCACCACAGTAACGCCATCACCATAGAAGTATTCTTCAAAACCCAGTTCCGCCGGTTCCGCCGGTCGCTCCAACCGATAATAGTCCATATGATACAGCGGCAGCCGCCCCAGATACTGGCGCGCGATGATGAAGGTCGGGCTATTAACCACTACGGAGACCCCCAGGCCCTGGGCCACGCCCTGGGTGAAACTGGTTTTGCCGGCGCCCAGGGGGCCCCGCAGCAATAGCACGTCACCAGGCGCCAGCAACGCCGCCAGCTTCGCCCCTAGCCGTTGCGTCTGGGCCAGGCTATGACTGACGATATCAATGGTCGTCATGACGCCGGCTGCACAAAGTGCTCAAATTCAACCGCGTCGCCCTGGTAACCATGCACCTGGACGGCGGCGCTATCGCCCGCTGCCTCGACGAAGGCGCCCACCGCAGTGAAGGGAGCGGCAAAGAGGTTGGTCCACGCCGCCTCAATCGCCGGAAACCGCGCCGCACTCACCGCCATGACCAGATCGTAGTCTTCTCCTCCGTACAACGCCAACTGCGCCGCACGGCGCGGGAAAGCGGTCAGCAGGGCCGGCGACAGCGGCAACCGTTCGGCATCAATCCAGGCGTCGACACCGCTGGCAACGCAGAGCAATTCCACCTCCCGTCGCAGTCCGTCGCTGCTGTCCGTGGCACAGCGTACGCCCTGATCGTACAGCCACGCCGCCTCCCGCACGCACGGCAACGGCCGGCGGTGGGCTGCCACGAGTGTGGGGAATCCCGCCTCTGCGCTGCGTAGCACTGCTAAGCCGGCGGCGGCATCGCCCGGGTGACCCGTGATGACCAGCAGGTCGCCAGGCTTGGCGGCTGCGCGTCGCAACACTGCCGCCTCGCTGCCAATTGCCCGCACCTCTCCGGTCACGGCAAAACCGACCTGCACCTGGGGCGCCCGAACGGTATCACCGCCGATAATGTGGATGTTATGGAGAATGGCACAGTCGGCTATCCCCTCGTAAAGCGCGTCGATTTCGGCGACCTCCTCCTCGCCGGTCAACGCCAGGGTGATCAGGGCAAATCGGGGCTCCGCCGCCATGGCTGCCAGGTCACTGACGTTGACGGCGAGACTTTTCCAGCCCAGATCATGCCACGGCGTCGTCTGCTTGGTGAAATGGACACCTTCGATCATCGAATCCGTGCTCAGAACACTGATCCAACCGGGCGTTGGATGCCACAGGGCGGCGTCATCGCCGATGCCAAGCGCGATTGCCGGCGACGGGGGCAGCCGGCGACGCAGGTACGCGGACAAACGCTCAATCAAGCCGAACTCGCCGAGGTCACGGACCCGCACGGCGGCCCTTTCCACGACGACTCCCAATCGGTTTAACTTCAGGCCGTCAATGCCGCCCGCGCCGGTTAGATGCGCGCGTATGCGTCGCCTGAAGTGCCGGATACATGCTCATGCACTGGTGAAGTATAGGGTTTGCGCTCCATGAACCGGACGAACCTGATTCGTGATGTGTACCGAGGCCGGACCTCTCTCTCATTTCCCACGCCGTCACGACGGCGGCATTGCCTGGGGCTGTTCGGCGACCGTAGAGTGTGGCGTGCGAACCGCCCGCACCGGCAGAGCGGGCCAGGATCCCCGAAAGGAGACACCAACGTGCGGATCACTACTCAGGCGGCGCGAATCGTCGCGGCTATCGTCAGCGTGCGCACCCGGCAGTTAGAGCTGCGATTACAGGCCAACCGCCGCGGTGGCGTGCTCGCCGGCGAACGGCTCTACCGCTCGGGCGAGCTGGAAGCGCTATTGGCCGACCTGCGCGCTGAACTGCGTGCCAGCGAGGAACAGGCGATGGACGCGGCCGGCGTCGCACTCGACGCTGCCGATGCCTGAAGACAGGACCATGCGTGATTTGGCGCCCGTCCCCACGACGGCGGTGCTGGTAGGCGTCTTCACTCTGCTCTTGTATTTGCCAACCGTCGCCCCGACCGTGACGCTGCGCAATAATGGCGGCGACAGCGGCGATCTCGTCCGGGCGGCCTGGACGCTCGGCGTGCCTCATCCCACCGGCTACCCGTTGTGGGTGTTGCTCGCCCATGCCGCTACCTGGCTTCCCTTCGGCGAGCCGGCGTATCGCGTTGCCTTACTTTCCGCCCTGGCCGCCGCCGGCGGCGTCGCCATGGCGGCGCTTGCGGCGCAAGAAGTCCTGCGACACGCCGTTCCCGACATCGCCGGCGGGCTGGGCGCTATCGGCCCAGCGGTGGGCGGCGCCGTGCTCGGCTGCTCTTTGCTTTTCTGGCAGCAGGCGACCATCCCGGAGACCTATGCCCTAGATTCCTTCCTTATCGCGCTGGGAATGTGGCTGCTCCTGCGCTGGTTGCGCGGCGTTGGTCCGCTCTGGCCAGTGTCGCTGGTGGCGGCGCTGGCGCTGGCGAACCATCTCGTCAGCCTGAGCTTGCTGGCAGCGCTGATCGTCGGCGTGGTCATCCGCCGGCCGTGACCATCCCGCGCCGAGGGCCTCCGCTCCGCCGCACCCTTCCTCCTGACCGTCGCGCTGTACCTCTTCCTCATGGTCCGCGCCCGTGCCCACCCCCTCGCCAACTGGGGCGATCCCCAAACGCTGAGCGGCCTCTGGACGCAGGTCGGCGCCGGTGAGTATCACCACTTCCTGACGAGCCGGTCGCTGCGGGAGGCCTTGCTGGAGTTGGCGCGCGTCCCTGATCGCTTGCAGGAACAATTCACTGTATTCGGCGCAATCGGTGCTGTCTGGTCGCTCTTGTTGATCATTGTGCGGGCTCCCCGCGCAGGCGCCGTATTGCTAACGCTGCTGTTGGCGGATCTCGCCATTGTCGCCCGCGACGCCGCCCCCGTCGCCCCCTATTACCTGCACGTTGCCTATCTCGTGCTGGCAATAGCGCTTGGCGCCGGCCTCTACCTGCTGCCGGCGGCGTTCACTCGTGCCGGTCGGGCACGAACGGCCGCCGTCGGCGTCACCGGCGCCGGCGGCGCAGCTCTCGTCATCTTTCTCGCCTTTCACACGCAGCCGGCGGTTGACCTCCACGACGACTTTCAGTTGGAACAGACAGCGCGCGCCGACTTGAGCGCCGTTCCAATCGGCGGACTCTTACTCACGAATGGCGATAATCCCCTTTTCGCCCTGTGGTACGTTCAGGATGTCCTTCATGTGCGCCCTGATGTCATCGTCTGGTCACTCAACCTGGTCCTCGACCCCTGGTATGGGCCGGAGATGCATCGCCGGTACCCCACCGCGATACCCGCCTGGCTACCCACCGACGAAACCGCCGCCGCAGATCAAGTGATCGTACTGAATCTGCCCACGCGCAGCGTCGATAGCGTCCTAGCCGATCCCCTGCTAACCAGCCGCTACGAGCTACAGCCGAACGGCCCGATTTTCCGCATCGTTCGGCCGCAGTAGGCGATGGTTGGAGAAGCACGTGAGACGATTGATGTCGGTGGGGAGTTGCCGGCGGTGCGGAACGGCCGCCCTCGTATATTGCGGGTGGCTCCGGAGAGCGGCGAGGGCGAGGCCGCCCAAGCAGCACAGACTGCGTCCCGCAGATTGGTCCCGTCGCTCTTTGGTAGCCGACCCGAGGCTGGAC
>JBPCLN010000191.1:0-36478 GCA_051003235.1 Chloroflexota bacterium | reverse complement strand
CAAGTACCCGTTTGGTGCTGCGCTGACGGAAGACCTGGAAACCTGACGCGAAGACGCCGAACTGGAACTGCAACCGGCCAAGCTGATACAACTCGCCGCGCATGTGGTTGCGCAACCAGTTCAGCCGATCGGGGGCGAGACCCCACCGGCCATGCCGGTCGCGGTGGACACGCAACCAGCGATCAATATCGAGCAGTGTGTCACGCGCCACGGCGGAGGAGATGCCGTGTTCCTGGTAGAGGCGCCGCAGCTCGGGCATGCCGGAGAGCAACACCAGCAGATAAAATAGGTCGAGCCGGGCACCAAGCGCTGCAAGCGACGGCCAGGCGGCGATGGCGGCACGCGGAACCACGGGAGCCTGGTAGACACAATAGTGACCATGCCAGGCCAGGGCGCTCAAGGCCTTGGAAGCGGCGACGAGGTCCGCCGTGGCCACCGTCAGGTCCGTGACTTCCGCCGGCAGTCCTGCTTCCCGGCAGGCGCTGCGCACGAAGGTTGCCTCCAGAAAGGCCAACCGTCCGGCCGGTAAGGTCGCCTGGGATGCGGCCCACTCTGTTTGCAAGGCGTCGGCTCCCTCGGCGCTCTGCAAGCCCGCCAGCACCGTGTGCAGTTCCAACCCTGTTTGCTCCGCTTCCATCCATGCCCTGCCTACCGTACCGTTGCCACGCCTCAGGCGCGCCGGTCTTCCTCCTCCGCAGCCGCCGCCTCGCGGGCGATCGCCTCGACATCTTCCTGGGTCAGGCGCAGCCGCACGGTATCCTCCTCCACGGCTTCCACGGCCGAGGCCGGTAGGCGAAAGGTATGCGTCGCCCAGAAGTGGCCGCTGCGGACGACAAGATGGGTGAGTTGTCCCGTCGCCGGATCGGCGACCAGATCCTCGACGTGACCAACCTCACCGTCGGTAGCATGGACCGCCGAATGACGCCCTATGACTACCTCGCCTTGCGGGACCACTTCCTCGACCATCGGCATCATCGGCGCCGAGGGGCGGAACGGGGGAACCAACCCTTCCATCGCCGTGCCGCCCAACCCAGGGGCGGGAAAGAATGTCGGCGCCGTCAGGCCGGGGACTCCCGACTGCCCCTCAACACCAGACGACATTACTTGCTCGAAGGGATCCATCTGATTGAATTCCGCCTGGGTGCAGTTGAGACGCACCACGTCCGTCTCCGCGGCCGCTACGTGGTGAAGGGGTACGAGCAACGGAATGCCGAAGTGTTCGCGCGACTCCACCACCAGATGGGTGACGGAGTCCGTCGCCGGGTCGACCACTAACTGCCGGAGCGTGCCGGCCGCGCCATCGCGGCATTCCACAGCGGCGCCAACGCGAAAATCGCTATCCAACGGTTAATCCTCCTTGTATTTCGGGCGCACACCGGCATCGCGTCCATCGTGCATGTGCGCCGCAACGCTGTTTGCTCGTCACAGCAGCACAAGCAGTGCCAGTAGGCGCCCCTCTTGCCGACATACTGCACGGAAGACAGGGTATCGTACCAACTGACTGGCGACTACGCCGGCATACGGCAGCGGAAAGGGACCAGGGATGCCCCAGGAGAGTGAAGAAGGCGGGCGGACGCGCCGGCGGGGCGCGGCAACCCCTGCCAAGACCGCGAACCGAGGCGACCAGGCGAAGAAGACACGCCGTCTGCGCCTGATCCCCTTGGGCGGCGTGGGCGAGGTCGGCAAGAACTGTTTGCTGCTGGAACAGGGCAGCGATCTGGTCCTGATCGATGTCGGCGTCAAGTTCCCCGAAGTGGAGCTGCTGGGCATTGACCTGATCATTCCCGACCTCCGCTACGTCGCCGAGCGCGTGCAGCAGTTGCGCGGCATCGTCATCACCCACGGGCACGAAGACCATCTCGGCGCGTTACCCTATGTACTGCGCCAGTTGAACAGCGCCTATCCCGTGCCGGTCTATGGCTCCCGCCTGGTCCTCGGTATGGCGCGGGCGAAGCTGGAAGAGCATCGCGCCCTCGACCTGTGCGACTTGCAGGAGATCGACTTCGGCACCAAGCTGCACCTGGGCAGTGTGCGCATCGAGTTCTTCCCCGTCGGTCACAGCATCCCCGATGCCTCCGGCCTGATTATCGAGACGGCCTTCGGCACCATCGTCCACACCAGCGACTTCAAATTCGGCGAGATGCCCCAGGCGGGCCTTGACCGTCTGCGCGCCGTCGCTCAGCACGGCGTGCAATTGTTGCTCTCCGATACGGTGCGCATCGAGTCGCCGGAGCCCACCCGCTCCGAGGCGGAAGTCGCCCAGACGATCCGCGACATCATGGCGGCGGCCAGTGGCCGCGTGTTCGTGACGACCTTCGCCTCCAACCTGGCGCGCGTCGATTCGGTGATGCAGGCCGCCCACAAACTCGGCCGTCACGTCGCCGTGGCGGGGCGCAGCATCGATCGCAACCTCGGCATCGCCCGCGAAGAAGGCTATATCAAAGTCCCCGATGACCTGCTGGTGTCGTTGGATCGCGCCGAGAAGCTGCCCGCCAATCAGGTCGTGCTCCTTACCACCGGCAGCCAGGGCGAGCCGACTTCAGCGTTGGGCCGCATGGCGGTGGGCGAGCATCGCCTGTTGCGGGTACGCCAGGGTGACACGATCATCCTGTCCTCTTCTCCGATTCCGGGAAACGAGCAGACGGTGTCGTCCACCATAGACAACCTCTTTCGCGCCGGCGCGCTCGTCCATTATTCGCCGATCACCCCCGCCCTGCACGCCTCCGGTCACGCCTCACGACGGGAAATCGGCCAGATGATGGACCTGATTAAGCCGGCCTACGCCGTGCCGATGCACGGTGAATATCGCATGATGGTGCTCTTCCGCCAGTTGGCCGGCGAGCACGGCATCCCCGCCGACCACGTGTTGTTGCCGGAAATCGGCCGGGCCATCGACGTGACGCAAGACGGCGCGCGCCTGGGAGGCACCGTCGAATCGGGCTCCGTGCTGGTCGACGGCCTGACCGTCGGCGCCATCGACCATGTAGTGTTACGCGACCGCCGGGCGCTGGCGAGTGACGGCATCATGGTCATTTCCGCCGCAATTGACCGCACCACCGGCCGTCTGGTACGCGCCCCGGAAATCCTGGCACGCGGCGTCCTGCCGGCCGAAGACGGCCAGTTCCTGGAAGAGGCCGTGCAGCGCATCGAACGCGCTCTCCGCCGAGGCGAGCCGGGCGAACTGGAGTACCGCATCGTCGGCGACCGCATGAAAGAGTCCCTCGCCGGCTTCGTCTTCCAACGCACCCGCCTCCGCCCCATGATCCTGCCGGTGATTACAGAGGTGTAGGGAACCTCACCCGGTTCGCACGCTATACTCCCAAGAGGCGCAACGTAGCGGCGGGGAGACAGTATGGTCACGATGAGTAGGGTAGGCGAGCGGCAAGCGATTGCGCAGCGGGTGCGCGCCATCCCGCCCTCCGGCATCCGGCGGTTCTTTGACCTCGTCTCCACCATCCCTGACGTGATATCCCTCGGCGTGGGCGAGCCGGACTTCTCGACGCCGGTGCAGGTCAGCGCCGCGGCCTCCGCGCCACTGGCGGCGTCCGATTATGCCTCCACGCACTACAGTTCGAACTACGGCATCATGAGCTTGCGGGTGGCACTGGCCGGCCATCTGCAGGCGCGCTACGGCGTGGCCTACGATCCGGCGCATGAGTTGCTGATCACGGTGGGCGTCAGCGAGGCTCTGGATCTCGCCGCCCGCGCCATCATCGACCCCGGCGATGAAGTGATTATCCCCGAGCCCAGCTACGTCTCCTATATCCCCTGCACCGTGCTGGCCGGTGGCGTGCCGGTGATGGTGCGGACGTATGAGGCGGATCAGTTCGAGCCGGACCCGGCGGCGATCGCCGCCGCCGTCACGCCACGCACGAAGGCGATCCTGCTCGGCTATCCCAACAATCCCACCGGCGCGGTTGCCTCGCGCGAGACGCTGCAGCGCATCGTCCAGATCGCCGTGGAGCACGATCTCTACATCATCTCCGACGAGATCTACGACCGCCTGGTCTACGGCGGCGAGCACGTCTGCCTTTCGGCGCTGCCGGGCGCCCGCGCGCGCACGATTCTATTGGGCGGCTTCTCCAAGGCCTACGCCATGACGGGCTGGCGGGTCGGCTACGCCGCCGCCCAGCCCGAGATCCTGGAAGCCATGATGAAGGTGCATCAGTACGTCATCATGTGCGCTCCCGCTCCCGCCCAACTGGCAGCGGAAGAGGCGCTCCGAACGGCGGAGCCCGACGTGCTCCGCATGGTCGCCGAATACGACCGGCGCCGGCGCGTGATCGTCGACGGCCTGAATCGCATTGGTTTTTCCTGTTTCGAGCCGCGCGGCGCGTTCTATGCCTTCCCTAATATCAGCTCCACCGGGCTCAGCGCCGACGCTTTCGCCGAAGGGCTGCTACGGGATGAGCACGTGCTGGTCGTTCCTGGCGAAGCGTTTGGGCCGGCCGGCGCCGGCCATGTGCGCTGCTCCTATGCAACGGCCTTGCCGCGCATCGAAGAGGCGTTGACGCGCATCGAACGGTATGTGAGGCGCGTACGGGGGTGAGCTACGAGGCCGTCATCGGGCTGGAAACCCACGTCCAACTGAACACCGCCAGCAAGATGTTCTGCGGCTGCTCAGCCCGCTACGCCGATGCGCCGCCCAACACCCACGTTTGCCCGGTCTGCCTGGGGGCGCCCGGGGTGCTGCCCGTCATTAACGAGCGCGCTGTCCGTTCCACGATCCTGACCGGCCTGGCCTTCCACTGTCATATCGCCGAGGACAGCCATTTCGATCGCAAGAACTACCCGTATCCCGACCTGGTGAAGGGCTATCAGATCTCTCAATACGACGCGCCGCTCTGTGTGGACGGCTTCGCCGAACTGCACACCGACGGGGGCGACCGCCGTATCCGCATCAAGCGCATCCACCTGGAGGAGGACACCGCCAAGCTGACGCACGCCCGGGACGAATATGGCGCCGGCGTGAGCCTGGTCGACGTTAATCGTGCCGGGGTGCCGCTCATGGAGATCGTCAGCGAACCGGACCTCCGCACGCCGGAAGAGGCGCGCCAGTATCTCCAGACGTTGCGCCTGGTGCTGACGACGATCGACGTCACTACCGGCAACCTGGAAGAAGGCGCGTTCCGCGTTGACGTGAACATTTCCCTACGGCCCACCGGCACTACCGAGTACGGCGCAAAAGTTGAGGTGAAGAACCTGAACAGCTTTCGGGCGGTGCAACGGGCGCTGGAATTCGAGATCGCCCGCCAGGCCACAGCGCTGGACGCCGGAGAAACGCTGCCGCAAGAGACGCGGGGCTGGGTGGACGACCGCGGCGTCACCGTCTCCCAGCGCACCAAAGAGTTCGCCCACGATTATCGTTACTTCCCGGAACCGGACCTGCCGCCGTTGCACCTGGAGCAGGCCGCTATTGAGCAGTTGCGCTCGACATTACCGGAACTCCCGCTGGCGCGTCAGCAGCGCCTGATCGACCAGTACAGCCTCACGCCTTACGACGCGGCGATTCTGGTGTCGGACGTAGCGCTCGCCACCTATTACGATGCCCTCGTTGCCGCCGGCGCCGACCCTAAGCGCGGCGCGAACTGGCTACTGAACGATCTACTCGGGCTGCTGAAAGGCCGCGACGAACAGATTGCCGCCACCCGCATCACCCCGGCCCGCCTCGCCGCCCTGGTGGCACTGGTAGAGAACGGCAACGTCAGCGTGGCCGGCGCCCGCCAAGTGCTGCTCCGCATGGCCGACGTTGCCACCCCGCCGGCGGAGATCATTGCCGCCGAGGGGCTGGCCCAGGTCAGCGACACCGCGGAATTGGAGCGGCAGGTGGAGGCGGCCATTGACGCCAATCCCAAGCCGCTGGCCGATTACCTGGGTGGCAAAGAGGCAGCCTTCAACTCCTTCATCGGCCCCGTGATGAAAGCAACGCGCGGCAAAGCCAACCCGACGCTGGTGCGCGAATTGCTGCGGGCAGCGCTGGAGCAGCGGCGGTGACCAGACCAGGTTTCTGCATCCCCGTGGACGTGGCGCCTATGCCCTCGCCACCGCCAGGGAGATGGAAGACCGCGAACGCCGCCGGTATCAGCAAGCGAAAGGAAGGTGACACGACGATGACCGAACAATCGGCAACCGCACCGAGCCGGGTGCCGGAGTTCAAGACCGCGGAGGAGGCGGGAGCCTTTTGGGACAGTCATAGTCCGGAAGACTTCCCCAACGAGTTCGTTGACGCGCCGGTCCAGTTTGATCGTCCCTTGATTAAGCGGGGCCTGACCGTAAAGTTATCAGCGGAAACCATCAGCGAATTGCGAGATCTGGCCAGAGCGCAGGGGATTGGTCCCTCGACTCTGGCCCGGATGTGGATTCTGGAACGCTTGCAGGAACAGGGCCACCGGACGAGGACACCGTGATTACCGTGCCTCGGTTGGGCGAACACTCGCCGTGGTGCTACCGCCGCTCCCGCGCCGCGCTCATGGCTAAGTGCCTTGGCGATACACGACGTGCCGTCAGACATTCTGGGTCCGGCTTTCCTGGGGAGCCGCTAGCCTACGCGCCACTGGGATACAATGAATCTCATGCTCGGATTTCCGCCTGGCGGCGCCAGGCTATTGAATTGTCTGCAGCACCGCGTCGACCTGCTGCTTCGCCTGGAGCAGTCCGTCGTGGGGAGAGAGCTTGCCGCTCCAGACGTTCGCCAGCGCGTCGTTCTCCGCTTTGGTGATGGCGTCGTAGCCCACCAGCAGGTGGTTATAGCTTTCGTGACCGAGCTGCAGCGCACCCTGGGTGACTTGCTGCAACTGCTCGACGGACAACCCGGTCGGCGTCGTGAAGTCCTGTAACCAGGCCGCCGCCGCCTTGGCGTTGGCGGGCGGCGCGCCGGTGCCTCGCATGTAGGCCATCTGGGCGGGTTCGCTCACCAGATAGGCGATGAACTGCCAGGCGCTCGCCGGGTCGGCACTCTTGGAGGAGAGCATCCAGGGATCGGTGAAGTTCGTCGCGGTATAGGCGTTGAGTTTGGATTCGCCGGCCGGCGCCCACTTAAAGGAGTGCACCGTCGACTTTTACTGCCAGTACTCAAAACCGCCGACCCTATTCATGACGAGGCGTTCAGCGCCGAATGGATCGACCTTATTGGCGGGGGTTTGGGACGCCAGCGGCGGCGTCGGTCTCACCTTGTCCTTATAGATAAGATCATAGATAGCTTGCACGCCCGCCAGCACTTCAGGCGCGTTGGCGTGATAATCCGCCGGCTTCGCCAGACCGGTCTGCGACGCTGCTGAGCTATACAGTTCGATGCCACCAAGGCGCGCCATCACCTGCAACTGCTGGACCACCGTCACGCCGTTGGTCGCGTTTGGCGCACCGTAGGCGCGCGTGAGCTTCTGGGCGGCGTCCGTGAACTGCGCCCAGGACCACGGGTTCATCCAGTCGGTGGGCGGACGGGCGATGCCGGACTGTTGCAGGAGGTCAACATCATAGAAGAGTGGCATGCCAAAGGTTGTGTCATTGGGTAACCCCAGGTACTTGCCTCCTTGCTTATACGTCTCGGCCAAGCCCGGCAAGAACGCGGTGAGGTCGAAAAAGTCGGCACTGACTGATTCGATGAACCGCCCCCTTTACCGGTAGCACACGGGCCAACGACCCTCACGGCGCTCGTACCTGCACCGTCCCTACTGTCAGCTCAGTTCCTCCGGCCGCCAACGGCACCCGTACGCCAGTCTTCTGGTTATACCAACCGACCCTGACTTGATACGGACCCACTGGAGCGTCGCGGTGGACCGTCAGCGTCTCTTGGTCGATCACGACATCACCGTGCCGCCAGTAGGAGAGCGGCAAGGCATTATAGAGCGGTACGCCGTCAAGGGCGGCGGCAGTCTGACCGCCGGCATTCAGCACGTGGACAAAGAGCCAGGTACCGTCAGGAAGCGGCTGTTGGACTCGCCAGTAGAAGGTAATCACGAACGCTTCCCCAGTCGTCACCGCCGAAGGGGGCAATTGGATGGCGGCCAGGGTCACGCTGTTGACAAACTGCCCGCCGGCGACAGCGCCGGAACCGGGCGGCACGACATTCGTCACCGGGAAGGGCGGCGGATAGGCCGGGACGATGACCAGCCAGGGTAGGGCCAAGGCGCTACCAATTGCGCCGACAAAGGGGATGGGAGCCAACGCAACCATTCGGGGCCAATACTCGCCAATCCGCCGCAGTCCGAAGGCGGCAAGGGTCACGAACGCTGGGAGCGCCGGGTAGAGAAAACGGCTGCTGTCATACCCAGTCCGCGGCCCGCTGAGCAGCACGAAGCGTCCAAGAATTGCCAAGAATGCCACAGTAAACCAGACCCAAAGCAACCGCTGTGAACGGTGGCCGGCGGTCGAGGTCTCGCGCCGCGTTGGCGCCAGTGCCGACGCCAATGCGCCAACGACGACGAGGCCATAAAGCGCGTACAGCCATCCCGGCATGAAGACGTTCTGTCGCCCAAAGACGCCCAACAGCGAGACCCACATATCGACGATAAAGTGCAAGGGCAACGACCAATCGAGCGCCCCCGCACTGCCAGGGAGTGGCGGCGGCCACGTCACGCGAGCGCCGACCAGGTTGCGCTCGCCGCTCCGAAGACGCCAGAGCCAGTAAGCGAGCGCCGGCAACAGCGGAACGGCAAGACGGATGGCCGCCGGCAGCCGGCGGCGAGGCGGAACCTGGGTGAGCAGCCACAGCGCACCAAGCGCCACGAGTGGCAGCAGATCCAGCTTCGTCAGCATGGCCAGCGCGCTGGTCCCGCCAAACAGGAGCGTGGCCCGCGCGTAGCCGAGACGCGGCGCCGCGACTACCAACAGCAGCAGCACCGCCCCCAGCAGATTGGCCAGGGCGTCGTTGTCGATCGTCGCCGAGGCGAAGAGAAAACCGGGCAACAACGCCAGCATCGCGGCAGCCAGGAGTGCCAGGCGCTGATCCCGCATACTTTCGCCCGCTATGGCGTAGGTGAGCAGGATGGTCAGGGCGCCGAGCAGTGTCGAGAAGAGGCGTATGCGGTGGGCGGCCAGGAAGACGCCATGGTACGGCCACCCTTCGTCGAGCAGATGCGCCGTGGCCAGGATGCCGGAGGGATCGTGTTCCCAGCCCATATGCGGATTGAGGCGAATCCTGGCGGCGTCACCCAGATCGAGGCCCACCGCCAGTGGGGCGACCAGTATATAGTAGAGGGGGGGCTGATTCGCCTCACTGTTACCATTCGGCTGAATAGTGGGCAACTGCCTCGGCAGGCCGTGCTGCGTCAGGAGGTAGACGACGTACTGGAATTGCTCCGACTCGTCGGACGCCTCCCACAAGGGCGCCGCAACATTGTAGGTAGCAGCAGCCAGTACGAAGCCGGCAAGCAGGACAATTAAGGCCACCTGGGGGCAGCGCCATCCTCCCGTCTGGATCTTCGCCGGCAGTAATAACGTCTGCGTCACACCCCATCACGCCTCGACCTCGGAAGGCTCCTTTTCACTACGGGGTATGCTACCTTAAGCGCTCGGCTCACGTCCTGGCGGGTGTCCGAAGATCACTATCAGGCGGCCGACAGCACAAGAGGGTGGAGAGATTTGGTTTGAGTGAGCGCAGCGGCACCCCGGCAACCGGGACACGGGAACGTGGCCGGGGCCGCGGTATGGCCCTGGGCGGCGACACCGTCTACGCGCTGGACGACTGTCGCGTCGTCTTCGTCCCCCGTGGCGCTCCCGGCGATGTGGCGGACCTTGCGCTCACCGGTACTACACGCGGCGTGCTACACGGCCATCTGGCCGAGCTAATCCACGCCGGCCCCGGGCGGGTTGAGCCGCCGTGTCCCTTCTTCCGCGCCGGGTGCGGCGGCTGCCAGTGGCAGCAGCTCAGCTATGCCACGCAATTGGCGCAGAAGCAGGAGATTCTACGGGAATCGTTACGCCGCCTCGGCAAGCTCGACGCGCCGCCATTGCTGGACGCGATACCGGCCCCCGACCCCTGGAACTACCGGACAGCCATTCAGCTCCACGTCGACCCGGAAGGGCGCATTGCCTTCACCGGCGCCCATTCCCACGAGCTCGTCCCAATCGACACCTGCCTGATTGCCCATCCGCTGCTCAACCGGTTGATAATCGCACTCAATTCACCGCTCGCCCAGGCGATTTTACGCGATCGCGTCGCCGCTATCCGTTCCATCGCCGCGCGAATCGCCGTCGCCGAGGGCCAGGAGCACCTGCTGCTGCTGATCCGCAGCCATGGCGGACGGGCGCGCTATTCCCGCCGGCTGGTAGAGACGCTGCGCCTGGAATTGCCGGAGATCGCCAGTGCCTCCCTGCTCCTACTGCCGGAGGAGGGAGAGCCGGCGCGAAAGCGGTTACAGCCGGTATTGCAATCTTTCGTGGGCGATCCGTTCCTGGCCCACGAGGTCGGCGGCCATCGCTTCTTTGTGGGGGCGACCGCCTTCTTTCAGATCCACGCCGCCCAGACCGAGCGCCTGCTCACGATCGTGCGGGCGGTGGTCGCCGCCGAGCGCCCCCATGGGCTGCTTGACCTCTACAGTGGCGTCGGTCTCTTCGCCCTGCATCTGGCTGACCTCACCGGGGAAGTGATTGGCTACGAATCGCAGCCGGAGGCGATCCGTCTGGCCGAACGCGCGCTGGAGGTGCAACTCCAGCACCACCCGGCG
Source organism: Chloroflexota bacterium (assembly GCA_051003235.1). Classification (GTDB taxonomy): domain Bacteria; phylum Chloroflexota; class UBA4733; order UBA4733; family UBA4733; genus UBA4733. The sequence goes on along the minus strand of JBPCLN010000191.1, from coordinate 25,814 downwards.
GGAAGCCCAGGAGCGAACGCCCGCGTGCGTTTCTATCGGGCTGACGTCGAAACCTTGCGTACCGACGACCTGCTCGGCGCCGATGTCGTCATAGTCGACCCACCGCGCGCCGGCCTCCCCAACCAACTGATCAATTGCCTGATGACCGGCGATCCCCGCTGCCTGATCTACGTCTCCTGTGAACCGTCCAGCCTGGCGCGCGATCTCCGCCGCTTGACCGGTGGCGGCTGGCGACTGGAGTCGGTGCAACTGCTGGACATGTTCCCGCAGACCTACCACATCGAGTCCGTCAGCGTATTACGGCGACCTTAAACGCCAAGCGCGGGCCCTAGCCTGAACCCGCCCGGGCCGGCGCTTGGCTGCCTGGCCTAACCCGCCAGACGATAGCAGTCGCGATGGTAGGTCATGGTCGACCAACCGGTCAACTGCTTGACAACCAGGAGGTCTCGGTCAGTGATGCCTTTGGAGCACTTCCCACAGGTGTGGCTCGTGAGCTTCGCCGACTTATCGCGTCCTGTGACGTTCGTCTTGGACGCGGTAACGTCCTTCTTTCCTGCCATGAATTAATCATCCCTTTCCGGTGATACGCCAACAGTATAACCCATTGCGACCTGTGCCTTCGCCGCCCGGCGCTTGCATCTTCGTACGCCGTCCCGCATGATACGTGGCGAGCGGCAAGCCGAACGCCCATCACCCCACTGCATAAGCTCGGGAAGGAGCGGACCTACGAAACTCCTGTTTGAGATTCTGTTATCGATCTTTCTTCACCCCATCGCCATGGTGCTCTGTTGGGTCAACATTGCCCTCCGCACAGACCTATCGCCGGTGAAAAAATTCATCTGGCTGCTGGTCACCGTGATCTGGGGCCTGGGACCGATCCTCTACGTGCTGACCAGCGACGGCAGCATGTTTTAGTGACCGTGCTTACTCAGCCGCCGATGTGGGACATCTCTACCTTCGGTCGGGACGAGGTCAATGCGGTGCGAATTTCGGAATAGCGGTCACCGCGCCGCCGCCAGATGCCGCCGAGCGCGCCGGTCAACTCCGCGTCGGAGGCGCCGTGACGTAGGAGCGTGCGAAAGTCATGCCCTTCGGCGGCGAATAGGCAGGTATAGAGCCGGCCCTCGGCGGACAGGCGCGCCCGCGTGCAGGTGCGGCAAAAGGGTTGCGTCACCGAGGCAATCACGCCGATCTCCCCGCCGCCGTCCGCATAGCGCCAGCGCGCCGCCACTTCGCCGAAATAGTTGGGGTCGGCGGGCTGGAGCGGCCAGACGTCGTTGATACGCCGAACGATCTCCGCCGCCGACACCACGTCGTCCATGCGCCAGCCATTGCTGTTGCCGACGTCCATGTACTCGATGAACCGTACGATATGCCCGCTGCCGCGAAAGCGCCGCGCCATGTCGACAATGCTGTCCTCGTTCAAGCCGCGCTTAACGACCATATCGATCTTGATCGGCGCCAATCCCGCGTCGGCCGCCGCATCAATCGCCGCGAGGATGCTGCTCACCGGCGTACCAACGTCGTTCATGCGCTGGAACACGGCATCGTCCAGCGAATCGAGGCTGATCGTGATGCGCCGCAGCCCGGCCGCCTGGAGCACCCGCGCCTTGGCCGGCGTCAACAGCGAGCCGTTGGTGGTCAAGGTGAGGTCCTGCAGGCCGTCAATCGGCGCCAGCATGCCAACCAGCCGCTCCAGATCGCGCCGCAGCAGCGGCTCTCCGCCCGTCAGCCGGATCTTCTCCACCCCCTGGGCCACGAAGACCCGCGCCAAACGGGCGATTTCCTCGAAGCTCAGCAACTCCGCCCGCGGCAAGAACTGAAACCCCGGCCCGAACACTTCCTTCGGCATACAGTAAACACAGCGGAAATTGCAACGATCGGTGACGGAGATGCGCAAGTCACGCAAGGGACGTTGGAGAGAGTCGATTAAGTGCATAGGGCATGATACCCGCGCCCCGCTTGCGGGGTCGTACGTCGGCACAGGCTAGCGATCAAGCGGCTTGAAGTCCCGGTCCAGCGCTGCCAGGAACGCCTCAGCCATGGCGCCCTCACTCTCAAATGGGACGATGAACTCGTTCCGTGCAGTGTAACCCTGTAGCCGCCTTCAGTCCGGGATTCGCGGCGCCGCAGCATTTCTGCGCCCTCACGTCGTAGCATGAAAGGCGGCCGCTGGGTCGACGGCCATCAGAAGGAGATTTCTTGTGCGTGCCCTGATTATTGATCCCACTGCTCCCGGCGGCCTGCGCATCGCCGATGCGCCCGACCCCACACCGCGGCACGACCAGTGCCTGATCCGGGTGGAGGCCACGTCCCTCAACCGGGGCGAAGTCGGCCAGATCGCCTCGACGGCGCGCGGCACGGTGCTCGGCTGGGATGCCGCCGGCACGGTGATACAGGCAGCCCGCCATGGCGGCCCCGCCGTCGGCGACCGGGTCGTGACCAACGGCCCGAACCAGGGTTGGGCCGAGCAGCGCGCCGTGCATGTCGCAGAGTTGGCGGAGTTACCGGCAGGCATGGATATCGGCCTCGCCGCCGCCTTGCCGGTAGCAGGTGTGAGCGCCCTGCGGGCCTTGCGTGTCCCTGGTAGCCTGCTCGGTCGGCGTGTGCTCATCACCGGCGCCTCGGGCGGCGTGGGACGTTTTGCCGTACAACTCGCCCACCTCGCCGGGGCGCACGTGATCGCCATCGTCGGCAGCGAAGGGCGCGGCGCGGGCCTGGCGAAGCTTGGCGCGGACGAAGTCGTGGTCGGTATCGATAGCATCAAGCAGCCGGTGTTCGCCGTCATTGAGAATGTGGGCGGCCCGATGCTCGTCACCGGCTTCCGGCTCCTGGAGCCCGGCGGCTCCCTCGTCACGATTGGCTCCGCCTCCGGCGAAGCGGCGACTTTCCCGCCGTATGGCACCGTTGGCGCACACCGCAGTTTGGTCGGCTTCCAGATGCACGCTGAGGGCGGCCCGATCGGCGCCGACCTCGCCTACCTGGCTGGTCTCGTCCATGCCGGCGCCCTCGACCCCCAGGTCTCCTGGCGCGGTAGTTGGCAACGGGCAGCCGAGGCGGTGCAACTGCTGTTGGACCGCAAGATCAACGGTAAAGCGGTGCTGGACATCGACTAGCTGCCGAACGCCGGCCCGACCCTTGCATCGCTGCTACCGTCGCTACGGTAGAGCAAGTTCCGGGGCGGGGTCCGAAATTAAGAGGGAGAGCAACAACCACTATGACCATCCAACAGCAAGGCCCGCTCAACAGCGCGGCGACGCATTCCCATGTCACCGCTGTACCGTCGCCCGATGGCCCGGTACCCAGACTGTTCCAGCCGTACCGCCTCCGCGGGGTCACACTCCGCAATCGGCTCGTGGTCTCGCCGATGTGCGAATACTCCTGTGAGGACCGCGACGGCCTGGCGACGGACTGGCACCTCGTCCACCTGGGCAGCCGCGCTGTCGGCGGCGCTGGGCTCGTCTTCACCGAAGCGGCCGCGGTGCGACCGGAGGGGCGTATCTCGCCGGAAGACCTTGGCTTCTGGTCTGACGCGCATGGCGAGGCGCTGGCGCCGGCGATCAGCTTCGTTCGGCGTCACGGCGCGGCGATGGGCATCCAGCTTGCCCACGCCGGGCGCAAAGCCAGCACCACGCGGCCCTGGGAGGGACACCGCGGCCTGAGCGACGCCGAGGGCGGCTGGACGCCGGTCGGGCCGAGCTCCCTCCCCTTCAACGCCACCTACCGCACCACGCGTGCGATGACCGTGGCGGATATTCAGGATGTAGTGATCGCTTTTGGCGCCGTGGGCGGCGCGGGCCAACCGGTACGGCGTCGATGTGCTCGAGATCCACGCCGCCCACGGCTACCTGCTGCACGAATTCATGTCGCCGCTCAGCAACGAGCGCACCGACGGCTATGGGGGCAGCTTCGAGCACCGGATTCGCCTCGCTCTGGAGGTGGCGGAGGCCGTGCGGGCAAACTGGCCGGCCGAGAAGCCGCTCTTCTTGCGCCTCTCCGCGACCGACTGGACGCCGGGCGGCTGGGATGTGGCCGACAGCGTCCGCCTGGCCCGCGCCGTTGCCGAGCGCGGCGTCGACGTCATCGACTGCTCCAGCGGCGGCCTCGATCAGCATCAACGCATCACCACGGGTCCTGGTTACCAGGTTCCCTTCGCCGAGCGCATCCGGCATGAGGCCGGCGTGGCGACGGCCGCCCTCGGCCTGATCACGACCGCCGAGCAAGCGGAACAAATTCTGGCGGCCGGGCAGGCCGACCTCATCGTCATGGCGCGTGAGTTGTTGCGCGACCCATACTTTCCCTTGCACGCTGCGAAAGCGCTCGGCGCTCCCGACGCGGTCCGCTGGCCGGTACAGTACGAACGCGCAAAATGAACGTCTCGTAGGAGAGGACCTGTATGGCCGTGGCTCTCGCTGCTGACGAATCACCGAACTACCTCGCTGTCGACTCGGTAAAGATCTGTCCATGTCAGCCCAATCATCTCAATTGCCTGGATGCCAAGACGTGGATGAAGAGCCAACTTGGGGTGTGGGAATTCTACTACGAAGGTCGAGACATTCGGGATAAGAAGAAGCACCCGGCTACCTACCCCATCTCCCTTGCTCGTAAGTGTATCGATCTTTTCACCCACGAAGGGGAGTTGGTCGTTGATCCGTTCGTCGGGTCAGGGACAACCCTGGTCGCTGCGCGCGACGCCAAACGCAACGCCGCCGGCTTCGATCTCAAGGAGGAGTACATCAGCCTTTGCGACAGTCGGCTGCAGCAGCAGCCTTCGACGGCGCAGACGAAGCAGTTGGCGATGCAAGCGGATGCCCATGACATCGCCCGCTATTTGCCCGAGGAGAGCATTTCCCTGCTCCTGACCTCCCCGCCCTACGCAAACCTCCTGAACCGCCGGCGCAAGAACAAGAGCCGCCGCGGCGATTTACGCGCCAACGAGCAGCTTGGCCAGATTGAACAGTACAGCCAGGACGTCAATGACCTGGGTACGCTTCCCCTGGAGGACTATCAGGTAGCGATGGCCAAAGTATATCGAAACCTGCTGCCCCTCCTGCGTCCGAAATCGCATTGCGTCATCAACGTGCCGGATATGTGGTGGGAGAACCAACGTATCACGATCCATATGGCCGTGATCGAGGCCCTTCGGAGCGTTGGCTACGAATTGCGCAACATCATCATCTGGGATCGGCGCAACATTGTCAATAATATTGGTATCTTCGGCTGGCCCAACAACTACATCACCATGGGAGTGACCTTCGAGTACCTACTGGACTTCTGGCGTCCCGAGTAAGCGGGCGGCAATGGAGAAAAAGGTCACGGAGTCCGGCGGCCGGCCCGCCTCACGACGCTCCTTCTACCGGCGGCGCCGGTTCGAGGGCAGCCGGATGCATAACTCACTCCGCTCCTGGCTCTGACGTCACGAGCGGGCAGTGTACGATATGCAGTCGCTACCGCACAGAACTGTGGTACCATAAACGCACACTACCGCACGCTGGTGATATTCGTGCGTTCTTAATAGCGAGGGGAGGCGACGTGTCGCTCATTACGCGCGATGATCTTGAGCGGGTTGGGCTGGATGTCTCCCCCTCCGCCTTCGATCGCCTCGTTGCGGAGGCGGTGCGGGCAATGCCGCCGGTTCATACCGGCGATAGCGTCCATGATCTCAGCGCAGCAGAAGCGATAGTCCTGGAACGCGGGGGATTCAGCCTCAGCGCCGATGTATTGCGTGACGCCAACGACGATCCATTGGCGCGCGGCGCGGCGGAGTACGCGGCTTTGCTGGCGACAGCGCTGACACCTGCGCAGGCGGCACCGCGTCTAGGCATCGACGAGAGCCGTATTCGGCACCGGTTAGGAGATCGGACGCTCTATGGCATCAAGACGCCGGCGGGCTGGCGGTTGCCACTCTTCCAATTCGACCCGGTGACCGGCGGTGCGCTGCCGGGTATCGGCAGCGTGCTCGTCGCCCTCGACCCTGATCTCCATCCAGTGAGCGTGCAGCGCTGGTTCCTCACGCCTGACGCGGACCTGGAGGTTTCCGGTCGGGCGACCAGTCCGCGCGACTGGTTGCGGCAGGGGGGCGGGCCAACCGCCATCGCGCCGTTTGTCACCGTCGCCTGAGCCGGCGGTTGCCGAAGTTTCCCGAACCACCGGATATCGCGCAACTGTCCGCGATTCGGCCCACATATCACCATCTCTCCTTCAGCGATACCCTGTGGCGAGTCTACTTTCGAGGCGGTGCGCATCCGGCGGCCTGGTCGGCCTTCCGTCATTTCGGTCCGGTGGCTCAGGCTCGCTTCGATCACCACCTGCCACCGCCAGGTTTGCAGGAGCGGGGCATCGTGTACGCTGCGGGCGATGGCCTGACGTGCCTGGCTGAAGTGTTTCAACGTTCCCGGACGGTCGACCGTCAAAGCGGAAGCCCCTGGCTCGTTGCATTCGCGGTGGATGCCGACCTCACCTTGCTTGACTTGACCGGCCTCTGGCCAACGGCCGCTGGCGCCTCAATGGCCCTTGCTTCCGGGCAACGACCACGCGCCCGACGCTGGTCTCAAGCGATCTATGCCGCCTACCCCGCAGTGCAGGGCCTGTGGTATCCATCCTCCATGGGCGGCAATTCCCCAGCCGTCGCTCTATACGAACGGGCAGCTGGTTCCATGCCGTCCCACCCCCTCTTCCACCGTCCTCTCAGCGATCCCGCCCTGCTCACACCCCTCCGCCGGGTGGCCCACGCACTGGGGTATGCGCTCCTCTACTGCTGGCAATCGATGGTTGGCGTAGCCGGCTAGATTTAGCCGCCACTCGTCCGCTCTGCTATTCTCCTCCGGACTTACCGTCGCCAGCAGAAGAAGGAACCGGCATGCAGATCACGGACGTCGTCACCCAGGGTTTTCATTATCGGTCGAAGATCGTGCGCGATGCGGATGGCCACACCCATCCCGGCCCCGAGCACGATGCGACCCAGCACGTCCTGAAGATCGTGACCAATGAAGGTGCAGAGGGATATTGCTTCGGCGCCAGTCCCGACGCCATCCGGCAGGTGGTGAAGCCCATGCTATTGGGTAAAGATCCCTACGATCGCGAATGGCTCTGGCAGCACTTGCGGGAGGCGCAACGCCTGCACCTCACCACGCTCACTGACCGCGTGCTGGCGGTGGTAGATATGGCGCTATGGGACCTCGCCGGCCACGCCCTGGGCCTGCCCGTGTATAAGCTATTAGGCGGCTATCGGAATAAGGTGCCGGCCTACGCCAGCACCATGTGCGGCGACGATATGGATGGCGGGCTGAACACGCCCCAGGCGTATGCGGACTTCGCCCTCCAGTGTAAAGCCCGAGGCTACCCCGCCTTTAAGCTGCACACTATCATGCCCCCGATCCCCGGCATGCCGAACCCAAAGTTGGATGTCGCCTGTTGCCGGGCCGTGCGCGAGGCCGTCGGCGACGAAATTCCGCTGATGCTGGATACCTTCCACTACTACAGCCGCGAGGACGCCTACTACATTGGCCGCGAACTGGAGAAGCTCAACTTCTACTGGTACGAAGAGCCGATGGCCGAACATAGCATCTCGTCGTACGTCTGGCTCACCGAACAACTCACTATTCCCGTCGTCGGGCCGGAAACCGCCGAAGGCAAGATGTTCACGCGTGCCGAGTGGATATTGCAAAAGGCTTCCGATATTTCCCGCGCCGGTGTCGGGGACGTCGGTGGACTCACACCGCTCATGAAGACAGCCCACCTCTGCGAATCGTTCGGCGTACGCATGGAAGTCCATGGTGGCGGTCCCGGCAACCTGCACGGCCTGTGCGCCATGGGGATCCCCGGCGAATATTACGAACGCGGTCTGCTGCACCCTTTTCTCGACTACGAGCAGCCCGCCGCCTGGCTCAACCGCCTGGACGACCCGCTAGACGGCGAAGGCTGCGTCCACATTTCGTCATTACCGGGACTGGGTCAGGACATCAACTGGGACTATATTCGGGGGAATGAAATTACGGAGCGGTAGCGACAGGGCGGTGCAGTGCAATCGAACTCAGGCGCTGGCGCACCGCTTCGTACAGCACGATCGCGCCGGCAACTGCGGCGTTGAGCGAGGCGGTTTGCCCCGCCATCGGCACGCGCACAAGCACGTCGCAATGCTCGGCAACCAACCGACTGAGGCCCTTTCCCTCCCTGCCGACGACGATCGCCAGGGGCACGGTAAGATCGGCCTGGTCGTAGCGCTGCTGCGCCGCGGCGTCCAGGCCGATGATCCACAGTCCGTCCGCTTTCAGGTTGCGGAGAGTGCGCGTCAGGTTAACCACGCTTGCCACCGCCAAATGCTCGGCCGCCCCGGCCGACGCCCGCACGACGGCGGCCGTGACGCCAACGCTACGACGCTCCGGCAGCACCAATCCGTGGGCGCCTGCCGCCTCAGCGGTGCGGATCAGCGACCCGAGATTTTGCGGGTCTTCCAGGTGGTCGGCAATCACCAGCAGCGGCGTTTCCCGTCGCTGCCGCGCCAGGTCCACGATCTCGGCCGGGGTGACGATCGCTGCCTCCGCCACTTCAGCGACCACTCCCTGGTGGTGGCCGCCGCCGGCTAGCTCATCCAGGCGTTGGCGCGACGAGTCACTGATTGGCAGGCCGGCGTCCTGCGCCGCCGCGATTATTGCCGCCACGACCGGCGCCGGCCGCGGTGATTCGGCCACCCAGAGCCGCCGAACCTCTCGCCCACCCCGCAGCGCCTCCAGCACCGGACGCCGGCCGTAAACGATGGCTGAGGAGGGGGCCGAGAGGGCCGCGCTTGTGGGCCCCCTCATTACCTCAACCCCCACGCCGCCAGACCGCGCCGTCCGCACGGTCCTCGACGGAGATGCCCTGATCCGCCAGTCGGGCGCGGACGGCGTCCGCGTCGGCCCAGCGGCGCTGGCGGCGCAGTTCGGCGCGTTTGGCGACGAGCGCTTCAATTTCGGCGTCGCTGGGTCCGCCCGACGCCGCCCCGCGCACCAACTCGGCAGCGGAGGCGGGCACTTGCAAGCCAAGAATAGCGAGGAAATGCTCGAACGTCCTCGCAATATCGTCCAGCACAATTGCCCATTCCTGGGCGTCACCGGGTAACGGGGTACTGTCGCGGAGGCGGTTGATCTCGCGGCTCAGGCCGTACAGCGTGGTCAGCGCCACAGCGGTGTTGAAATCGTCATCCATCGCCTCGTAGAACTCACGGCGCGCCTGGTTGAGCTGACGCTGCAGGGCTCCTGCCGCCGATGGCTGCGGTACGCCGGAGAGGGCGGGCGGCGCAGACGCCGCTGCGATTGCCCGGAGTGCCGAGAGGCTTCTACGAGCCATCACCAGGCGCTCCGCCGCTCGGCGGGTGACTTCCAAACTATCGTCCGTGAAGTTGGATGGTGTGCGGTAATGCTGGGTCAGGTAGTAGAGGCGCAACACGACTGGATGATAGCGCTCCAACACTGCCAGAATTGTCGTGAAGTTCTCCGTGGAATGGGCCATCTTCTCGTTATTGACGTTGAGCTGGCCGATATGCACCCAGTATTGCGCGAACGGTTCGCAGCCGGTAAAGGCTTCCGACTGGGCGATCTCGTTCTCGTGGTGGGGGAAGATAAGGTCTGGCCCGCCGGCGTGGATATCAATCTGGTCGCCTAACTCCTGGCGCACCATGGCCGAGCATTCGATATGCCAACCGGGCCGGCCGTATCCCCAGGGACTTTGCCACCGCGGCTCACCTTCCTTCGCCGCCTTCCAGAGCGCGAAATCGCGCGGGTCGCCCTTCTGCTCTTCGACGGCAATGCGCGCGCCCGGCTGGACGTCCTCCTCCGTGCGGTGCGAGAGCTTGCCGTAACTGGGGAAGGCGGCGACGCGATAGTAGACGTCGCCGTTGCCCGGCGCATAGGCGTAACCGCGCGCCACCAGGCCGTCGATCATGCTGATGATGCCAGGGATCGTTTCCGTCGCCTTGGGATACACGTCGGCCGGCAGCACGTTCAGCGCCTCCATGCTCTGGAAGTAGCCATCGGTGTACTTCTGCGCGACGGTCGCCGGGTCCAACCCTTCCTGCGTCGCCCGGGCGATGATCTTATCGTCGACATCGGTGAAGTTTTGGACATAACGCACCTGATACCCACGCTCCAGCAAGTACCGCCGCAACACGTCCATACTGACGAAGAGGCGCCCATGGCCGAGGTGAGGGAAGAACTTCGGCGTCATACCGCAGCAGTAAAAGCGCACCGGATCATTGGCAGGAAGAAACGGCTCCTTCTGATGGGTCAGTGTATTGTAGATCCGCAGCGCCACCGAGTCTCACTCCTCTGTACTGCTGATGGAGGCGGTGGCGGTGGCGGAGATGCCTTCCTCGCGCCCCTCCGGGCCCAGCCCCTCGTTCGTCGTTGCTTTGATGCTGATGCAGTCTACGTCAACCGCGAGGTCCGCCGCGATCATCCGGCGCATCTCCGGGATATAGGGGCCAAGCCTGGGCTGCTGGGCGACGACCATCGCGTCGACGTTCTGCGTCCGATAGCCGGCCTCGCGCAGGAGCGCCGCCACCTGCCGCAACAGCACCCGACTGTCCGCGCCGAGGTAGGCCGGGTCGCCGGGGGGAAAATGCCGGCCAATATCGCCTAACGCCGCCGCTCCCAGCAGCGCATCCATGACGGCGTGCAAGAGCACATCGGCATCGGAATGCCCTTCCAGGCCGCGCTCGTGCGCCAGCTCGACACCGCCCAGCACCAGCCGTCGCCCGCTGACGAGACGGTGGATATCGTAGCCGATGCCGACGCGCGTGCCGGGCCGATCGAGGCGTTGCAGAGTACGCTGCATGCCGGCAAGCTGCAACGCTGGGACAGCCGCGGCGGCGGTTAAACCGTGCCTCTCCTGATCATCTGATCCCCTTATCCCCTCATCTGCAACGATCGCCCGCGCCAGGGCGAGATCATCGCTCGTGGTGAGCTTGAAGTTGCGGACGTTGCCGGGCACGACGACGACTGGCACGTGCAACAGCTCCATGAGCATCGCTTCGTCGGTGACGCTCCAGCCGTTCACGGCGGCGAGCTCGAACCCTTCCAACAACATCACTCGGCGGCACACTTGCGGCGTCTGCGCCGACCAGAGCTGCTCGCGGGACAGTGTTGCTTCGACGCGCCGTCCGTTGACCCGTTTCAGCGTATCGTTCACCGGCACCGCGGCGAGGGCGCAGCCGCCGCAGTCACGTGCCGCGTCGATACAGCGTTGAACGAGCGTCACGCCGGCAAACGGACGGGCGGCGTCGTGTACTGCTACCCATTCCACGTCGTCCAGCGCCGCCACACCAGTCGCCACGGAATCCTGGCGGCGCTCACCGCCATCGCAGACGATCACCGGCTTGCGCCAGGCCCCAGCGCGGATAAAGGCCTCCGCCCAGGTCCGTCGCTCAGGATGGACGACCAGGGCAATGGTGACAATTTCCGCGCACCTCTCGCCGATCTCAAGAGACCAGGCTAGTACCGGGCGGCCGCCAAGGTCGACCGCCACCTTGTCCTGACCGCCCATCCGGCTGCTCACGCCGGCGGCGACGATGACGAGGCCAACCTGGTCGTTCGGCAACGGCACAGCAAGGTGTTCCGCCGCTGCCGGCGCCGCCTGGGGGTGGCGGCGTGCGGTTATGGACATCGCTCACCACCGTTCAATGCACGCTCTCCGCTTCGACGCTGGTCGGCAAGGCGAAAAAGAGCTTTCCCTGCGGTGTCTGTACGGAGCGCTGGATTATCACGTCCACCTCCCGGCCCAGGAATGCCCGCCCGCCTTCCACGACGATCAGGGTGCCATCGGGAAGATAGGCGCGGCCCTGGTGCGGCTCGGATCCTTCTTGAACCACCCGCACGCGCGTGTGTTCGCCGGGCGCCAACTGTTGGCGCAAGGCGTAGGCCAGCGCATGGATGCTCATCACCTTGACGCCTTGGAGCTCCGCGACACGAGCCAGATTGGCATCGTTGGTGAGCAACATTGCCTCGGTCGCCTTCGCCATCGCCGCCAGTTTGGCGTCTACTGTGGGCGCCGATAGATCGCTCCAGGCGACGACTTCGAGCTCATCGCCGGCGTCCTGTCGCAGTTCTAGCAGAAGGTCCAGTCCCCGCCGCCCGCGAGCGCGTACCGTGGCATTGGAAGAGTCGGCGAGCGTCTGCAGTTCAGCGACGATGAAGTCCGGCACCACCAGCGTTCCGCGCATAAAGCCGGCCCGCCAAATCGCCAGTAACCGGCCGTCGATGATGACGCTCGAATCGATAATGATGCGCCGCAAGGCAGTCAGCGCCTCACCTCGGCCAATACCCAGCCGTCGGGCTAGTGTCTTACCCCGGCTGAGTCCGACGACAGCGCCGAAGTAGGCGAAGAGCAAGGCCATGGCCAGAGGCAAGAAAGCGCTGAGCGGCGCCGGCAGTTGGGATAAGGGAATGGCCAGAAGGGCGGCCAGAACCAGGCCCGTGAAGACACCGCCGGTGCCGCCGATGAGGACTTCGTCCGGTGAGGCTGTCAGTCGTTCCCGCAAGCGAATCAGCGGCTTCAGCGTCACGTCCGGCGTCACCACCAGACCAAGGAGAAATCCCGCCCCGACGGCAATCGTCAGGTTGAGCCAGTTCGCCGGGCGACCGCCAACGAGTCCGGCGTCGACCTCCCAAACAACCACGGCGAGGGCGGCGCCACCAAGCAAGCGCAAGAGCAGGCTCGCCGGTGTCATTGTTCAAGCGTCCTCGTGGCTCGGCGCCGGAATCGGCCGCCGTGCGCCGAGTATAGCACCGGTCCGGAGCGGGTTTATAACAGCGCCGCTGCGCTCGCCGCCTCCACGCTCCGATCCATCTGGCGCATCAGGCCGCTCAGCACCCGGCCCGGACCGACTTCAACGCAGCGTCCCATGCCTGCTGCCAGCAGGGTCCCCATCACGGCGCTCCAGCGTACCGGCTCCGCCACCTGGCACACCAGCAACGGCGGAAAGTCCGCCGCGCAAACATGGACCGCTCCGTCGACGTTACAGACGACCGGCGCCTGTGCATCGTGGAAGGCGAGCGCCTTGAGCACGCCTGCCAGCTCCGCCGCCGCCGGACGCATCAGCGGGGAATGGAAGGCGCCACTCACCTTCAGCGTCACCACGCGCGTCGCACCGAGGCGGCGCGCCGCCTCGGACGCACTGGCGACCGCTGCCGCCGTGCCCGAGATCACCACCTGCCCCGGCGTGTTGTAGTTTGCCGGCACCGCCCCCGGCGCCTCCATGCACGCCTCCTCTACCCGGGCATCGTCGAGGCCGAGCACCGCCGCCATCGCTCCGCCGCCCGCCGCCGCCATGAGCTCGCCCCGCCGCCGTACCGCGTACACCGCATCGCCAAAAGCGAGCACGCCGGCTTGCACCAGGGCGCTATATTCCCCGAGGCTGTGCCCGGCGACATAGTCCGGCGTCAGCCCCCGCGCCCCCAGCACCCGGCCATAGGCAACACTGACGGTCAACAGGCAGGGTTGGGCGTTTTCGGTCCGCTGCAATTCGTCCGCCGGCCCCTCAAAGCAGATGCGTACGATATCCAGTCCGCTGCGCTCCGCCGCCTCGGCAAATAGCTCCCGAATCCCGCTTTCTTTGGCATAGAGATCCGCTCCCATGCCGACGTGTTGACTGCCCTGGCCGGGAAAGAGCCAGGCGGTGACCGGGGACGAAGATGTTGAGAGTGGGTACTGGTCTGACAAACTCACGCCAAGTGACCGTCCACGTCGCTCTTTATCCCCATATCCCCATTTCCCCACGCCACCACCATCGCCACCGCAACCTTCGCATCGGCGTCGTGGGCCAGGCTCACCGACCACTGCGTCAGGCCCTGGTCCTGCGCCAGTTGCACCGCCCTGCCGGTCAGACGCAGCATTGGCTTACCCGAGCGTAGCCGCTCCACGGCAAAGTCTTTCCAGCCGACGCCCACCATCCCCGTCCCCAGGGCTTTGCTGGCCGCCTCCTTAGCGGCAAAACGCGCCGCCAGGTGCTCCCACTTATGGGCATCGCCCAGGGCATACTCCAACTCCTCCGGCGTGTAGATGCGCTTGAGGAACCGTTCGCCGAAGCGTTCCACCGCCTGTTCAATGCGCGTCATGGCCACAATGTCCACGCCAATTTCACAGCGCATCGGTAGAACCTGACCTCACCTCCGACCCCTCTCCTGGATGGAGAGGGAAGAACGAGGGATTGCAGCAGGTTCGTCTCCCCTCTCCGTCCAGGAGAGGGGCGGGGGGGTGAGGTCCCCCAGTTGTCGCGCTGAGGGGGTCGGTTCCGGTGGCGCCGGCAAGGCCCATCCTTCCACTGCTCCCGCGCTGTACTCGACCAGGTCCAGCCCGAAGACCTCGCGGAAGGCCTGGATCATTTCCAGGCGCGCCTCCGCCGGCCTGGGTACCGGATCAAGGAAGCTTGCAAGGGACGTCACCCCACGGTCGGACAGACCACAGGGGACGATGTCGGCAAAGTAACTGAGGTCGGGCGCGACGTTGAGGGCCAGCCCGTGCATCGTGACCCAGCGCGACACGCGGACGCCGATAGCGACCAGTTTGTCGTTCCCCACCCAGACGCCCGTGTTGCCGGGCTGCCGTTCCGCCGTGACGCCGAAAGCGGCGGCAGTGCGGATACCGACCTCCTCCAGAAGACGGACATAGTACCCCAGGTCCTTCCCCCAGCGGGAAAGCTGGAAGATGGGGTAGGCGACGAGCTGGCCGGGACCGTGATAGGTGATGTCCCCACCGCGATCGATCGGCACAACCGTGATCCCCCGGCGGCGCAGGCTCTCAGCGTCGGTGAGGATATGGTCCGGTGTACCGCGCCGCCCCAACGTGAACGTCGGCGGGTGTTCCACCAGGAGTACGGTGTCCGGCGCCAGGTCCTGGCGGCGCGCTTCCGCCAGCCCGCGTTGCAAGGCCCAGGTTGGGCGATACTCCCGGCGGCCCAGCCAGGTGACGGCGCCCTGTGGGGCGACTGCCGCTGCGCCGTCGCTCACCCTGCGACCAGAGCGTGCGCCACTTGCTCGTGTGCGTGGTACGAACTGCGAACCAGCGGCCCGGACTCGACATGGCGGAAGCCCATGTCCAGTCCGATCTGCTTGAGCTGGGCAAACTCGGCCGGCGTGTAATAGCGGGACAAGGCGACGTGCTTGAGCGAGGGACGCAGGTACTGCCCGATCGTGAGGATATGGGTGCCCACGGCCCGAATATCCGCCATCGTCTCGACGAGCTCGTCCCACTCTTCACCGAGCCCGACCATGACGCCGGATTTCACCATGCACTCGGGACGCAGCATAGCGGCGCGCTCCAGCAACTCCAGCGTTTGTTCGTATTTCGCCTTCGGGCGCACTCGCCGCGCCAACCGCGGCACCGTCTCCGTGTTGTGGTTGAGGATGTCCGGGCCCGCCTCCATCACCATTTCCAGCGCCCACCAGACGCCCTGAAAGTCGGGGATCAGCACCTCCACCGTGGCGCCGGGCGCCTGGCGGCGGATTTCTCTGATCGTCGCGGCAAAGATGTGGGCGCCGCCATCCGCCTGGTCGTCGCGGTCGACCGATGTGACCACAGCGTGGCGTAGCCCGAGCAGCCGGACTGCGTCCGCCACCCGGCGCGGCTCGTCCTCATCAATCGCCAGCGGGCGGCCGGTGGTGACGGCGCAATAGCGGCAGGCGCGGGTGCATATCTCGCCTAAGATCATGAAGGTAGCCGTGCGATGCTCGAAACACTCGCCGATATTCGGGCAATGGGCCTCTTCGCAGACGGTGTGCAACTGATGCGCACGCAGCAACCGCTTCACGTTGATATAGTTCGGGCTGCCCGGCAGGGGCACCTTCAACCATTCCGGCCGTCGCGGCTGGAGGGGAATCGGCTGCGCCGGCGTACTAGCGGCGCCTGCCAACGGCGCCGGTTCGATATGCAGGGTCATGGTCGCGCTCCGATCTCAGGAAGGGCGTCAGAGAACCAGACTATAGGGAGACTGTAAGAGCCGCTTCAGTTCCTGCAGGAAGAGCGCTCCGCGCGCACCATAGAGAATTCGATGGTCACAGGAGAGCGTCACTTTCATGCGCGGCCGCACGACCACTTGCCCGTCAACAACGGCGGGGACGTTCTTCGTCGAGCCGATGGCGAGGATCGCCGCGTTGGGCGGATTGACGACGGCGCCAAAGTCTTCCACGTCATACATGCCGAGGTTGGAGATGCTGAAGGTACTCTTCTCCATATCCGTCGGGGTCAGCTTGCCGGCGCGGGCGCGTTCGATCAACGGTCGCATGGCCTGATCAATCTCGCGGATGCCCTTCCGGTCGCAGCCTGGGACGACCGGCACCACCAGGCCATCCGGCACGCTGACGGCGAAGCCGATATTGACGTAGTTATGGTATTCGAACTGGCCATCGCGGAAACTGCCGTTGACGTCGGCAAACTTCGTCAGGGCAAGACCGCAGGCGCGCAGCATGATCGCGTCGTGACGGATCTGATGCTCCTTGTCGGCCCCGACATTGAGCTGCGATCGCAACTCGTTGAAGGCGCCCATATCGACCTCAGCCGTGACATAAAAGTGGGGAACCTGCGTCTTGGACTCCACCATGCGCCGGGCAATGACCTGTTGCATCCGGCTCAGGGGCACGCGATTGGCGCCTTCGCCGGCTGGAGCGGCGGCGTTGACGCCCGGTTGAAAGGACTCGACATCTTCCCGCACGATGCGCCCGCCGGGGCCGCTTCCCTTGACCTGGGAGAGATCAATGTTTCGGTCGGCGGCGATACGCCTGGCCAACGGGGTCACAACAAGGCGGCCCGGGGTTGGCGGTGTGGGGCCGGTCGTCACCTCGCCGCTGCGCTGCGGCCCGCCGGTACCGGTCTGGGCGCCGCCTTCGCGGGTCACTGCCCCCTCTTCCGGCCGCGGCGCGGGGGGGGCTTGCTTTGGTTCACCGCCGGTGGTGTCGTCACCGGCAGGCACGCCATCCGCCATCCCTTGTGCGCGCCGGGCAGCGCTTGGTGCGTCCTGTTGGGGCGTCTCCCCAACATCGTCGGCGGTTTCGCCCAGGACGGCGATGACGGCGCCGATCTTGGCGGTCTGCCCCTCCTGGACCAACACCTTATTCAAGAGGCCGGAAGAGTAGGACTGCACTTCCATATTGGCCTTGTCCGTCTCGACCTCGGCCAGGACATCGCCCTTGGCGACGCGATCGCCTTCGTGCTTATGCCAGCGCGAGATCGTGCCCTCTTCCATCGTATCGCTGAGCCGGGGCATCAGAATGTCTTGACTCATGCGCCTATCGCTCCCTTGCACGCGCCGCCCCACCGACGCTCCGCCCACCGGCCACGGCCACAGCGTGCCGAAGGCGGCGATCTGCATGCATGCTACCGTGCCGGTGCACGGCCCGCAAAGTCCAGCGGCCGCCTGGCGTGCGCCGGCGCCGTTACACTCGCCGTAACAGGTAAAGGTCCTACCTCTGGCCCGAGTTTGCTACTATGATTGCCTCTTGCTCGATTGAGAGAGCAACAGGCCGGAAAGTCGTGGGGGAAACGCAATGGCGTACAGCTACAAAAACCGCAAGGGCGATACCTACTTCCTGAACACCCAGAAGGTGAAGTTGCAGAACGGCCGCGACCAGCAAATTTACTTCTTCACCAAGGAGCCGCGGGAGGACAAGGGGCTGGACGCCGTGCCGGCCGGCTACGAAGTCAGCGAGCGCGCCGGTTCGGGCCTGCCGGTACTCAGGAAGCAGCGGTAGGCTGCGGCGCTACCCTATCGGTTACTTCGACATCTCCCGGCATTGCTGCGGCGCGACTGCGCTGGAGGCGGGCAAGCACTTCTCCCGCCAGTGCTCGATAAGCCATCGCGCCGCCCGAGTTTGCTGCATAGTCCAGTACCGATTGGCCGTAACTCGGCGCCTCCGCCAGCCGCACCGACCGCGGGATGAGCGTGACAAACGTTTCGCGCGGGTAGTGGCGGCGCGCCTCGGCGACGACATCGGTGGCAAGCTTGGTCCGCGCATCGAACATGGTCAGGACGATGCCAAACAGGGTCAACGGCGGATGGAGCCGCGCGCGGACGCGCTCCATCGTGTCCAGCAGTTGCGTGAGCCCTTCCAATGCCAGATATTCGCACTGTAACGGCACCACCACGCCGGTCGATGCCACGAGCGTATTGACGGTGAGCAGACCCAGGGAGGGCGGACTATCCACGAGCACCACCGTGTACGCATCCACGATGGGGCCGAGAAGCCGGCATAAGCGAAACTCTCGCTCCGGCACACTCACCAGTTCCACCTCGCCGCCGGCGAGATCAACCGTACTGGGCAAGATATCGAGGCGCGGTCGGACCTGCCGTTGAATCAGGCTGCGCGCGCCGGCACCATGGATCAGGCCGTCGTAGATGGATGGGATTCCCCGCTTCGGCAGGCCAAAGGAACTCGTACTGTTCGCCTGCGGATCAATGTCCACCAACAACACGCGGGCGCCCGCCGCGGCCAGCGCCGCCGCCAGATTCACCGCTGTCGTCGTCTTCCCGACGCCGCCCTTCTGGTTCGCGAATGCTAGCACCGCCGACACGCATCGTACCTCCCGCGCCTATTGTACGGGGAGGTGGGACAGGGCGGAGGGCGCGCCCTTGGAACGCGGTCGCCGCCTTCCGCCGTCAGCCGCCTTAGGAGAATGGTCCCACACCGCTCCCCTGAAGCCGGTGGCGGACGCCTAGAATCAGGCGAGGGGTCTGCCTGCCAGGCAACAAGGGGAGGGGAGCAGCGCGTGCAGCGAGGCCGAGCGCTCCGACGCATGACCGCGTTCCTGCTCTGCTGCATCGCCTTGTTCCCGGCTGCCGCGCACCTGCACGCCGATGACATCACAACGGCGCAGCAGCAGTTGAAGCAGGTGACGGCCCAGCGCAGTAGCGCCGAACAGCACCTCGCCAACGCCAAGCAGGAGATCGCCAATCTCAGCCTCCAACTGCAACGTAACCGCAGTGCCCTGGCCACCGTCCAACAACAGACCACGGCGTTGCAACGGGAAGCCGGCGCTCGCGAAGCGGGCTTGAACGGCGACCTCAATACATTCCTGGCCGATCTGCAATCGGCACGGACCCAACTCAGCGTCCAGCAACAGCAGTTTGACGCCCAACAGGCGACCGCCAAAGCCCGCTTGCAGCAGGATCAGGATGACTTGCGCAGTGCCCAGGCTCAGTTGCGCGACGCCGACCAGCAGCGCCTCCGCACCGAGCGCGACGCCACAGCCCTGGCCGCCCAGTTGCAGGCGATGGACGCCGATATTGCCACCCGTACCCAGCAGATCGCGGCCGTCCTTGTGCAAATGTACAAACTATCCCAGACCTCGGCGCTTACCTTGATCCTCAACGCCGGCAACATGAGCGACGGGCTAAACCGGCTGACGATGCTCGGCATGGTCAGCCAGCACGATCAGGACCTCATGGTGCAATTGGCGAACGAACGCGACCTGGCCCGACAGCAGCACGCGGCACTGACGGCCGACCTGGCGGCGACCCAGCAGTTGGAGGCGGAACTGACCGCCAACCATGAAGAAATCAGCCTCCGCGCCATCGACGAAGAACAACTCATTCAACAGGTGCAGGCGGAACTCGCTCAGGCGCAAACCAGCTTCCAACAACAAGCGGCCACCCTTGATGCGGAGATCAAAACGACCCAACAGAAAATCACGACTAATCGCCAGCAGTTCGCCGCCAACCGCGCGCCGTTGCTGGCGAAACAGTCGAACCTGACCAGTAGCCAACACGGGGCACAGACGCAACTGGCCCAAGCCCAGCAGCAGCAGGCGACGGCCGAAGAACAGATAGCCAAGGCGGAGGCGGACCAACGGGCCGCCACGAGTCTCATCCAACAGTTGCAGGCGGCCGCCGCCAAGGCCGCCGCCGCCGAGCAAGCGAGGGAACTTGCCGCTCAGCGCGCGGCGGCGGTAGCGCAGCATACCGCCCCGCCCCCCACGCCGAGTAGCGGACTCCGCTTCATCTGGCCCCTGCAAGGGCCGATCACGCAACTCTTCGGGCCGACTTCCTGGGCCATGGAGCCACCCGGCAACGGCTATGCCCACTTCCACACCGGACTGGACTTCGCTGCCGGTTATGGCGCTCCGATTCGGGCTTCCGCCGCCGGGGTGGTGATCCACGTCGGCTGGTTTAGCGGCGGGAACTGGGGTTACGGCAACTGCATCATCATCGTCCACAACGGCGCCATCTCCACCCTTTATGGGCATTTGAGCGGTTATGCCGTCTCCACCAATCAATATGTGCAGCAGGGCCAGGTCATCGGCTACGAAGGGTCCACTGGGAACTCCTCCGGCCCTCATCTGCACTTTGAAGTACGTGTGAACGGAAATGCGGTGAACCCCAGTGCCTACCTCTGAACCCCTGATTCGCTTTGAGCGCGTGAGTAAGCGCTACGCGCCAACGGCTGAGGCCCTGTCGAATGTCTCTTTCACGGTGGAGACCGGCGACGTTGTCTTCGTGGTCGGGCCGAGCGGCTCGGGCAAGTCGACGTTGCTCCGCCTTCTGCTGCGTACCGAGCAACCGACCGCCGGGCGCGTCTATGTCACCGGCGCGAACCTGGCTCGGGTCCAACGTGGGGCGGTGCCCGGTTTCCGTCGCCGGATGGGGGTCGTGTTTCAAGACTTCAAACTATTGCCGACGCTCACGGTGCACGAGAATGTCGCCTTCGCCCTGCGTGTCCACGGCATCCACCGCCGCAGCGTGATCCAGGAACGGGTCGGTGCCGTGCTCGAACTGGTAGGGATCGGCGACAAGGGCGGGCGCTTGCCGGAGACGCTATCCGGTGGCGAGCAGCAGCGCGTCTCCATCGCCCGGGCGCTCGTCACCGGCCCGGAGTTGCTCCTGGCCGATGAACCCACCGGCAACCTCGATCCGGTCACTGCCCTCGGCATTATGGAACTCTTCATGCGGATCAATGACTACGGTATGACCGTCCTCGTCGCCACCCACAATCGGGACGTTGTGGACCTCTATCAGCAACGTGTCCTGCAGTTGGCGGCGGGTAGGCTCGTGCGCGACGAGCGAGCGGCGCGCTATGACGTTCCGATCCCGAGCATCCCGACGACGGTCGGCGCCGGCCCTGCCGCGCGAACGCTCGTTGCCGCCGGCGCCGGGTAGCCGGGATGCTTCGCTTCGCCTTCGTCTGCGCCGTGCAGAGTCTGCGCCGCAATGCCGTCATGAGCGGCGTCGCCATCGGCACAACGGCGATGCTGCTATTGGTGCTGTCCAGCATGGTGGTGCTCGTGGCCGGGTTGGATGCGGCAGTGACCGCCGTACAGTCGCGCGTCAACATGGTGATCTATCTCAAGGAAGGAACCAGTGTGGCGGCCCAGACGGCATTACAACACCGCCTCCAGGCCGAGCCGGCGGTCGCCACAATCACCTTCGTCAGCAAGACGGTCGCGATGGACCAGTTACGGCAACAGTTCGCCGGGCATCCGGAGCTCCTCGGCGCTATCGAAGGCAATCCCTTGCCTGCCAGCATCGGCGTCACTATGAAGGACCCGAGCAAGGCGCGGGAAATCGGCGACGCTATCCGTGGCGACCCGAGCGTCAGCGATATCACGATCAATCAGGACACGGTCGACCGCCTGGTGGCGGCGTCGCACTTCATCCGGCTCTGCGGTCTGGCGATCGTCGCCGGACTGGCGATCGCCGTCGTGTTCGTGATGATCAACGTCGCGCGGGTGGCCATCTACACTCGCCGCCACGAGATCGAAGTGATGCGTCTGGTCGGCGCCTCCGGTTGGTTCGTGCGCTGGCCGTTTATCCTAGAAGGCATGTTTTGCGGCTTCCTCGCCGCCGCCCTGGCCCTGGCGGTCGTCGCCGCCGGCTACCACAGCCTTCTCGATGCCTTGCGCGGCTCCCTGACCTTCCTGTCGCTCCGCGTTGACCCCAACCTCTTGCCCAAGCTGCTCGCCATGGGCGCCACCCTCGGCATCGGCATCGGCGGCAGCGGCAGCCTCATCGCCGTCCGCCGCTTCTGGGAGCGTTAGGGGCCCTCTCTCCTAACCTCTCCCCCAATTCTGGGGGAGAGGAACCTGGCGCTAAGGTTCGTTCTTACCCTGAAACTTCGTTGTGCGGCCATGGTCGAGATGGAGTACCCATCGCTCGACTCTGGCTCTCCCCCAGAATTGGGGGAGAGATGCCGAAGGCAGAGAGAGGGCCTACCTCCCCGGTGTACTTGCCGCCTGGTTGGCCTTGCGGAGCATGACGGCAACGTCCAGCTTGCCGGAGAGCACGTCGTTCAGGTCATAGCCAATTTCCTGGAACATGGCATTGGTGTTCGGCGTCGTACCAGGGACCGGCGTGCCGGCGGACGGTGGCAATGTGGCGGGATCCACGTCGATCATCTGGGTCATGCCGACCGTATTGAACAAGCGTTTGCCGAGGGGCGCCTTGTTCGAGGTGTAGGTCGAACTTGCGGCAATCTTGGTGAAGGCGGGATGGACATCGCCAAAGGCCGCCCGCTGCTTCATGCCGTCGCCGGCAACGAGGTAGGAGAGCAAATTCCAGGCAGTATCCGGATCGGTCGCCGCTTTCATCATAAATCCGCCCAGGCCGCTGCCGTACCAGGATTGCTTGACGTCGGTTTTGATCGGTTCGAGAGTCAAATCCCAGTCCAAGGGATGTTGCACGCCCTGGAAGGTGGCGATCAGGTTGGTGGGGGCCAGCAAGAGGGGAACGTGGCCGAGCAAGAAGTCGGGGATGGGGCCGAGGCTATAGGTGCCGGCCCGCGTCAACGTATCGGCAGCGTAATGATAGCGGGTGTACAAATCGCTGTAAAAGCGCCCGCCGGCGATCGCCTGGTCAGAATCGAACATCGCCCGTGGCGGGTCCGCCGGGAAGTTGGTGCTGCGACCGCCGAAGAGGTAAATGAAGTCAGTTAAACCCGCGCGCGCTTCTATGTCTAGGTACGGCCAGTGCAAGGGACTGGTCACCGGCGTCGATTGGCCCGCCTGAGAAAGCTGTTGGAGGAACTGGAGGAAATCATCCGTCGTCCAGCCGTCGTTGGGATCTTTCACCCCGGCATTCTTGAGCAGCGTGCGGTTGTAGTAGATCACGTTGTTCGGCTGGATATCGCGCGGCAAGCCGAGTTGCTTGCCCTGATTCCACCAGACATGCATCGCTGCGGGGTAGAAGCCGGCGGCGGTGACTGCCTTGTCCTGCTTCAGGTAGCTATCCACCGGTGAAATGGCGCTGGCGACGTCGATATTGCCGAAGCGGCCGGCAAATTGCCCCAGTAGCACGTCGATATGATCGGGCGAGGTCGGATCACTCAGTGTTTGGAAGTTTTGGAAGAGGGAAAAGGTGACCTCCGTCGCCTTGACGGTGACGTTTGGCTGGGCCTTGTGATAGCTGTCGATGATGGCGCCCATCAGCTTTGCTTCCGGTGAATCGCCGCCACCCTGGACGAAGAACGGCCCATAATACAGATTCACCGCCACCCGTTTCGGAATTACCACCGGCCGGCTGGGTAGGACATCGGGTAGCAGGCCGCAACTCGCTAGGCCAAGTGCGGCCGAAGCAAGCGCGGCCTGACAGAGGAAGGAACGACGACTGGGTACGGTGTTTGGCATTGGCATGACCCTTCCAGCAGCGCCGTGAGACGCCCTGGTCACAGGACGCACGGCTACAGTCATGGTACTCGACCTTGGCGAGAATTCAAGCGCTCAGCCGGTAGACTACGCAGCGTAGGCACCCGATCGTTGGACAGTCACAGGATACATAACTTCTATGAGTCAACTGCAAGTAGGGCTCGTTGGTCTGCCGAATGTCGGGAAGACGACGCTCTTTAATGCGATGACGCGGTCGCAGGCCGCGGTCGCCGCTTATGCCTTTTCTACCCGCGAGCGCAATATGGGGACGGTGCAGGTGCCGGACACCCGCCTGGATCGTCTGGCCGAGATGTTCCAGCCCAAGAAAATCACCCCTACGGACGTGGAGTTCGTTGATGTCGCCGGGCTGGTGCGTGGCGCCAGTACGGGCGAGGGACTTGGCAACCAGTTCCTGGGCTACTTGCGCGACGCGGACGCCCTGGCGCAGGTCGTGCGCTGCTTCAGCGCCGGCAACGTCGAACACGTCGATGGGAGCGTCGACCCGGCCCGCGACGTGGAGACGATCGCCCTCGAACTGGCGGTGGCCGACTTGCAGGTGGTTGACCGGCGCCTGGAACGCAGCCAGAAGGCCGCGAAGGCGCGTGATCCTAAGATTGCCGTCGAGTTAGAGGCGCTCGAGCGCATCCGCGACGCCCTCAACGAAGGAACACCCGTCCGCAGTCTGCAGTGGGACGAGCGGCCGCCTATCCTTCGCGAACTCAATCTGCTGACCGCCAAGCCTATGCTTTACGTCGCCAACGTCGACGAGCAGTATTTAGCGGAGCACGGGACCGCCTTTACCGAGCAAGCAGCCGGGCCGTGGAGCATCCAACAGGTAGCGGCGGCCGAGCAGGCGCCGGCGGTGATCGTCTGTGCCGACCTGGAAGCCGGCTTGATGGACTTGAGCGACGAGGAGGCGAGAGAATACCTCGCCAGCCTGAACGTGACGGAAACGGGCCTGGCGAGCGTCATCCGCGCCGGCTACACCCTGCTGGACCTCCTCACCTTCCTCACCGCCGGCGAACCGGAGGTGCGCGCCTGGACCGTCCGGCGCGGCGCCAGCGCGCCGGAGGCGGCCGGCAAGATTCACACCGACATCCAGCGCGGCTTCATCCGGGCCGAAATTATCACCTATGACGATCTCATCGCCGCCGGCTCCCAGCCGGCGGCCCAGGCGCGGGGCCTCTTCCGCCTGGAAGGCCGCGAGTACATCATGCGCGACGGCGACGTCGTCCACTTTCGATTCAACGCCTAGCAACGGCGCCGCCCCCCAAAAAGTACTCCTCGCATCTTGCCGCCCGCCGGTGGCCGTGGTAGAGTCCCCCCATACGGTGCCCGCTCCGTTCGCTCGTGTCACCTCCCCGCGCCGCGGTGGCGATGGGTGTTTGTTACTGTTCCATTATGGTAAAGAGTGTTTTCGGAAGGAGTCAGGCGGTGGCCCAGTTACCCAACAGCCCGCGTTCCCCGCTATCCCGCCGGTCGATCCTCGCCTCGCTCGGGTCGGTCGGCGTCGTGGCCCTACTCGCCGCATGCGGCGCATCCCGCCCGGCGATCACCGCCGGCAGCGCCAGCGCCAGCGTCGCCAATACGAGCAGCACGGCCTCCGGCAATAACACGCCCGATTCGGCTGCCACGGCCAAGGCGGCCGGCTACACCGCGGCGGCGCCGACCGCTACCGTCGGTCAAATCAAGTCCACCGGCAAGAACGGCACTATTCAGTACTGGCACAACCACAGCGGCACGGAGTTAAAGCCGTTGAATGCCAACATCCAGGAGTTTACGCAGCTCAAGGACATTGGTGTCGAGGCGACCTACGTGCCGGTGCCGGCCGGCACACAGGAGTCCCCGAAGCTGATCGCGGCTATCGCCGGCGGTACTCCCCCTGATGCGGCGCGCTTCGATCGCTTCATCGTCGGCTCATTCGCCTTCACCGGTTCGCTCGCCGACCTCTCGGCGCTGGCGGCCAAGGCCGGCGTCACGGCCAAGGACTACTACAACTTCTCCTGGAGCGAAGCGTCGCTGAGCGGCAAGTTGTACGCCATCCCCACCAGCACCGACGTCCGCATTCTCTATTACAACAAGGACCACTTCTCCGCCGCCGGCCTGGACCCGGAGAAGCCACCGACGACCATCCAGGAACTCGACGACGCGGCGTCGAAGCTCACGAAGAAGTCGGGCACCCGCTACTCCCAGATCGGCTTCATCCCCTGGCTCGG
>JBPCLN010000190.1:0-5590 GCA_051003235.1 Chloroflexota bacterium | reverse complement strand
GGTCTTCCTGCCGGCCGCGAAGGCGCTCCTGCCGGAGACCAAGATCGAGTACATCGTAATATTTGGTGCGGACTACATCCCGAAACTCTACACTGTGGCCTCCGGCGCCGCGCCGCCGGACGTTTGGGGCTTCGGCGGCAACTACTTCGACTACTGGGCCAAAGGGCTGCCGGAGCCGCTGGACCAGTACATCAATGCCGACAAATGGGACGTGGATAACTATTTTCTCCCCGGGCTGATGAATGTCTACAAAGTCAAAGGGAAGCACTACGGGCTCTCGCAGCTCACCACGTTCGGTAACCTGGGCTTTTACAATAAAGACCTGTTTGAACAGGCGGGAGTGAAACCGCCCCCGATCGATTGGGCGGATACCACCTGGAACGTCGAGAGCATGCTGGACGCCGCCCACAAGCTCACTAAGAAGGCGGGCCAGCCGGACGCCGTCTACGGCGTGGATTGGGGTGTCTCCGAACCGCCCAATCTGGCCTATCTCTGGGGTGACGATGCGTGGATGCCGGAGCACTATACGAACTTCATTGCTCCGGCGTCACAGTTGGACCATCCCGGAGTCATCGACGCCTACCAGTTCCGGCAGGACCTGCTCTTCAAGGAGCATGTCATGGCCACCGGCGCGGATAATAAGGCGATCGGCAGCTTGCCGAAAGGCTTGTTCTGGAACCAGCGGGTGGCCATGTCGTTTAGCGGCGGCTGGAACTTCTGGAACTACAACCAGATCACGAGCTTTCGCGTGGGCGTCTGCGCGGTGCCGGGGAAGACCAGCAACAAGGTCACCGACTACGACGACTTCTGGATTATGGCGCGGGAGTCCAAGGTCAAGGAGACGGCCTGGGCGTTCATGCGGATGCTCACCAACGCCGATATCGCCGCGGACTACGGGCTCCTCACGGGCACGCCGGTGACGCCCCGGAACGCCTATGACAAATGGCTGCCGCAGCAGGCGGCGAAGTACAAGATGACGGTGGAGGATCTGAAGACGGTCACCCTGGGCGCGATTGATCCCAAGCGATCACAGGAAAGTACCGATCACCTCTTCCTGGAGTACCCGACCATCATCAAGGCCTTCAATGATGGGATGAAGGGCGTGTACGTTGACAATTCCGGCAGCGTCTCCGCCCGCATGCCGAGCATCAAAGGCGCGGTCGACGGTGTTGTCCGGGTGATCTATGACCGCTACAACGGGAAGTTACCGACGACCTGAGCCGTGCAGCGCCCGTAGCTGAGGATGCCCCGGTTTGCGACTGAGGATCGGTAGCCGGTCCGGGGAGTGCGCCCAGCGACGGTGCGCCACGGAGCATTCATTGCCCGTATTGACTGCGCCCGGCTATTTCACCGTGCTGTAGTACTTGTCCAGGGCAGCATTGGCCAGTTGCACGGCCTGCTTGAGGGCGGTAGTCGTGTCGGTCTTGTTCTGTAACGCGTCGGCCACGGCCGCTCCGAGATATTTGTATTGGATGTCGCCGGACACCGGTCCGGTGACGTCCCGCGTGCCACTCACCTGGGTGAACAGCGGCTGCGTCTCCTTCCGCCCGAAGCCGGTGTCGGGATCGTTGAGGACGGTGGGATCTTTGGACGCTTCGATATTGCCCGACACATCGGCGGTGCCGGTCTCGATGGCGACGCCGCCGGGCTTGTTGCCGATGAACTTCAGGTATTCCCAGCCGCCATCCTTGCGCTTGCTGCTGGCGGAGAGGGCACAGAAGATGCCGCCCATGTAGACGTTATTGGCGCTATCCGCCGGGCCGCTGGGGCCGCTGGGCAACGGTGAGACAGCAAACTTGAACTGGTTTTGGGCCCGCCGCATGGCGTCGGCTTCCCAGTTGCCGTTATTGTAGGCCACTACCTTGCCGTTTTCGAAGGGACCTTCACTCTGGCCGCCGGCAGTCTTGCCGGAGGCATCCTTGCCGAATTGGTCTACCGCCGCCTTGCCACCGTCGACTTGATTGTACATCTGGCGCATCCACTCGACGGTCTCGACGGCCTGGGGGCTATCGAACAGCGCCTTGCGTCCGTCGTCGCTCAAAATCTTGCCGCCGTTGGCCTGGATCCAGCAGACGGGCCAGGAGTTGGAGTCGTAGCCCATGCGGGTGAGCAGGTTGCCAGTGCGGAGCACCCCTTTCTGGGCCAGTGCCTCCATGTCGCTCCAGGTCTTGGGCGGCGTGCCGGCATCCATCCCAAGCTCCCGCATCAGGTCGGCGTTGTACCACAGCAGCACGATGTCGGTGTGCTGCATCATGGCGTAGACCTTGCCATCCCACTTCATCATCTGGACGGAGAAGGGGTAGAGCTGGGTCAAGTCGAATTTGTCGCGGGCGATATACGAGTCGAGCGCTTCCGAGACTTTCTGCCCAGCGTAGATGGCGACAGGACCGAGGTCTTCCTGGAAGGTGTCCGGCGAGGTACCGGCGACAACGGCGATTTGGAGCGCCTCATAGAATTTGCCTGGCGGCGTCACCGTGTTCACCTTGTAGCCGTTGGGCGAGGCCTGGTTGAAGGCCTTTTGCAGGTGCTGGTAGCCAACCGGACCGCCGTGCGTCGGTTGATCGATCGCCCACGGTTCGTAATGCAGCACGACCTTCGGGCCGGCGGCGGGCGCATCGGCGGCGCTCAACGCGCCGGTTGTCGCGGTAACCTTCGCTACTGTGACGGTCGCTGCGGCGGAGGTTACAGCGGCGGTGGAGGCAACGGAAGTAGTGGCGGCCACGGTAGAGGTGGCGGACGATGCAGCCGTCAAGGTGGCACTCGACGTGACTGCCGTGGTGGCAGGGGTGCTCGCCGTCGTCGTTCCAGCGACGGACGGGGTAACGCCTCCGCCGCAGGCGGCCAGCACGCCCACCGCCGGGAGCACGAGCGTCGCACCGAACGCCTGACGAAGGAGCACGCGCCGGGATACCAGGGCTTGCATGGACATCAGAACTTCCTTTCTGCTCGACTCGTATATCGCCCGCGACAAAGCCGTGTCTCACGCACGGCAACGTGGTACGACAGTGAAATCGCGCGGCGGCCCAACGGAGAAACCGAACGAGCCAGGGCGGTCGCTCAGTAGCAGTGAATATAGCAGAAAGTTCGCTGCCATGCAAGGATGATCCCTTCCATAGGGCTTGCAGTTGTTGCTGCCGGCGGCTATAGTAGCAACATCTTCCGCTTACCCACTGGGCGCCTGCTCGTTGCCGGCGCCGCAGGAAAGGGTGGATGCTCCATGGCAGATCAGCTTTCTCGCCGCTCGTTCCTCCAGTCTGCCGCCACCGCCGGTGGCGCGTTTGTCCTCGCTCCTGTCCTCGCGGCGTGTGGCCCGGCCGGTCGGCTGGCCCAGCGGCCGACGCTCGAGATGTGGGCCTTCAGCGAGACGCGCACGGCGTGGCAACAGCAAGGCTTTCAGCAGTACTACAGCAAAGGCGACGGCCGGGGCACGCCGATGCGCTATGGCGGCATGTTCAACCTCAACTTCCTCGTGCTGCCCTACAGTCAGATGCACGACAAGCTGATGATCACGACCCAGGCGGGCCAGGGCGGACCGGACATCGCGGATGTCGAGATCGGCCGCTACTCCCAGTTCATCAAAGGGGGCACGAACGCCTTCGTGACCTTGAATGACTACATCAAGGAGCACGGCGGGACGGAGCAGCTCTTCACGGGGTCGGCGACCGACCCCTGGAGTTGGCAGGGGACGATCAACGGTCTGGGCAACGAGTTGAACGCCTGCGCCATGGCCTACCGTTTCGACCTCTACGAAAAGTACGGTATCCAGACGCCGATCAAGACCTATGAAGCGTTTGCCGAAGCCGGCAAGAAGCTCCAGCAGGATAGCGGCGGGAAGGTCCACCTCATCGAGTTTGACCCGGCGGGGACCGGGTACTGGTGGCCGATGACGCTCCAGCGCGGCGGCGGCTATTTCAACGCCAAGGGCCTTCCCGAATGGCAACAGGAGGCTGGGGTG
This sequence comes from Chloroflexota bacterium, assembly GCA_051003235.1. Classification (GTDB taxonomy): domain Bacteria; phylum Chloroflexota; class UBA4733; order UBA4733; family UBA4733; genus UBA4733. The sequence goes on along the minus strand of JBPCLN010000190.1, from coordinate 1,635 downwards.
GCGACGGCGAAGTACATGCAGGATGCCCTCTACAAGGACCGCTGGGCGTTGGTGGCTCCCGCTTCCTCGAACAGCCTGAACGCCGCCTTTATCAATGGCGAGGATCTGACGATCCTGGGGCCGTCCTGGAAGTTTTCGGGCTTTCCCCAGCAGAGTCTGAAGCAGACGAAGGGCCAGTGGATGGTGCAGCCGATGCCGGTCTGGGGCAACGACCCCACCAGCGCGCCGACGGCAACCTGGGGCGGCACCGGTGTCTGCGTGCCCCGCAGTTCGCCCCATCGCGATATGGCGGTCGACTTCGTATTGTGGGAACACTTCACGCCGGACGCCGTCCTGCTTGACTATCGCAAGCGTCAGGTCTGGCCCACGCTGCGCAAGGCCTGGAGCGCCCCTGAGCTCACGGCGCCCATTCCCTGGTTCAACAACCAGAAAGTCGGCGACGTGATCAACGCCGTCGCGGGCAAGATCCCCAAATGGTACAACTCCCCCTTCTGGCCGGAGGGCACCGATGCCATGACGCGGGTCGGCTGGGTGCCGGCCATGCTGGGCAAGCAAGATCCCGCTCAGACCTTCCCCGCCGCGGCGAAGCAGGCGGAAAGCATCATCAGCTTCGAGTCGGCGTAGGAGAAGGAGCGCCCGCCATGGCCGTGCCGGTCGCATCCCGGGAGCAGATGGGCTGGTGGACGCGCCACGAGCGCGCCCTTATCCCCTATCTCTACATCGCGCCCTTCTTTCTCCTGTTCCTGGTGTTCGAAATATTCCCCATTGGCTACAGCTTCTGGCTCAGCCTTTTCCGGGGGCTGGGCTTTGGCCCGAAAGCCTTCACTGGCCTGGGCAACTACGCCAACCTCTTCGTCGATCCCCGCTACGTACGTGCCTTCTGGAACACCGTCTACTTCACCCTGGCCAGCATCTTTGTCCTCTCGCCGCTGGCCCTGCTGTTGGCGCTGGCGTTGCAGTCGATCCTGGTTCGGCCGCGCTGGCGCGCGTTCTACCGCCTGATCTTCTTCCTGCCGTTCGTGACCTCCTCGGTCATCGTTGCCGTACTCTGGGCGGTCGTGCTGGAAACCAAGACCGGCCTCTTGAACCAACTGCTGGGGGCCCTCGGCCCCTTGAGCGGCTGGCAGCACGATTGGCTGCGCGATCAGCACATGGCGCTCGACATCGGCGGGAATACCGGCATCCTGGGTGTCCCGATCATCGGCGATATCATCAAGGCGAGCAGCATCGTCTGGAGCGCCTTGTTCCTGATCAATATCTGGAACTTCATCGGGATCAACTCGTTGTACTGGACGGCGGGGCTGAATACGGTCAGCCCGGAACTGTACGAGGCGGCCGCCATTGACGGCGCCAGCGGCTGGTTCAAGTTCTGGGGGATCACGGTGCCCTTGCTGCGCCCGATGACCCTCTTCATCGTCATCCAGGCCATCGCCGGGTCGTTCGGCGTCTTCGCTTTGCCGTTCCTACTCACGAACGGGGGGCCTGCCGACGCGACGATGACGCTCAGCTACTATCTGTACCTGCAGGCGTTCAGCATCGCCAACCTGGGGTACGCCAACGCCATCGGCTACTCGATGGCCATCATCACGCTCGTCCTCTCGCTGCTGAACCTCTGGTTCTTCCGCGAGGAACGCG
>JBPCLN010000189.1:0-4935 GCA_051003235.1 Chloroflexota bacterium | reverse complement strand
GCCGGCCCGATCGGCAGCGGTCCAATGAGCAGCATCCGCACGGTGGCGCCTGGCTCCGCGAGGTCGTCTTCGGCCTCAACGACGGTCTTGTGACAACCCTCGTCTTCATCATGACCGTGAGCGCCGTGGCCGGCGCGGCGTCGTTGGTGCTGATCGCGCTGAGTGAAATCGTGGCCGGTGGCGTCTCCATGGCCCTCGGCGGCTACCTTTCCGCCAAGACGGAGCACGACATCATGCTACAGCGGATCGCCACCGAACGCGCCGAGATTGCCGAGGAGCCGGCGGAAGAGCGCGCGGAGCTGCGGCGCATTTATTATGACAAGGGGCTACGCGGCCCCTTGCTGGACCGGGTTGTGGCACAACTGACGGCCAACGACGATCGCTGGCTGAACGCGCTCCTGCGTGACGAGCACGGCGTGGTGGGAGATGATGGCACACCGGCATGGCAACAAGGGCTGCGCATCGGCGCCGCCTTCGTCGTGGGAGGCCTGATTCCCGCACTCCCATTCTTACTCAATCTGCCCCACCCGCGCCCGCTCGCCTACGCCCTCACCGCCCTCACCGCCCTGGCGCTGGGCGCACTCAAAGCGCGCTACACCCTCAAAGGCCCGATTCGCGCCGCGTTGGAGTTCTTAGCCGTCGTCACCGGCGGTACCGTCGCCGGCATCGCCATTGGCGCCTTACTGCACGCGCTATGACCAGACGACAACGACCTAAATGTGGCACACTGCCAGGCCGCGCTTCTCCAGATATTGCTGGTGATAGTCTTCCGCCGGGTAGAACGTCGGCGTGGGCGTAATCTCCGTAACAATCGGGCGCTTGTAGCGACCGGACTGCGCCAACTGCTTTTTGGAGGCAACCGCCGCCGCTTCCTGCTGGGCATCGTTGACGAAGATGGCCGAGCGGTACTGGTCACCAACGTCGGGTCCCTGGCGGTTGAGTTGGGTGGGGTCGTGCTCCTCCCAGAACACGTTCAAAAGGTCGTCGTAGGACACGCGGTCGGGGTCATAGTCCACCTGGACCGCTTCGGCATGACCGGTACGATGGCTGCAGACCGCCTCGTAGGTGGGGTTGGCGACAGCGCCGCCGATATAGCCGGCGCGGGTGGCCAGCACGCCGGGAACTTTCCGAAATGCCGCCTCCACGCCCCAAAAGCAGCCGGCGGCAAATGTGGCTTGCGCCATAGTAATACGCTCCTCTCGATGCACATGTTCCTCGTTCCATGATACGGGACGCAAAATCGGGCAACTGCCCCATTCCAGGCGAGGCTGGTGCGTCAGCTCCGCCCGGTCTTCCCGCCCAGGTAGGCCGCTTGCAGGCGGGGGTCGGCCATCAGGGCTGCGGCGGCGCCCGCCAGCACGACCCGGCCCCGCTCCATGACATAGGCGTGCTGCGCAATTGCCAGCGCCTGGCGCGCGTTCTGCTCCACCAGGAGGATGGAGAGGCCGCTCCGGCGCAGCTCGGCAATCAGTTCGAAGACCTGGCGCACGAGCAGCGGCGCCAACCCCAGCGACGGCTCGTCCAGCAGCAGCAGGCGGGGCCGGGCCATCAGCCCGCGCGCGAGGGCAAGCATCTGCTGCTCGCCTCCGGAAAGCGTCCCGGCGTCGGCCAGGCGGCGCTCGCCCAGGATCGAAAACCGCCGGTACATATCGTCGAGGTCGGCCCCGATGGCCGGATCACCGGCGCGCCAGTAGGCCCCCAGGCGCAGATTCTCCTCCACCGTCATGCTCGCCAGAATCGCCCGCCCCTCGGGGACGTGCACCACACCGCGCCGGACGATGACATGGGTGGAGGCCCGCGTAATAGGGAAGCCGTCCAGCAGCACCTCGCCGCCCTGCGGCCGCACCAATCCCGAGATCGAGGCGAGTGTGCTCGACTTACCGGCGCCATTCGCGCCAAGCAGCGCGACGATCGCCCCGCGCGGCACCTGCAAACTCACCCCCCGCACAGCTCGCACCTGACCGTAGGCCACGGTGAGATCCCGCACGTCGAGAATGTTTGGGGGTGCAGGCTCGGCTACGGCACTCGCTGTCACGCCTGGTCGCTCTCACCCAGGTAGGCCCGAATCACCTCCGGGTCGTGCCGAATCTCCCGCGCCAGCCCTTCCGCCAGCAACAGACCGAAGTTGAGGACGGCGACGCGGTCACACACCTCCATGACCAGATTGACGTCGTGTTCAACCAGCACCACCGTCACGCCACTCTGCACAACCTCCATGAACAGTCCTTTGAGATCCTGAGTCTCCCGCTCGTTCATTCCGGCGGCCGGTTCGTCCAGGAGCAAATAGTCCGGCGCCTGGGCCAGGGCGCGGGCAATCTCCAGCCGGCGTTGATCGCCATAAGAAAGCAAACCGGCGGGGCGATTGGCGGCGTGCGCCAGGTGTACCAACTCCAGCAACGCCTGCGCCCGTTGCCGGCGGCCCGCTCGCTCGCGGCGCGTCATGGCGTTATACACCAACTCTTGCCAGAGGCGTCCCTGGCCGCGGCGATGCTGAGCGACAATCAGTTGCTCCAAAGCGCTACTTTCGCGCAAAAGACGAATCTGCTGGAAGGTGCGGGCAATCCCCCGCCGAGCAATGCGGAAGGCCGGTAACTGATCTATGCGTTCGCCGTCGAGGATGATCCGCCCGGCGGAGGGCCGCACCACGCCGCTGATCAGGTTGAGCAGTGTCGTTTTTCCCGCCCCGTTCGGACCGATAACGCCATAGACCTGGTGCTTGGGAATCACGAAACTCACGTCGGAGACCGCCACGACACCGCCATAACGGCGAGTAAGACCCTGCAACTCCAACACAGCAACTCCCTACGGCGTCGGGCGCAAGGCGGCGACGGTAGGCGCCGGCGGTGTCGCGTCATCATCGTCCGCTCGGTCAGCGCCGCGCGGGCCGCGCCACCAGAGGAGCAGCGTGCCGCTGATCCCGGTCGAGAAGAACACGATCACGAGGAGGGTGATTGCGCCGGTCACGATCTGGCGGAGATCAAACGCGCCAAGGTGCAATGTCTCCTGGAAGCCGGCGAGAACGCGCAGCCATTCCGGTAACAGCGTCAAGAGCGCCGCCCCCGGGAACGCTCCCCAGAACGCGCCGGTGCCGCCAACCACCGCGTAGACGAGGATATCAACGGCGCGCGAGAAACCGAAGTCGGCGGGCGTGATCAAGTGCGTCAGGTGGGCGGAGAGGCCGCCGGCCAAACCGGCAATGAACGCGCCCAGGGTAAAGGCGATCAGCTTATGGGCGGTGACGTTGATGCCCAAGCTAGCGGCAACCAGCTCATCCTGGCGGATGGCGGCAAAGGCGTGGCCGAGCCGCGAGCGTTCGACATGCCAGAGCAGATAGGAGATGGCAAGCAGCGCCAGTGCGATCTGCCACCAGGTCGTCCTGGCGGGTATCGATGGAATGCCGAGCGCCCCGCCCGTCACCGGCACACTGAGCGCCCCGATGCGAATGACCTCACCGAAGCCAATCGTGGCAATCGCCAGAAACACCCCTCGCAGTCGCAGGATCGGTAACCCCAGCGGTACGGCGACCACCGCCGCCGCCAGGGCGCCGGCCGGCAGCACCGCCCAGAAGGGCCAGTTCGCGTCAATGGTAAGGAGCGCGGCGGTGTAGGCGCCGATGCCCATGAAGGCGGCGTTGGCGAGCGACAACATGGCGCAGGAGAGCGTAACGTAGAGCGAGAGTGCCAGCAGGATATTGATCCCCGTTAGATTGATCAACGTGCTGTGCGCGCCATACCAATCAGCGAACGGCGCCATCTAAGCTTCCCGCAGGCGGTACCGGCCGAGGAGACCGGTCGGACGCAACACCAACACGAGGAAGAGCACCGCAAAAGCGATGGCATCGCGGTACTGCGACGCCAGGAAGGAGACGCTGAAGACTTCCACCAGGGCGAGAGCGAAGCCGCCGATGACGGCGCCCGGGATGCTGCCCATGCCGCCCAGGATGATGATGGCGAGGCCGCGCAGTTCCACCGGCTCGCCCATGCTGAAGACGGCACTGTTGAACGTCAAGCCGTACAATACCCCCGCCACACCACCCAGGGCGGAGGCCAGAAAGAAGGTCTGCCCGATCGCGCGTTCGACGTTAATGCCCAGGAGCTGGGCGGCGCGAGGGTTCTCGGCGATCGCCCGCACCGCCCGTCCGTAGCGTGTCGCCTCAATCAACCAGCGCAACAACAGCATGAGCGCCACCGCTACGATTAGCACGAGCAGTTGCACCCAGCCGATGACCACCGAGCCAAGCGTGAACACGCCGGAGGAGAGGGTGGTCGCTGGGTAGGTATGAACGTCAGCGCCAAAGAAGCCGAATGCCAATCCCTGCAAAATCGTCGCCATCGCCAGGCTGGAAATCAACGGACTCAAGTGGGGAGCCGCTCGCCGCCGAAACGGCGCGAACGCGAGGCGATCCAGCACGATACCAAGCAGGCCGGCGCCGAGCGCTGCCAGCAGCAGGGCCACCGGCAGCGGCGCCAGCACCACCGCCATGAGCCACCACGCCATCAGGGCGCCCCACGTGAAGATAGCGGCATGGGCGAGATTGAGGACGTCCAAGACGCCAAAGATCAGAGCGTACCCAACGGCAAACAAGGCATAGATCGCACCTTGGAAAATGCCGTTGGCAACCTGTTGCGGCAACTCCGTGAGCAGCATCGCCCTCCCTGCCCCTCCTCGGTAGGGGCGGGTTTCAGACCCGCCCAGTTGCATTTGCCGCCGGCCAGATAGGCGGGTTGGATCGGCCGCGCTCCGCCCATCGGCGCCCCTACGAGAAGATGGCGAATGTGCCGTTCTTGATGATCTGGATCACCGGCGCCTGGTTGGCGTCGCGGCCGCTGGTGAACGAGAACGCTCCCAGTACGGTTTCCAGCTTGCTTGTCATCAAGGCCTGCCGGATCGTATCGCCGGTCGGGTTCGTCCCCGCCCGCTTCACAGCATCGGCCA
>JBPCLN010000188.1:0-5378 GCA_051003235.1 Chloroflexota bacterium | reverse complement strand
TGTTTGATGAACATAACGCCTATGGCGAGTATGAGCACATTCACACCTCTCTTCGAGCCGACCCGCGCCTCTTCCAGCCCGTCTTTCGCGTCGTCGACGACACCACACGGGCGGCCAGTCTGCAGCCTTACCAGTGGGGCGTGGTGGTGTTTAATATCACCAAAAAGCGGATCATCCAGGTTCAGAACACCTATGCCGAAGTGCGGCGGGAGGGGCATATCCCGACCTTCCCGGAAGAGAGCGCAGACGGTCGCCAGCGCGTGTACCGGTTGCCGGCCCAATGGCGGATTGTGCCGTAGGGCTACAGGAGCGCCGCGCGACCTACGCCGGTTCGTCTGACGCGGCGTCCAGTTCCTCGAGCGAGGTGGCGGTGCCAATCTGGTCCGCCAACTGCTCCAGGCGCAGCTGGTCGGCGGCGTCGATCTGCCGTCCCAGCGCCTCCGGCACCGTGCCGAACCGCACCTGCAAAAACCGTCGTAGCATCGCCCGCTGCCCATCGTGCAGCCCGATCTGCTCGCCGCGCTCCAGCCCGATCTGCTCGCCGCGTTGCAGCCCGATCTGCTCGCCGCGCTCCCGCCCGATCTGTTCGCCGCGTTGCAGCCCGATGCGTTCCACGCTGGTAATGTAGGGCATGCGTCGTTCCTCCTCGATCCGCGTAATCTCGCGCCACACGAGCACATCTTGTTCCGGCGGCAGGGCCACCAGCCAGTCGATCAGCCGGAAGAGCTCCAGAATCTGCTGGCGCTCATAGCCCCGCTCGTACAACCCCCGGATCAACTCTAGCTTGGCTCGACCTCTCGCCTCCACGTCTCCAGCGGTGGCCTGCGCGGTCAGGTACGCCCGCACCACCAGCGCGAAGGGGTTGGCGCTCGCCCCAAGCTCCGCGTCGCGCTCCCGCCAGTCCAGCAGCTTTACCACCGGGTAACGCAGCTCCAGCGCACAGCCCCAGAGCTCCTGGCTGTACCTGGCCGGCCGCCAGTCCGGTTGCTCATCGCCCAGGATCGCCACGCTTATGATCGGATGGTCATAGCGGTCGAAGATGCGGTAATAATACACGAACATACGCCGGGCGAAATCGCGCTCCGGCTGGCCCTGGACTTCGATATGGATGAGCACCCAGGCATCGCTGCCATCCGCTCGCCAGACCTGCACCAGGGTGTCGGCCAGGCGGCGACCGAGGTCGGCGTCTCTGGTGACTTGTTGCAATTCCTTGTCCAGCAACTCATAGCCCCGCCGCCAGTCGATTTGGGCGTGGACCTCTGGGAAGAAGAGGGCGAAGGCGTCGGGCAGGTAGTGGGCGAGCGCCTCCTTCCAGGGACTGTCGTAGTCGGCGACCGGGGTCGTCTCATTGTCCATATCCATAGTGCCAGTGTAGGGCATGGGCGCACAGGGCGCGAAGCATTGGTCGAACGACATGTTGGACTGCCGCCCGCCCGTCTACCGCCTGCCGGCGCAGGGGCGGATCGTGCCGTCGGGGAGTTTGCCTCGTAGTATGTTTGGCAGGCTCTTCTCGGCCATTCAGAGTATGACTCGTGGTCGGCTCGGGCGGCCGATAACAGACGCTATTCCGGGTGGGTTCTCCCCCCGCACCTGTTACTTGACGGAGTCGAAAGGACGCCTGTTGATGCAAGGTTAAGAGAGCAGCCAGGTTTTGCGCCGGTTTGGTTCGACCTGGGTTGAGGCGCAATTGCCCGTCCGATGGCCCCCGTAGCTACGACCCCTCGGTGGTACGATGGCAATCGAGATCGGGACAAGGCGGTTGGTCGCAATGTTCCACGTTGCACATGTTTAAGGCCATTTTCGACCTGACCAGCAGTAACTGGCACCGTTCGATACACGAGGAGCAAGCATTGGCGACAGGCATTGAGATAGAGACGAGCCCGGCGCGTTCTTTTCGCGCTACTGCTCGATCCGAAGCCGGTAGAAAACTGATTGGCGGTGGGTCCGCGGTTATCGTCGGCTCCATTGCCAACAATATCCTCAGTTTCTTGTTCTCTTTCGTGATTGCGCGTCTTCTTCGACCTACCGACTACGCGACCTTCACTGCCTGCCTCTCTCTGCTCGTGGTGGTTGGCGTGCCGGCAGGCATGGTTGCAACTCATCACCGCCCGCTATGTTGCTATGTGGGAGCATGGATAACCGAAACAGGCAGCGGCTCTCACGCGCTCGCTCGGCGGCTTGGCGCTCATTTTTGGTGCAACGCTGAGTGTGATGCTCATTCTGGCCGCAGGGTTGGTCGCAGGATACCTAAAGTTGAACAGCGTACTCCCCATAGTCGCTGTGTCCGGCATTCTCCTTTGTAGCTTTCTCGGTCCCGTCTACCGAGGAGTACTGCAAGGGCAACACAGATTCGGGCAGTTCGCCATCGTGTCGGCCTGCGAGTATGCCTTCCGCCTGGCGTTAGGCACATTGCTGGTTGTTCTCGGGTGGCACGCGGAGGGTGCGCTTGGTGGCGTGCTGCTCGGAGTTGTCAGTGGCGCAGCATTAGGTTGGTGGTATTGTCGCGGTGTTGTTCGGGTGGGCGGACGATCTCACTTTCCCTGGCAAGCTGTGCTCCGCTGGGCAATGCCTACCTTGTTGGTACAGGCGGCTTTGAACGCCTTGCTCTTCCAGGACACGCTTTGGGCCAAGCATTTTTTTAGCGACGCGGACGCTGGCGCTTACGCCGGGCTAGCGACGGCGGCGCGGCTGCTCGTCTATGTGTCAGGCGCATTGTCTACGTTTCTCTTTCCTATCGTCGCACGAGCGCACGGAGCTGGTCGGCGAAGCCGGCTCATCCCCAACATTACACTCGCTTTAACTGTCTTCGGGGAGGTTGTCTTGCTCGCGGGTATTACGGAATGGCCAACGCTCGTGCTGCGGGTTATCGTTGGTAACCAGTACATTGCGGTGAGCGCATTCTTGCCGCCGCTTGCCGGTGCGCTCGCCGCTTATGCCGTGATTGGCTTGCTCGTGAGCTACTTGCTTGCCACGCTTGCCACGGGGAATCGTCTGTTCTGGTTGCCGGTACTTGTGGCCCCCGTGGCTCAAGCGGCGCTCATGTGGACGTTCCACACCAGCCTGGCCGCTTACGTCCACACAATGGACGGAGTGATGGGCGTGACCATGGTGATCCTGCTGGTGATCTATGCTCTACCCCATAGGACGGCACGGCTGGATGAACTGGTCTCAGCGGATGATGCTATCAACAGCGCCATTCTCTGACGACCAGCCGAAAAATCAGGTACGCGCTACCGACGCCACAACCTCGCGTTCCTCGGCGCGCTCGACGAAGACCTGCTCCGGCACCGGCGCTGCCTGGCCCCCGGCAGTGTAGAGCTTGACCGGTAGATCAGCGACACCGCTTGCCGGACCGATTTGGGTAAAGTTGCCAGCGTTCGGCTCCTGCTGCGCCTGCGATGGCAGGAAGTCAAGCATGTGGCCGACCAGATATTTCGAGCCGCGCACGACGTAGTACTTGAAGTGGTCAGTACTCTGGTACACCGAATGGAGCTTGCGCGTCACGTAGCGTCGGCCCAGGAAACTGGTGTAGAGGCCTTGCACCAACCCGAGGATCTGATCGTTAGGAATCGGCGAGACGAGCACAGGCTCACGCATGTCGTAACGATGCCAGTTGGCTGGACCGTCGAAGCGCAGCCAGTTATTGGCACGCGCCTGGGCATAGAGTTGTGTGCCGGGATAGGGCATAACGATGGTGCCCTGTAGCGTGTTGATCCAGCCGCGTTCAAAGCACTCCCGCGTGAAGTCAATCGTCCGCTTGGCGGCGTCATAGTCTTCCCAGGGGTAGCGACCATGCAGGTGGGGTGCGGCTCCAGGCCGGCCTCGCTGGCCCATTTGAGGGAATCGCGCTGCTGTTGAGGCGTCGTCCCCTTGTTCAGGAACTGCAGCGTGCGCTCGTTGGCACTCTCGATGCCATAGAGGATGAAACGGAAGTTGGCCGATGCCAGCAGCGCGTATTCCTGTTGCGTTAGCGCGTCCGCCCGCATATTGCAGCCCATCATGAGCACCTTGTCCAAGCCGCGCTCACGGAAGCCGGCCACGAATTTGTGCAGCCAGCGTCCGACTGGGAAGGTACCCGTATCGTCAAAGACCTCGCGCACGCCGCTTGCCGCCAGATGCTCCAACTCATCCAGGTAGTCGTCGACCGGCCGCACAGAAAACTTCGGGAGCAACGACGTCCAGGAGCAGAAGGTGCAGCCGCCGCCGTGCGCTTCGCCAACCGGTAGATTGCTGGTGTCAAGACCGTCGACTGGGCGGCGCCACCAGCAGTCGGCGCCGCTAGCGCCGGTAGCCCAACCGTAGGTGCCAGGCGTGCGCAGGAAGTTGCCGTTGCGGTAGGCGTAGAGCCGCCATTTGGCCAGCTCACGGTCGATATGGGGCCGCACCTGCAAAAACTGAGGTGGCTTCGGCGCTGTGCCGGAATTCGCGATCTCGCCGGTCAGTCGATCCTTCCAGAAAACGCCGCTGCCCAGCGCTTCGCCGCGCTCAAGGTGGTTTGCCAGGTTCACCATGGCGAAGTCGTACTGGCCGCCACGTACGCAGTAGTCCACCGGGCAGAAGAGAAAAGCCTCCTCGGGAAAGGCGGTGACGTGATCGCCCAAGAGAGCGATCTTCATCTCAGGGAAGCGCGCCTTCAGATCGCTGATGCACTTCCATATTGCCGGCGCGCTAGGCGTCTTTGTCTCGATCATCATCAGTTGGGGGCGCGCCTGCTCAATCTGACGGCAGTACTCTTCCCAACTCCAGCCCTCGGCGATGCCGTCCAACCAGGCGACCTCGTGACCGGCTTGTTGGAGAAGGGTAGCGGCGAGCGCTGGGAGCACCGGGAAGATCACCGTGGCATTGTCACCGACAAAGCGGTTGAGCAGACTGACAAAACCGCCGCCTTTACTGCCGCGCGTCGAGAACACCTGATACTGGCGATTCTGGGAGAGCAATGGGATGCCTTTTTCGCTCTCAAACGGTGGGAAACTGATGGCGACCCGCATCGCTCGTTTTAACCTTCCCCGTGTCGGCTATTTGCGCCGCAGTTAGCTTGCCAGCTCGCGCCTGAGCAAGCCTCGTATGAAACACAAGCCATACCAGACGTGCGTCATCGCTATAGCCAGCGCTGCGGCTGCCCCCATGGCGGGCCGTTTCGCACCGCTCGTCCTCGTGGTGGACGATGATGCCCACGTCCGCCGCCTGGTCGAAGTGCTGTTCGAACGGGTGGGCTTTGACGTGATCACGGCCACCAACGGCGCGCAGGCCCTGGCCTCGCTCCGCCATGGAATGCCGGACCTGGCGATTATCGATCGCAGCATGCCGGTGATGGACGGCTTTGAACTCGCCCGTGCCTTGAAAAGCCGGGCCGACGTGCCGATCATCATGTTGACCGC
>JBPCLN010000187.1:0-9672 GCA_051003235.1 Chloroflexota bacterium | reverse complement strand
TCGGCCCGGTGCTCGACGCCACCGTACCTTTGCCGGCGACCGATCTGCTGGCGTCCACCGACGTCACGGGCGCCTATTCGCAAACCCTTTCTGATGCCTATGCGCTCAAGATCAGCGCATCGGATGCCCTGAAGAAGGTCCAGGATACAATCAACGGCCTATTGACTGGTAAGACGCATTAGCAAAGGAGTACCCCGTGATGACCGACCTTTCCCGCTACGCCGGAGTCGGCGACCGGCTGCCCGACCTGACCTTGCCGCTGCTGGACGGCGGCACGTTACCCTTTGCTTCCCTACGGGGCAAGGATGTCCTGCTCTTCATGTGGGCCAGTTGGTGACGGTGCCGTAGCCAGTTGCCCGGGTGGCAACGTTATTACCTGGCGCGGCATACCGACGAATTTGCCTTCGTGTCTGTCGCTATCGATATCGGCGGCCCGGAGGCGGTACGGGTCTGGACGGAGCGCGCCGGGGCCCAGTTCCCGACCGTGATCGACGCCGATAACCAGTTCGGCGCCGTCCTCGGCTTTAAGGCAATTCCGAACGGCGTGGTGCTTGATCGCCAGGGCATCATCCGCTACGCCAAGTTCGGCGGTTTCGAGGTCAACCGTCCGGAAGATCTGCAGGCGGTCGAGTCGGCCATGCAGCCGTCCGCCGGGCCGGTAGCCGAATCCGACAATGGGAAGGAGCTGAAGGGGGCGGACCAGGAACGCGTCGCGGCGCTCCTGCGCGACGGGACAGCCAAACTCCACGCCGGCGATCGCGAGGCGGGCCTCACGGCATGGCGGGCCGCCTTGCGCCTTGATCCGGACAACCTCGTCATCCGCAAGCAACTCTGGCGGGCGGACCATCCTGAACGCTTTGGGGAAGAGATCGACGCGGGATGGCAGAAGGACCAGTTGACGTTGGAGCGTCAGCACGAGGCTACCGCCGGCGGGTGACTTACTGCCGGCGGTGACCCCGTCAGGGAATAGACCCCGTGAATTCTGTGCTACCCTCCAGGTTGGTTGCTGGATCAGGAAACAGGAGCGGAGGATGGCGGGGAGGCCGGCATGATGCGGGCGCTATCCCAGCGGTCGCGCTGGCTGGTCCGCCTGGCCTGGATGGCGATCGTGGGCCTCGCCGTATTGCAGGTCGGCGTCCTCACGGCGCTGTGGGCGATCGCCGCCGGCCGCAAGCGGCGCGAACAGGCCCAGGGCTTCCCACATGCAACGCTGCCCGAGGTGCATGTCGATGGGAATGCCCTCCAACTCTATGGCTACGGTCGCGACCTCTACGATGCGATGCTGGCGGCGGTTGATGCCGCCCAGGAGAGCATCTACCTGGAGACATTCATCTGGAAGGATGATGCCGTCGGACGGGAATTTAAGGCGCACCTGATCAGCAAAGCTAGGGCCGGCGTCGCCGTCCGCCTGGTGTTCGACGGCTTCGCCAATACCGTCGTTCCCCATGCCTTCAAGGTCTTTCCGTCGGAGGTGAAGGTGGTCGAATACCGGGCGATCCGCCGGCCCTGGCACGTGCTCGATCCGCGCCGCTATGTCTTGGACCACCGCAAGCTTCTGATTGTTGATGGAAGCATCGGCTTCCTCGGCGGCTACAACCTGGGCAGTGTCTACGCCACCGAGTGGCGCGACAGCCACTTGCGCATCGCCGGACCGGCCGCGGCGCAACTGGCCCAGCAATTCGTGGACTTCTGGAATGAACACAGCGCCGGCGCTGACCGCATTGTTCGCCATTACCCTCGCCAGTTCGACCCCCGTATTGTTGTGCGCGACACCAACGCCATGCGGTTGAGCTTCCCCATTCGCGACATGTACATTGCTGCCATCGACCGCGCCGAACGCTGTGTGCTGATCACCAATGCCTACTTCATCCCCGACAACTCACTGTTGCATGCGCTGGAGATGGCGGCCAAACGGGGAGTCACCGTTGAAGTGCTCCTGCCCTGGAACTCCAACCATCCGGTCGCCGACTGGCTGGCGCGCGGCCACTTTACGCGTTGTTTGCGTGCCGGCATCCGCCTCTTCGGCTATCGGGCGATGATCCATGCCAAGACCTGCACGATCGACGGCGAGTGGTCGACCATCGGCACCGCCAATCTGGACCGCCTGAGCGCCGTCGGCAACTACGAGATCAACGTCGAAGTCTATAGCCGGGCGCTCGCCCGGCAGATGGAGCGCATGTTCGTTCAGGACAAGACCAATTCCGACGAGATCACCTTAGAGCGCTGGGCCAGGCGCTCCGACCTCTCCCGCCTTGGCGAACTTGTCTTAGCGCCGCTCCGCAATGTAATGTAGGAGGCGTTGAGCTGCCGCGGTAAGGATGATATTCCAACGCGGGCGCGCAATCGGACAAGGCAGGACAAAGGGAATACGCATCATTCAGCAGTTCTGCTAAGTCGTGGGATTTGCAGCCTGACGAAGGCGAGAATTGCCTCGAACGACGGCGTGTACTCGAGATCCTCGGCAGCGGTCGTGGTGTCAACTCGAAGCAATGGTAGGTTGAGATCCAGGGGCTCGCAGCGGCCGGTCGCCAGGTATTCGCGCAGGCGCGGAATAGCGGCAAGGTCGTTGTGCCCAACGTGGCGTTCACCGCGTTCCGCGCGCTCCCGATAGCGGCGAATGATCACGGCAGCGTTGCCTCCGCAATGCAATTGTACTGCCCGCGTCCGCGCCAACAGCGGCGCCAACTCCGGCTCGGACCAGCCCCGATAGAAGTTGCTTTCCAGAATCGCCCCAACACCGGCATCAATCAAGCGGGTGGTAACCAGGTACAGCAGCGCATAGGCAGCCTTGCCCAACTGGGCCGAGCTAGCCACGTCGGAAGGGCCACCAGCGCCGACCGTGTCATACAGAGCTTCCTTGACGGCGTCTTTCATGAGCAAGGGCAGTCCAAGCGCCGGTGCCAGGTGGTGAGCAAGCGTGCTCTTCCCACTTCCAGGGGCGCCGTTCACCAGAACGAGCAGTGGTCGGTTTATCGCTCGTCTCCTTGCTGATTGCATGTCCGGCCGACTGCGCCGCCGCGTTTTTCAGCCCTCTCCGCCAGTATGCAGCGCGAGTGAACGTGCCGGAGGAGTCGGCAGCGGAGCAGACCAGGGGAGGCGTCGCCGGGCGTAGGAGGCGCGCAGGATTTCCCCAGATCGCCATCAGTGAGTTCGCGCGAGGCGAGGACGAGGGCGTTGGGCACGCAACTCGGCCGGCCCTGAAGCAGGACACCCCCATCCAGTTCGAGCAGGCGCAGGTCGTGCCAGCCGGCGCCGTCCGCCAGATGGCCAAGGACGCGCATCACGTCTTCATTGTTCGTGCCCAGTCGACGTGGCAAGGGCGCACTGTGGCGTCGCAGACGCTTCAGCAGCGTCACGGGGGACGTCCTTTTCCGTCAACCAACGCTCGAGGATGTCGCCGGCGGTCGACGATCGTCCCTGAAACAGGACGCTGTCGTCCACCTCCAGGACGCGCAACGCCCACCATTTGCCCTGGTCAGCATAGGCGTCCAGCGCGCGCAGCCGATCTTCGTTACGCATGGCGATCCTTCCTGCAAGTGTGGCCTGGCTCCATTATGCCCCTGTCCCGTTACACGAGTCCTGACGCCGGCGTGGTCTGATCGGGCCAGCCCGATTGGACGGTTGGGAGTTAGCTCGCCAGTAAGGCTGCTGGCGTAAGCTGGGGGCGTGACCGAAGAAGAACGACAGTTGGACGGGTAACATGCCATACCTCAGCGCTTGCGGGCGGTAGGACGCCTGATTGACGCGGCCGGTCTGCGCGACGTGGCCATGACGGAAACGACGGATGGGATTCTGGTGACCGGCGTCACTCCTCTCCACCGGCGAGCCGGCATCGTTGGCGTAGGTGCGATGAATCTGCACCTCTCGCACGAGCAGATTGACCAGGCGGACCGGGAGATCGCCGGCAGTCACCGCTGGTTTCGGCGCGCTTAGCCCGCGAAAGCCGCCGCCGACTGTGCCAGTGACCTTCCACCATCGGACATGACGGATGGTCGGTTTGGCCTAACTATCTACCGCTTGGCCAACCGCGCGAGGCTGGCGGCCAGCTTTTTGACACCGACGCCGGCAAAGGCCACGACGACCTCCTCATCGTTTGACTGCAGGTCGCTGCGCACGACCACTCCCTCGCCGAAGATCTGGTGATACACCTTGTCGCCTGAATGGTATTGCAAGGTCAGTACCTGCGGACGGTTGGTGACGGGCGAGCTGGTGACCACCGGTGACGGTGATGGGGGCAGCCGCGAGCCACCCGCTGGTGGCCGCGTCGCCGGCCCGACTCCATGCGGGCGGGCTGGCCGAGCGTGACCGTTGCCCGGAGCGGACCAGGACGGAGCGGGTCCCCGTGTGCCAGTGGACGGCGACTCCCAGGTGACAGGAGAGTTGGCTTGGCGCTGAACCACCGTTGCCGGAATCTCCGCCACAAAGCGGGATCGTTCGTTGACCTGGGGCATACCGAAGAGGGTGCGTCGGAAGGCGGAACAAAGATAGAGGCGGCGCATGGCCCGCGTCATGCCGACGTAGCAGAGGCGGCGTTCTTCCTCTAACTCGTCCGGGCGATCCAGGGTGCGGCCGTGGGGAAACAGCCCCTCCTCCATCCCCACCATGAATACGACCGGGAACTCCAGACCCTTGGCGGCGTGCAGCGTGATCAGAGTGACGGCATCCTGCTGGTCGCTGCGTTCGTCACTGGAGGAGACGAGCGCAACCTGCTCCAGGAACATTTCCAGGCCGGCACGCGGCGCCAGTTGGCCGAAGTCGCGCGCCACCGTGTGCAACTCCAGAACGTTCTTCCAGCGTTCTTCGCCTTCCGGTGTGCTGTCGCGCAAGAAGGCGCCATAACCGGTCCGTTCGACCAGCCAGGTGATCAACTCCGGTACCGGCAAGCGGTCAGCCGCTTCGTGAACCTCTGCCAGCAGCCGGTGGACTTCGCCCGCCACCTTCAGCGTGCGTGTCCCCAGCGCCGTCAACTCCTCCGAGTGCTCCAGGACGTTGCGCAACGGCGTCCGGCGCACGCTCGCTTCCCGAGTCAGTTCCGCCAGAGTGCGCGGACCCAGGCCACGTGGCGGAACGTTGATGATGCGTTTCAGGGCCAGGCTGTCGGCGGGATTGTGGGCCAGGCGGACGTAGGCCAGCACATCGCGCACCTCTTTGCGGTCGTAGAACTTGGTGCCGCCGATCAGCTTATAGCGCATTCCTTCCTGTAGAAAGGCTTCTTCCACGGCGCGAGACTGGGCGTTGGTGCGGTACAGCACAGCGCACTCGCCGGGAGTGGCGACGCCGCGCGCCTGCAAGCGGCCCACTTCGCGGGCGACGAACTGCCCCTCTTCCTGTTCGTTATAGACCTCCACCAGCGTCACCGGCTCGCCCGGTCCCAGATCCGACCAGAGTTCTTTGGGCGCCCGCGTGGCGTTGCGTTGCACGACGGCCTGCGCCGCCTGGACGATATTGCTCGTGCTGCGATAGTTCTGTTCCAACTTGAGCACTCGCGCGCCGGGGAAGTCCTGTTCGAAGCGCAGGATGTTGCCGACTTCGGCCCCGCGGAAGCGATAGATCGATTGGTCGTCGTCGCCCACTACCATGACATTGCCGTGCGCTTGACCGAGCAACTGCACCAGACGATACTGCGGCGCATTGGTGTCCTGGAACTCATCCACCAGGATATAGCGATAGCGCTCCTGGTAGCGCCGCAACACATTGGGATGATCGCTGAGGAGCCGCATCGTAAACAGCAGGAGGTCATCGAAGTCCAGCGCATGGTTCTCTTGCAGCAACTCCTGGTAGACCCGATAAACCCGATGCACCACCTCTTCGAAGTAGCTATCGGCGCGCGAAGCGGTCACCAACGGCTCCTGCATATGGTTCTTGGCGTTGGAAATGCCGCTAAGGATGGCACGCGGCCCGAAGTGTTTTTCGTCCAAGTCCAGCCGTTTGAGCGCCTGCTTGACCAGCGCCTGTTGATCGTCTTCATCGTAGATCACAAACTGGTGGTCCCAGCCCAGGTGGTGGATATCGTGGCGCAGGAAACGGGCGCAGATAGCGTGAAAGGTGCCGACGGTCAGCCGCCGCGCCTGCTCGCCGGCCAGCGCCTCCAACCGCGCCTTCAGTTCCCCGGCGGCCTTGTTGGTGAAGGTGACGGCCAGGATCTGCTCGGGAGCCACGCTGCGTTCGTTCAGCAGGTAGGCGATGCGATGCGTCAGCACCCGCGTCTTGCCGGACCCGGCGCCGGCGAAGATGAGCAGCGGCCCCTCCCCCGCCTCCACTGCGGTGCGCTGGACATGGTTCAGGAGGGCTAGGGCCAACGGTTCGTTCCTACTCTTGTATTCGCGGGGGAGAGTATACCAGGGGCTTTGCGGTGGCAAACTGTGGAGCGCTGCGCCTACGCGGCCCATACATCATGAGGTATGATGCCATTGGAGAAATGCACGGGGGGCGCGATGCAGCGGACGAACATCTATCTAGACGAACGGCAACTGCGTTCGCTCAAGCATCTCGCGGCCGAGCAGCGACAGAGTATGGCTGATCTGGTTCGCAGCGCAATCGACGACTACCTTGAGAAGCGAGCCGGGGATGATGATACCTGGCGCAATGAGTGGACGGGCCTCCTGACGCGTACTCACGGCCGCATACCGACGGTGATTTCCTCCACGGAAATTGAGAATGATATCACGCTAGCCAGCGCAGAAGTCCGCCGGGTCCGGAATGCTTCGCGTCGTCGTTGACACAAACGTTTGGATTTCGGCCCTCCTCAATCCTCGGGGGCTACCTGCTCGCGTTGCATCTATGTCGGTGCTGAGCAGGATTGTGCTCGTCAGCAGCCAACCGCTTCTTGACGAGTTGCACGACGTCCTCATGCGCCCTCGAATCCGCCGGAAGTATCCGTTGGATCCCAAAGCCGTAATGGAGTTCACCGATCTACTCCGTCGCCGGGCAGAAATGATCGTCACGAGCGGCGCCGTCAGACTGTGCCGGGATCCGCGAGACGATGTGGTCATTGAGACGGCCCTGGCGGGTCATGCCGCCATCCTCGTGAGTCGGGACGATGATCTCAAGGGAGACGCGGACCTTGTTCGCCACCTGACAGAACGGGGCGTCACCGTGTTGAGCGTCCAACGATTTTTGGACTTGATGGACGGCGCTCCTACTCACCACCACTCCCTTGGCACGCTATCGTAGCGATCCAGGCGCGGGAAGACGCGTTGCCGGAGCACGCGTTCGAGGCGTTTGACGAAGACGGCAATTTCATCCGCTGCCAGCAAGGGTTTGAGTTGTTCGAGCAGGTCGTCCAAGTTGTTAGAGGCGGCGAAGCGTTGTACGTCGTCTAACAGCCAGGCGGGGAGGGCGCTGCCGGAGAA
Organism: Chloroflexota bacterium; assembly: GCA_051003235.1. GTDB lineage: Bacteria > Chloroflexota > UBA4733 > UBA4733 > UBA4733 > UBA4733. The sequence goes on along the minus strand of JBPCLN010000187.1, from coordinate 2,320 downwards.
GTCGCGCAGGATGGTGCGGAGCTTCGGGTCCGTATTGAACGTCAGGCCATGGTCGATGCCCCAGACGTACCCTTCCTTATCCAACAGGCAGTGCCCCACCTTGCGGTCGGCGTTGTTCGAGATGAAATCGAAAACCGCCATCCGCATCAACTCCGGCTGATGGTCATGCCGCCAGCGAAAGAGGTGGCTATCACCGGCCGGTTGGACATAAAGTTGCACGGAGCCGACGCCGTAGGGTCCTTCTCGGGCCACGGTCGGTGGGATAAACTGCCAACCCAGCGCCGCGCTCGTCAGGTAGGCGGCAACTTCGCGTTTATAAAGCGTCCCGGATGGGAAATCCCAGAGCGGCACTTCCCCCCGGCGGGGCTTATAGATGGCCAGCAGATCAATGTCCTGGCCGGAGTTGGTCAGGCCCAGCGCGAAGCTGTAGTTGGAGCCTTGCGGCAATTGTTCGCAGGCGACGATTTCCGCGCAACGGAGTTGTTCCAGCGTCACCGCGTCATCGCGTTGCGGGATTTGCGGTGGCTCTTCTTCCGGCAGCTCCACGGTCTCATCCGCGTCACCCGACAAGGGGTCAGGTCGGTTCCAGCGCCCTCGGTTGCGTGCCATGGGAGAAGTATACGCCGCACATGAGTACCGACAGCTACATCACCCACGGCGCAGGTTGTCGCGCTGGGATTGTAGCTCCATCTGTCGGCAGCCACAGGAGCGACGTACAGGTTGCCATAGTCCATATTTAGCAATCTCCGAACCAAGGTACACTCCGGCGTACGTCTGGCCTCGGACTTAGTCTTGGGGGAAAGCACATTGAAGGACTGGTGAGAGCGAGCGCAGCACAATGACAGATCAGGAACTGTTGGCACGCATCAGTATGAACCCAGCGGTGATGGTTGGTAAGCCCGTCATCAAGGGCACTCGCCTTACGGTCGAGTTCGTCTTGAACCTGCTCGCCCACGGCGTGTCGATCGCTGAAATTACGGCAGAGTACTTCGGCCTAACGGAAGATGACGTGCGCGCTTGCCTCCTCTTCGCCACGAAGGCGCTGGGAGACACCAGCTTCATGACCCTGGTTGTCGAGTCGGTGCGGAACCTGTCAATAGGTTTGAGACACAGCACGAGCGATATTAGAGTGCAACCTCCTGAATGCGGTAATGAGGGGCGGGTTGATCCAGGCGGCAGTGGGCAGCGGTGGCGGGACGGGGGACTGCCGGACGAAGCGTTCGGGATGAGCGGCGCAGGCGGTCGTGAGCACCTGCTGGCGAGCGCCGTGTTGATCGGAGGCCGTGCCGGTGTGGACGGCCTCGGGGGTGAAGAAGCCGATGCCGGCGTGGCGATGCTGGGTGTTGTACCAGACGAAGAAGCGGCGACAGAACGAACGAGCATCCTCCAGACTGCCGAAGCGAGCGGGGAAGTCCGGTCGATACTTGAGCGTCTTGAACTGGGCTTCGGAGAAGGGGTGGTCGTTGGCGGTATGGGGGCGGCTGTGACTCTTGGTGACCCCCAGGTCAACGAGTAGCCAGGCGACGGGTTTGGCGGTCATGGCGGTGCCGTGATCAGCGTGCAGCGTGAGTTGGCCGGCGGGGATCTGCTGTTTGGACGTGGCCTCGGCGATGAGGCGTTCGGCCAAGGCCGCCTGCTCGTGTTCGGCGAGCAGCCAGCCGGTGACGTAGCGGCTGGAGATGTCCAGGAGGACGTAGAGATAGTAGTACGACAGGTCACTGGTCCCAGGAGCTTGGTGATGTCCCAACTCCAAACCTGGTTGGGGCCGTCAGCGAGCAGTTCCGGCTTGTGGTAGGCAGGGTGGACGCGCTGGTTGCGCCGTTCCCGGCTCTCATCTTCGGCAGCGAGCAGACGGTACATCGTGCGCTCCGAGGCGAGATAGGTGCCCTCATCCAGCAGCGTGGCATAGATCTCCGCCGGAGCGGCGTCCAGGAAGCGGGGCGAGTGGAGCACGTCCAAGACGGCCTGCCGTTCGTTTGGACCGAGGGCACGGGGATGGAGCCGGGCGGCGGGAATCGCTGAGGCAACGATAGTAGCTGGCGCGGGCGAGCCCGAGCGCAGCGCAGGCAGCCTGCACGCCCACCTGCGGGGCGAGGACGGCGGCCGCGTCCATCATGGTTGTTGCCCGGACGGCGTGCTGGGCAGCGTCAGCGCCAAGAGTGCGGAGGCTTTTTTTGGACGTCGATGATGGCCTCAGCGGCGGCGAGCTGCCGGGTGAGGCGCTCGTTCTCCGCTTGGACCGCCGCCAGCGTCGCCGCCTCCGCCGAGAGGACCGGGGGACGACCGCGTCGTTGCGGCCCGAGTGCCGTCAGGATGCCGG
>JBPCLN010000186.1:0-17940 GCA_051003235.1 Chloroflexota bacterium | reverse complement strand
AACTCCTGTTTTCAGGGCTTGGCAACGTACGGGTGGATCGGGCGTGGCTGGAGTGTCAAATTACGGCTGTGCGGGTGCTCCATCCACCTTGATGCCGCCTCCCAGCGCCGCAGCAAAAGTGCCGGAGAACCCATATGCAGCCGTAATTTGACAGCTCTCCATATGCTTTCCAGTTCCAGTTTGGACTGGGTCCGGGGATAAGCCGGAAATTCCTCCGTCCAGCCGCTAACTGCAAAGATTGCTCCGGAGGCAAAAACGAACGCGCAAGGAGGTGTATACCGCCTTATTGCTTCTCCCCTCTGGAGCGAGCGTGCCGCACTTGGAGTTCTTCCGTCCAGTGAAATCGGCCTGTTTTGTTCCTCCGTCCAGCCCTAAACCGCAATTTCGTCACACTGGCCGACAAGCGGCCGTCCCCGCTCAAGAGGACCCGTCCAACCCTTAGCCGGAATAATGATCCGATCCGAAGCCGGAAGGCACAGTGGGCCGGCGGCGCGACGCACCCCGATTTCGCCAACAGCTACGTTTACGGGCAGGTGGAAGGCCTGAGTTCGCCACCACAGTCATGATCATGCCGGCCGTCCAGCGCAACATCTGTGGGCCGAGAAGAACTGAATGGTGGCGCTGGACGAGGCCGGCCTGAGCGAAGACTAACGGACGGATGGTGTGCTCCAGGAGACGTCGGTAATGACATGTTGGTCTGCGCCATGGAAGTGGGACTGGGGTGCCACATTGTACGGGTAACTGTACGCATTGTCCGTGGGCAGCAGGCGCTCGGTCGCGGAAGATGCGTGCATGCGCGGCGGCGAGAGACGCACAGGTGCAGCGCAAGCGAATGGCTCTGGTGACCAGTTTCCGCATGCCGGATGAGTCGCACGGGGAAGAGAGGAAGGTCATTGATGAGCGGTTTCACGGATCGCTATGGGCTGGCGCTATCCACATCGTCCAGGGTCGCCGCTGAGCGCTACGTCGAGGCGGTCGCCCTGTTCGACTCAGGGAATCTGGGAGGAGAAGAGCTGCTGGCGAAAGCGATGCAGGCTGACGAAGGCTTTGCCTTGCCCCACGCTCGGCTGGCGTTGAGGCATATGTTTGAGGGGAGACCGGCGGAGGCCAAGTCCAGCGCCGAGCGCGCCCGTGCCCTCACTGGTGGCATCTCCCGTCGTGAGCAGCAGCACGTCGAGGTAATCGCCGCGCAGGTCACCGGCGATATGGACCGCGCCAAAACGCTGGCCCGAGAACACGTGGCGGAGTTCCCGCGTGACACGCCCATACTGATGCTGGCGACGTTCGCCTTCGCTCAACAAAATGACCGCTTGGAGCAGGGTCTGGCCTTGCTCCAACAGCACCAGGACGCCTACGACGACTGGTGGTTTCTGGGCATGCTCCGCATGCACCTCCAGGAAACCGATCAACTCGCTGCCGCACGCCGCGCCGCCGAACGCTCACTGACGCTGTACCCGCGCAATGGCGTGGCCGCGCACGGGCTGGCTCACGTCTTCTATGAGACCAACGACCACAGCGCCGGACTGGATTTCCTGGACGGCTGGATGGCGCCCTACCCATCAGGAGCGCCGCAGCACTGTCACTTCACCTGGCATCTGGCGCTCTTTGATAACACCTCGGGACAGTATCAGCGTGCCCTGGAACGCTTCGAGCATGGCAGTCGCGGTGCAGACTCTTCCATCTCGCAACTGTTTGATGCTGCGTCCTTACTCTGGCGCTGCCGGCTCTACGGCTCCACGCCCGCCTCGCTTCCCTGGCAAGCGGTCCAGGACGTCGTCCAGCATAAAGCGCCGAAGCCGGCGATGGCCTTCATGGCGACGCATGCCGCCTTTGCCTATGCCGGCGCTGGCGACCTGGACGCGCTGGCTGCGCTGGAACAACAGGTGCGGGTAGTGGCCGCCAAAGGCAATGCGCCGGCGAGCAGCGTCAGCGTGCCGCTGATGGAGGGCATTGGCGCTTTTGCGCGGGGTGACTACGACGGCGCCGTCCGCCTGCTCTCGCCCGTCGCCGGGGAGGTAGTGCGGATCGGCGGTAGCAACGCTCAACGCGAGGTATTCGAGGAGACGTTGCTGGAAGCGCTGCTGCGCGCCGGCCGCCACGACGAAGCGGAGGCGCTGCTGCGCCGCCGGCTGGGTCGCCGCGAGTCGGCCCGCGACCGCTTCTGGCTGGGCCGCGCCTACGCTGGTCGGGGCAACGCCGCACTGGCAACAGAGAGCCGCCAGGCAGGCGCGCGCTTGTGGGCCGGCACCGATGCCGACGCGCCGGAGTTCGGCACAGCGACGGGTGCTGCACCGGTCTGGCAACGATTACCGGAGGCCGCACATACCAGCACCCAATGACAGCGCGCTTCGCGTCCAACATCTATGCGGTGCCGTCCACTGCCCAGCCGGAAGCGTTGACGAGGGACTGATGATGCGCCAGCGAAAAGGGGAGAGGCACCGGCTGGCATTGCGTGGAGACCCCTCAGAAGAATTGCCGTGCCTGACGACACCTTCTTGCGTGAGCGTTGTTGGCGCGGTAGCCTAGAAGCCGCACGTGGAGCAACGATATCAGAGGGGAGCAGGCAGTGACGGCAGCTCCGGCATGGCAACAACGGGAGTACTCCGGAGTCCGCGCACTGCCTCGTTTGCTGCCGTGGCCGGAGGGAGGTGCGCGATGAACGGCGTCCACGATCTCGGGGGCATGCACGGCTTCGGGTCGATTGAGCGCGAAGACAACGAGCCGCTCTTCCGCGCCACCTGGGAGGCGCATGTCCGGGCAGGTACGACCCTCGTGCGGGACCGGGGGTACTTCAATCTCGATGCCTTCCGCTACGGCATCGAGCGCATGGAACCGGCACAGTATCTACGGGCGACGTACTTCGAACGCTGGCTTGCGTCGGTTGAATACAACCTGATTCAGCAGGGATTCATCAGCAGCGACGAGCTGGACGCGCGGGTCGCGTTCCTCCGCGAGCATACCCAGGCCGACACGCCGCGCGCGAGTAGTGTCACCCTCCCGCCGCTGGCGCAGGAATCGTTGCCGGAGTCACCGACGCCGGGTGCGCCGCAATTCGCGTTGGGCGATGCGGTGGTGACGCGCAATATTCACCCGCGCGGCCATACCCGGCTTCCACGGTACGCACGCGGGAAGCGGGGGGTGATCCACCTGCTACACGGGCCGCAGACCTTCCCCGACACGAATGCGCACGGGCTGGGCCAACAGCCACAGATGGTCTACAACGTCCGCTTCGAGGGCCGCGAGTTGTGGGGGGAATCAAGCGAGCCCCGCGAGGCGGTCTACCTCGACCTGTGGGAGAGTTACCTCGAGGCTGTCCAGTCCTGAAACCCGAACGCGCGATGGCTGCCCGCGGGCCATCGCAGAAAGGATAGGCGCGATGCCGCTGCAGAGCGACCCGGAGCAAGAACCCTATGTGGCGCTCCGCACCAAGGCCCTCGAATCGCTCCTGATCGAGAAGGGGCTGCTCTCGGCCGAAGTTGTCGACGAGCGGATCAGCGAGTACGAGCGGGATATTGGCCCGTTGAAGGGGGCCAGAGTCGTAGCGCGCGCCTGGGTCGACCCTGCCTTCAAGGAGCGGCTGCTCCGGAACGGTGGCTCTATCGCGGAGCTGGGCCTCCCCGGCGGCGGCAACCTCCTCGTCCTGGAGAACACGCCCACGGATCACCACATGGTGGTCTGCACCCTCTGCTCCTGCTACCCCTGGTCGGTGCTCGGGCTGCCGCCGACCTGGTACAAGGACTTCGCCTACCGCTCGCGCGCCGTCATCGAGCCGCGCGCGGTGCTGAGCGAGTTCGGGCTGGAGCTCGACGAGGCGGTCACAGTGCATGTCTGGGACAGCAGCGCGGAACTGCGCTATATGGTGCTCCCGATGCGCCCGGCCGGCGCCGAGGGGATGACCGAGGCGGAGCTCGCGGCACTGGTCACGCGTGACGCCATGATCGGCGTGGCGCAGGTGCGCGCGCTGGCGCCGTCCGGCGTTGCCGCCGAGTAGCAGACGAGAGCGAGCGGTAATGAGCGACCAACGCATCGAGGACCTGGGCGACGATCTGGCCGTGCCGCGTAAGAACGGCGAACTGGTCTTCGCGGCCCCCTGGGAAGGGCGGATCTTCGGGATGGCGGTCGCGCTGAGTGACAACCAGGTGGCCGACTGGGAGGCCTTCCGCGACCGCCTCGTCGCCGAGATCGCCGCGGCCGAGGAGCACGGGGACACCTCCGGCTACTACGAGCGCTGGCTCGCGTCGTTCGAGCGCCACCTTCTGGACACGGGCGTGCTCACCGCCGAGGAACTCGACGCGCGCACCGCGGAATTCGTCACCGGCATCAACGACGCGCACGAGCATTACGAGACCACTTCAGACGCAATCGCCAGCCTGACACGCTCGCCGCACACCTCCCGCGCGCGGAACATCGTCCGGCGCGCCGACGGGGAACCGATCAACGTCTTCCGGCGCCCCGGCCAACTCTTCGTTTGCGCGAGCGGCTGCTGTTGCGGACACACCGAGCGCGGCCACGCGCCGGTGCCGGTCGAGCTCTACCATCAGGAGTGGGTGCGGCGGCGCATCCGCCACCGGGTCCATCTCTCGCTCGGCGGCTGCCTCGGCCCGTGCGCTCTCTCGAACGTAGCGTTACTCCTCTTCGCCGGACGAGAGGTCTGGTTCCACTCCATCACCGGCGAAGAGCAAGTTATCGCGATCTTCGACTACGTCGAGGCGATGGTCCGAGCCAACCGCTACCTGCCGCCGCCCCCCGACCTCGCCCCGCAAGTCTTCGACGTCTTCGACTGGCCCGCGGCGGAAGCCGATCGTCCGGCGGATAGTCTGGCCTATACCCGGTCGGCAACGAGCTATTCACCTTCCCCTTGCAGCGCTTCCAGTTCATCATAAAGGTCGCGGAGCCGGACGGAGAAGCCGGGCGCCACATCGGCGCCGTCCAGCACCTCCTCCGCGCCGACGCCGTGCACGCGACCGCCGTAATACACCGTCGTGGTCCCGGTTTCCGGGTTCACATACCAGAGGAGGCGTACGCCGGCCCGGAGCCAGTCGAGCACCTTCTCTTGAACGTCCACTGCCCGGTCCGAAGGTGATAGGATTTCAATAACGAAATCGGGAGCAGTGGCCGATGCCGGCGCCTTGAGATCCCGCGGAATACGGCCACGAGCAAAGAAGGCGACATCCGGGCCCCGTGCGTCATAGCGGCTCCCCTGGATCATGATCAAGGAATCAGCAGCCTCGACCAGCCCCAGGCGTCGCTCCATGACATGGCTTCGCAACAGGTGCGTGAGCGCCGCCAGCATCCAGCCGTGATAGCCTGTCGTCACTTCCCACTCCACAACCCTTCCATGCACCAGCTCGCGTCGCTTGCCGTCGTCCGGAAATTGGTCCAGATCGTCAATGCTGTAACGGGTCGATGCTTCCGGTTGAGCAGGCGCTACGACCATGCTGTTGTCACCCTTTCTCTATTGCCGCTAGCCCGTCGATGTGACATGTGAAGATGATATCCGGCAGTACCAAGCTGAAACGGCGTGGGGCACCGCTTCAATGTTCTCCGCCCGGATGCCCAGCACCACTGCCGTGCCGCGCAGCGCCGACCTGCTTGATCCTGATATCAGCCATTGCCCCCTACCTATCGAATGCCGCCCCCACATGTTCAGCAGATAGCGGCGCATAAAGAAGATGAAGGCGAGCGATGGAAAGACCAGCGCGAAGCCGCCGGCGAACACCAACGACGACGCTACTGCGCGCCGAATGCAAACGGTCATCGAGTCACCATGAGCAGCCGGTTTTATGCGATCCCGGTGGATTGACGCACCACCAATTGGGGGGTCAAGAGCACCTGAGGTTGTTCCAAGGTCTCTCCGCGCAGCAGGCGCAGCAACATGCCGCAGAGGCGCTCCCCGATTTCGTAGATGGGCTGGCTCACGGTCGTCAACGGGGGCTGGGCGACCTCGGACGGAGGGATGTCGTCAAATCCGGCGATGGAAACATCGCGTCCAACGACCATGCCGCGTTCCTGGACCGCCCTCATCGCCCCGAGCGCCATCAAGTCGTTGAAGCAGACGATAGCGCTCGGTAGGTTCGGTACGGCCAGGAGTTGCTGGGCGGCCACGCGGCCGCCCAACTGGGTGAGGTCCGCCTCCTGAATCAAGGTATTCTCTTGCACCAGTCCATGCGCTGCCAGAGCCTGCCGGTACCCTTCCCAGCGGTGACCAACAAACATCAGTTGCGACGAAGCGCTGATACAGGCGATGCGTCGGTGCCCGAGCTCGACGAGATGCTGCACCAATTGGCGCATCCCCGCCGCCCCATCGCCATCAACGTAGGGAAAGGTGAGGTCCAAATCGCTGCGGCCGTAGGCCACGAAGGGGAAGTTGCGGCTGGCCAGATACTTGATGCGCTCATCCTGGTGGCGCGTACGGACGAGTAGCAGCCCGTCGACACGCCGGCCGGCGACCAGCCGCCGGTAGGTCTGCCGTTCCTCCGCACCGGGCGCGCCGGTGGCGACCAGCAGGTCAAATCCACCGCGGGCGGCCTCATTACCGATGCCCGCCAGCAACTCACTGAAGAAGGGATCGGAAAAGCGCGGCCCAAAAGTCGGCATGACACAGCCGATGGCGTCGGTCCGCCCTTTGCGCAAGCGCTGACCGTTGGAATCGGGGACATAGCCCAGCCGGTGCGCGGCGGCTCGCACGCGATGCCTGGTCTCGACCGCGACGCTCTCGTAGCCGTCGAGCGCGCGGGACACCGTGGCGATGGACAGGTTCAGCTCGCGGGCGATGTCTTTGAGCATGACCGGCATCTCGATAGCCCTCGGGTGACACTTCGCAAACGTTTTAGGGATTACGCGACTATAGGGGAAAACGTTTGTGCTGTCAAGAGCGGACATTGTCGGGACGCCGGCAAGCTCGCCGCTCGCGCCTTGTTACTTATTGGAAAACGCCGCCTGGCCCTCGGTCCGCGGTCGCTCACCGTGCACCAGCAGGCCGGGCCGCCCGTGGCTCTGACCGCCGAGTTGCACGTTTTCCGGGTCGCGGTAACCGACACGCACCAGCCGGCGATTCTTATCCGTCGTGTTGATGTAGGAGCCATGCACGGTGTAGATGCTGAAGCAAACGACATCGCCGGCCTTCGCCGGTACCGGCACTGTGTCTTCCAGGCGGTACTGGTCGGTGGGCAAATGCGGTGAGCACGGCCCTGCCTCAGTGCGCGTGATGTGTTCCAGCTTCCCCAGCTTGTGCGAGCCATCTAAGAAGCGGATCTCGCCATTCTCGTGGAAGGTGTCGTCCAGGTGGACGAGGCAATCCACGTAGCGCCCATCAGTGTGCGGGTAAAACGGATCATCTTGATGCATGGGGAAGGGGTGGCCGGTTTCCGGCGGCTTGACGTGCAACGTGGAGTGGTGCAGTTCGACGTTCGGCCCCAGCAGGTCGGACAAAGCGCTTGCCAGGAAGGGGTTGGCGACGGCCCGGCACCACTCGCCGGAGTAGTACTGCAGGTCGTGGAGCGCCACAAGCTGCGACTTCTTCTCGATCTCCGGGGTCATGTACTGCTGCCGCCAGGGGCCGCTCCACCCCGCGGAGCGGGTCGCCCAGGTGGCGATCACCCAATCCAAGGCTTGCGAGAGCGCCGCTGTCTCTTCCTTATTAAATACCGACGGGATTCGCAGATAGCCGTGTTCGTGGAAAAACTCGGTCTGTTCGCGCGTCAACATCGTTTCGCTCCAATTCTTTGGCATCGCTCCGTCCGCCCCGGCGACTCCTGCCCCGGTGGCGCCATCACCGCCATTGTCCCGTTGCTAACGACCGTCGACAATGAAGCGTGCGGACACCCTTGTTTAAAAAATGGACATGTACACCGCTGAAACCGTATGCTCAAGCGGCGAGACGCTCTGCTGGTAGCGGCATTCCGGCCACCGGACGTTCGCCGTGATGATGGGCGCGCGTATCGGCCTTCGACACTTCAAGGGGAGACCAGCAGATTGGATGCCGTGGCGGACAGCAAAGCAACTGCGGCCCGGCTTGAAGGGTCGCCGGCAGCGCGCTCGGCAGTACCGCGCCAGCGCTTCCTGGACCTCAACGTCCTGTCCCCGGCCTTCCACATTGGTAGTTATTCCGGTCAATTGCTGCACTGGGGCCACATTCCGGCGGAGCCGTGGCGGAATTACCTGCATAGCCACTCTTTCTTTGAGGTCTGTTACGCCTTCCAGGGGCGCGGCGCCTTCCGAATCCTGGGAGCAGAACATGCCGTCGGCGCGGGGGATGTGTTCGTCGCCCACCCGGGAGAGCCGCACGAGATCATCGCCACCAACGACGACGCCCTGGGCATCTATTTCTGGTCGTACACGTTGCTACCGCAGCAGGACCAACGGCCGGTGGGCGGCGCTGCCGACGCGCTCCTGCACGCCTTCATCACATCGCCATGTCGCGTCTGCGGCCCGGCCGGCGGCATGCCGCAGACGCTGGACCTCCTGACGGAGGAGATCGTCCAGCGGCAGCCGGGCTATGGGGAGATCGTGGACGGGCTGATCGTCAAGCTCATCCTGGATGCGGCGCGGGCGGTAGTAGACGTTGCCGCTCTACCGTGGCCCCACGACCCGCCGGCGCGCAGCACGGACGAGGCGCTCGTGCAGACCATCCGCTGGTACCTGCGCGACAACTACCACCGGACAATCTCCCTCCGCGATGTGGCGGCGCAAGTTCACCTGAGCGAGCGCCACAGCAACCGCCTGTTTCGCGCCGCTACCGGCACGCCGATCATGCGCTGTCTCACCACCATCCGTCTGGAAATCGCGGCCCAGTTGCTCCTGGGCCAGCAACTCTCCCTGAAGGAAGTGGCCCGCCTAAGCGGCTATCCGGACGTCCATCACTTCATGACGCTCTTTCGCCGGCACAGCGGGCTCACGCCGTCCGCCTTCCGGCGCGCCGGTGGCACGACTCACCTCCGGCAGGGATGAACCGGCAGGTTGCCGGCCTGGCCATTGGTGGCGATCGGACTATTCAAACCAAAATAGTTACCGATGCCCTCCAAATCGGCGAGGGCGAGCTGAAGCCAATGCCGGCGCATCAGTCCGTAACATGCTCGCGGCGCGGTACGTTGAACTTGGCGTAGACGCGCTCGACTTCCTCATCGCTGGCGAAGTTACCGGCGTCAGCTTGCTCCACGCGGTCTTCAATGAGAGCGATTTGCCAATGCTCTACCTCAATGAAACGGTGTAAGGCTTCCTCGATTAATCCACCTCATTTCAACCCAGGGACACCCCTCTAATGCTTGGCGTTACTCTACCCAATGCCAGAAACTCCAGCGGGCCTAGGTCCATCCGCAGTAGCAGCGACTACACTACGGTCATTGATGACAGGATCACTCGTTGCCGAAGCGAGCAAAGAGAGGGGGTAGGGCCGTCGCCTAGGCGGTGCCGCCCCGCTCTGACTGCTGTAGGTCATCCTGCCGGCGGCCTGCGGGCGGAACCGAGCAGCGCAACGGCTCAATACGGCGGCCCCATCGCAAGGAGCAGAGCAGTCAACTCCTGGTGGTCATGCTCGTCGAGGGTCTGGCCGGACGGCTCCCGTAGAGTGGCCACCTTGAAGACGCCTTGACGGCGCAGCACTTCCTTGGCGCCGAGCAAGGGAAACTGGCGACGCCAGAAGGACAGCGGCAAGAAATGGTTGAAGGACGCTCGCGCTGCTAGCCGATGACCCGCTTGAAATTGGGTGTAGGCGCGAGCGAGGTCGGCCACGCCGACGCTGCCTGGGACTGCACCCTGCGCGCCACGCGCCAAGTCGTCTAGCAGGTACGAACCGCCGGAGAGGATGCCGAGGCGGTCGCCCGCCAACCGACGGAGGGCTGTAATCCGATGACCGGAGTCGGCGGCCTCTTCCTTCACGTACTGCAACGCCGGCACCTCTGCTGCCAGCGTGGCGATGTCGCCGGGCGCCACCGTGATCTGAGCATCCTGCAGGATCAAGGGGAGGGTGGTTGCCTGGGCGAGTGCTCCGAAGTGCCGGCGGAGCACGGGCAGGTCGCCATCGCCCTCGGTCGGCGGCGTGGCGAAGACGGCGGTCGCGCCCAGCACTTGCGCCTGCCGAGCAAGGATGACCGCGACGGCGGTAGTCGCTGCAGAGACGCCAACGATGACGGGGACGCGCTGGCGCGCCTCGTCGATCACAATCCCGGCCAACCAGGAGCGCTCTTCCGTGCTGAGTTTGTGGCACTCGCTCGCGCCGCCGACGGCGGCCAGGCCGTGCGCGCCCGCCGCGAGGAGGTGGTTGACGAGCCGGCGCACGACCGCTTCATCGATGGCGCCGGCGGCGTCAAACGGCGTATAGACGATTGGGATGATCCCTCGTAGTGTTCCAGCCAAGCCGACCTCCTGTCTATCACCGTCTCTGATCTTGCCGCGCCTTGCTCGTTCGCTGCCCAGTGACGCGGAGGATAGCAGGCCGGACCGCTCTCAGTTTGAGGCAGGTGGGGCCGGCCGCCCTTGCACGCTGTCGCCCGGCATGCCATGCTGCTGCCCAGCCGGCCGGCACGGGATACCTTGTCAGGCCTCGGCACACCGCGGGAGGAGTTCCCATGCTGGATGATCAGGCCCTGCTCACCGCCTTATGCGGGGAGCACTCTGCTGAGGAGGTATGCCGAGCGGCAGGGATAACCAGCGACGAGTTTGCGGCTGCTTGCGCTGCCTATCTTCGCCGACGGCTGCCGCCAGCCGACTGTGGTCTGCAGGCGGCGGTAGGCGAGCCGGCGGAGATCCTGCGCGATCGGGCCGGTGTGCCGCATGTCTGCGCCAATACTGTGGCCGATTGCTACTTTGGGCTCGGCTTTGCCATGGCCCAGGATCGCCTCTGGCAGATCGATCGGCTGCGGCGGCGGGCGCTGGGCCGCCAGGCGGAGGTGCTCGGAGCGAGTTACCTGCGGTCCGACCTCACGCATCGCCTCGTCGGCATTGATCGCATCGCCGGCGCCGAAGTCGATCGCGTCGACGAACAAACCCGCGGCGTCCTCGATGCCTTCGTCGCCGGGATCAATCGCCAGGTCGAGGCTTGCGGAAAGGACCTGCCCATCGAGTTCATCCTCCTGAATTACGAGCCGGAGCCATTCAGCGTGCGCGATGTCCTGGCGATTCTGCGCGGCATCTGGTGGTCGCTCAATGGACGGCTGGAAAATCTGGTAGTGGCGGAAGCGGCGCGCCTGTTACCAGATGAGGAGCTGCGTCGCGCCTATCTCACTCCGGAGGCGTCGGAGGAGCGCATCGTCCCCGCCGGCAGCCCCTACCCACCCGCGACAGGTACGCTGACGTCACTGACCGAAACACTCGCCGGCATGGGCGACAACCGTGGCAGCAACAACTGGGCGGTGTCCGGCCGCCGCACGACGAGCGGGAAGGCCCTCCTCTGCAGCGATCCGCACCAGGCCTTCTGGCTGCCGTCCAGTTGGTACGAGTATGCCTTGCACGGCCCCGAGGGCAACGTGGCCGGCGCCGGGCACCCGGGCGCGCCCGGCCTCTGGTGGGGCGCTAACGGCGCCATCGCCTGGGGCATCACCAACAACGCCGCCTCGACACGCGACCTCTATATCGAGGAGATACCGCCGAATGATGAGAGCCGCTATCGCGACGGCACGACATGGCGGCAGTTCGAGAAGCAGGACATCGCGATTACCGTCCGCGGCGAGGAGCCCCGCCGTCACCAACTGCGCTCCACCGTCCGCGGCCCGATCATGAACGAGGTCCTGCCGTCGGTCGCCGAAGGTGGTGACCCACCCCTCTCCTTGCGCTGGGTCGGTCAGGAGCATCTCGATGACGTACGTGCGTTGCTGGCGCTCGGTCGTGCCCGCGACTGGCGGGCCTTCCGCGCCGCCCTGACCGACTGGTCCGTGGCGGTGTTCAACTTCGGCTATGCCGACCAGACCGGCTTCGTCGGCTATCAGTGTGCCGGACGGGTGCCCGTGCGTGCTCGCCCCGCCCGCGGCTTCCGCCGGGCGAACGCGCCGGACGACGCCTGGCAGCGCTACGTTCCCTTCGAGGGGCTACCCCGGCTCGAGGACCCGCCGCGCGGCTACGTTGCCAGCGCCAACCAGCGCGTCGTGGCCGACGACTACCCGTACCCGTTCTACGGAGCGTGGGCGGCCGGCTATCGAGGTCAGCGGATCGCGCAAGCACTGGGAGGGGCGACGCTCATCGACCGATCACGCCTGATTGCCTTACAGAATGACGTAAAGGGTTGTCGGGCCGAGCGCCTTTGTCCGCCGCTCCTGCGCGCCCTGGCGGGAAGCAAAGATCCCGACGTCCATCTCCTGCGCGATACCCTGGCGGCCTGGGATTACCGCTACACGCTGGAGAGCCCGGCGCCGGCCATATTTGGGACGTTCATGCACCTGTGGCAGGAGCGGGTCGCCGCCGCCCGCTTCCCGGCGCGGCTAGTGGCGCTCGTCAAGGGCCAGAGTGGCCCCGCCGCTCAGTTGCTGGAGCGTGATGACCTGCCCTGGTTCGGCGACGACAAGCAAGCCGTACTGCAGGCCGTGGCCGGTGCGGCGGTGACGCTCGCCCGGTCGCGTTTCGGCCCCGACCTGGACCACTGGCGCTGGGGCAAAGTCCACCAGGCCCACTGGCAACATCCGCTCAGCACCACGGCCACCGCTGCGGTGTTTGATGTCGGCCCGGCGCCGGTGAGCGGCGGAGCCGACACAGTGCGCAACACGGGCGTTGGCAGCCCGCCCTTCGCGGCGGCGAGCGGCTCAGAATACCGCCTGGTAGTGGACTTTGCCGAACCGGAGCGCTTCTGGGCAGTCCAGAATGCCGGCAACTCCGGCCAGCCGGGCAGCCCCCACTATGCCGACCAGCTTGCGCCCTGGTTAGGCGGTGAGTACCACGCGATTGAGCTGCAGCGGACGGCAGTGGAGCGGGATCTGGAGGGCCGGACGATGCTCCTGCCCGGCGGGAATGGCGTACTGCCGCGCCGGCAGCGTACGCCAGGACAAGGTGAATCGCCAACCGCTACCGCGTAGGGATCAGTGAAGGGGCCTGGGATGCATATCAGTGAACTTGATACGCCGATTATGCTCGTCGATCTGACGATATTGGAGGATAATATCCGCCGCTTGCAAGAGGAACTGGCAGCGTTGGGCATGAACGGTCGGCCGCACATCAAGACCCACAAGATTCCAGCGTTCGGGCGCAAGCAACTCGCCGCCGGCGCCATCGGCATCTGCTGCCAGAAGGTCGGTGAGGCGGAGGTCTTCGCCATGGCCGGCTTCACCGACATCCTTATCGCCTTCAACATCGTTGGGCGACCGAAGGTCGAGCGCCTGGCCCGCTTGCAGCACCTGGCGCACGCCATTGCGGCCGTGGATAGTCGGGAGACGATCCACGGTATCGCCGTCGCCGCCGCCGATGCGGGGATGCGGGTGCCGCTCGTCGTCGAGATCGACGCAGGCGGCCACCGGGCGGGCGTACAGACCGCTGCCGAGGCGGTGGTGCTGGCCCGGCAGATCGACGACCAGCCGAATCTGGCGTTCGAGGGCCTCATGTGCTATCCAACAACGGAGCATGTTACTCCAATTCTACTGGAGGCGCGCGGGCAACTCGAGCGGGCGGGGTTACCGCCGAAGATCGTCAGCGGCGGTGGCACAGGGGCGCAGCAGCGCGCCAAGGCCGCCGGGCTGACCGAGCACCGGTCGGGCACCTACGCCTATAACGATATGAGTTGCGTGCGGCGGGGCACAGCCAGTCTCGAACAGTGCGCGATGCAAGTGCTCGTCACGGTCGTCAGTACGGCTTCGCCCGGTTGGACGACGGTCGACGGCGGCTCCAAAACCTTCACCAACGACGCGTTGCAGGCCGATGGGCACAACGGCGCCGTGCTCGAATATCCCGACGTCTTCTTGCACCACATGAACGAAGAGCACGGGGTCCTGAGTACGGAGCAGAGCGGGCGACGGCCGAAGGTGGGCGAGAAACTGCGGATCATCCCCAACCACGCCTGCGGCACGACCAACCTGCACGACTGCGTGGCAGCGCACCGCGACGGTAACGTCGAGGCAATCTTTCCGATCACCGCCCGAGGGATGATTCGGTAGGGCGACCGCCGTGAAGACGCCTGGCGGCGGCACCCTCCGGCTAGTCCTGCTGACCGGCGGCGCGGATCGCCTCCACAGCCGTGGGGTTCTCCAGGGCTGACAGGTCGCCGGGCGGGAGGCCCAGATAGGCACTGCGCACCACCCGGCGCAAGATCTTGGCGCTGCGCGTGCGGGGGAGCTCCGTCACGAACACCACCCTGGCGGGGCGTAACGGCTTGCCCAGCCACAACGCCACATGGTCACTCACGGCCGCGGCCAGGGCCGGCGACGCCTGATACGCTGGGTGCAGCACCGCCATCAGCACCATGACTTCGCCCTTGACCGGCTCGGGCACACCGATGGCTGCTGCCTCCGCCACGGCCGGATAGGCCACTGCCGCCGACTCCACCTCGGCGGGACCGACCCGCTTCCCGGCCACCTTGATCGTGTCGTCGGAGCGACCGAGCAGATACCAGCAGCCGTCCGCATCCGCCCGGGCCCAGTCCCCGTGCGCCCAGACCTCCGGCCAGCGCGCCCAGTAGGTGGCGAGATAGCGCTCAGGATCGTGCCAGAAGCCCGCGGTCATCCCTGGCCAGGGCGCCCGCACCACGAGTTCGCCCACCTGGCCGCTGCCGACCAACGACCGGCCTTCGGCGTCCACGATGTCGGCGGCCATACCGGGGCAGGGACCGGCGAAGCTGCACGGCTTGAGCGGGCTGATGAGGTTGCCGCTGACGATGCCACCGGAGACCTCGGTGCCACCGCTGTAGTTCACGATCGGCAGCCGGCTATTGCCTACCTCCCGGAAATACCACCACCACGGGTCGACGTTCCAGGGTTCGCCGCTCGAACCAAGCACACGCAGACTGGAGCGATCGTACCTGGCCAGGGGCGCTGTGCCGAAGCGCATCAGCGAACGCACCAGGGTCGGCGCCATCCCCAGCATCGTAACGCGGTGACGGGCGACGAGCGCCCAGAGCCGGTCCGGCGTCGGATAGTCGGGCGCCCCCTCGTAGAGAACAACGGTCGCGCCGTGCAGCAGGGCGCCGCAGATCGCCCAGGGGCCCATCATCCAGCCGAGATCGGTGAACCAGAACAGCCGGTCATCGCAACGGAGATCAAAGCAGTGCGCCAGGTCCTGCGCGGCCTTGAAAGGAAAGCCGGCGTGGACGTGAACGGTTGCCTTTGGCGGCCCCGTCGTGCCGGACGTGTAGATCAACAAGAAGGGGTCGCCCGCCGCCGTGTCCGCCGGCTCCCGATGACCGGCGTGCTGGGCGCCAAGGGCCTCGTGCCACCAGACGTCGTGGTCTTGTCGCCAGGGTATCTGCTGTCCACACCGCCGGATGACCAGCGTATGCTCTACGCTGGGGCATCGCCGGACGGCATCGTCGGCCGTCTCCTTGAAGGGCACGATCTGGCCACGACGGAAGAAGCCGTCGACGGTGATGAGCAGCCTCGCCGCGCAGTTGTTCAGTCGGTCGGCCAGAGCCGGCGCACCGGAGCCGGAGAAGATCGGCGTGTAGATGGCGCCGAGGTAGCCGCAGGCCAGCACTGCCACCACGGTCTCCGGCAACATCGGCAAGGCGATGCCGACGCGATCGCCGGCTGCGACACCGAGGGCGGCCAGCGCGCCGGCAGCGCGCTCGACCTGCGCTGCCAGTTCCCGGTAGCTGAGGCGGGCGGTGACGCCGTCTTCTCCCTCCCAGAGGACGGCCGTCCGCGCCGTGTGCTCCGTTCCGGCTCCCCCTCCAAGCGCCGCGGCGACGTAGTTCCAGCGCGCGCCGACGAAAAACCGGCTCCAGGGCAGGCCGGCCGTGGTATCCAGCCAGCGGTCGGGCGGCCGACGCCAGCGAATGCCGAGGTCGGCGGCGACAGTAGCCCAGAACTGCTGCGGGTCGTCACGCGCCCGTATCTGGAGCGCCGGGAGGTCGGCTACGCCCAACCGGCGCATGAAGCCGGCCAGGCGGGTGACGGCAGCCTGGCTCGGCGCCGGTGTCCATGCCACGTCCTGGTCGGTCGCCAGGGAGTCGGGCCTGTTTGCCACGTAGTCCCTCCTACCAGGCGGTCCAGCCGCCGTCGACCAGCAAAGTATGGCCGGTGACCATCGCCGCCGCCGGACTGCCGAGGTAAACGACGGCGCCGACCACGTCCTCGGGCTCGGCAACGCGACCCAGCGGGATACGCCGCAGAATATCGTCGCGTACGGCCGGATCGCTGAGCGTGCGCTCGCCCATCGGCGTCCGTACGAAGGTCGGCGCGACGGCATTGACCAGAACGTTGTAGGGCGCCCACTCGATGGCCAGCACCCGAGTGAGATTCACCACCCCGGCCTTGGCGGCGCAGTAGGCAGCGCGGTTGAAGTAGCCGACGACACCGTTCTGGGAGGCGACGTTGATGATCCGGCCATGGCGTTGAGCCACCATGACGCGGCCGGCGGCCTGGGCGCAGAAGAAGACCCCGCGCAGATTCACGTCAAGGACGCGATCCCAATCGTCTTCGCTCACGTCGAGGGCCGGCCGGGCGACCTGGACGCCGGCATTGTTCACCAGCAGGTCCAGCCGGCCCAGTTCCCGTTGGACCGTGGCGACGAACGGCCCGATGGACGGGACGTCGGTCACATCGAGTGGCAGCGCCAGGCTCCGGCGCCCCATGCCCCTGATCTGGTCGCTGACCAGGACCGCTCGCGCAAGCTGCTCCGGCAGTTCCGTTGTAACGACGTGCGCGCCGGCCTCAGCGAGCGCCAGGGCAATCGCTCGGCCAATACCGCTTCCGGCACCGGTCACGAGCGCCACCTGGTCGGTGACCTGCATGCTTGGTAAATACATATTGGTCAGCATGGCACCGGGTGCGGGTGCCGTCAAGGAGCCTGTCAGTTTTCCAATCAAGCCTGATTCGTGGCACATTTGCGTTCAGGTTGCTCCGCCACCGGCACGAGTGGCTGCCGCCAGTTCAGGGCTTCCACGATCTCCTGCCACAACTCCGGGTGCCACGGTTGCTGATAGAGCGGTTGAAAGCCGAGCTCCAGGTACACCTTCACGGCGCCCTTGCGCTGGCTGCCGGTGTCCAGATTCACACGCTGGAAGCCGCGCTCCCGGAAGCGGTGAAGCACGGCCAGGCAGACGGCGTGGCTGAGCCGGAGACCCCGATGCTCGGGGAGGACGCAGACCATGTGCAGCGTGCCCAGTTCCGTCTGGGTCGGATCGACCAGCCAGGCGCAGGCGGAGCCAATAATCGTCTGCTTGGGGCCGTAGGTCGCCATGAATAGCCCGGCCGGGTCGAACTGCGGATACGGATGCCCGGTAAGTTTTTCGCGCGTCGTTTCCGCATCCCAATGGCCCATGTCCCCGGTGTTCATGAGTGTCGCCCAGCCCGCTTCGTCACCGGGCTGGTAGGTGCGCAGCGTATAGGCGGCAGGCCATGCCGCCAGCACCGGCTCAAGCGGCGCCAACCCGTCCAGATTCGGCCGCAGCATCCGTACTCCCGTCGGGCGTTCCGACATGCGATGGTCCTCCGTCCTTCATCCCGCCGGCGCCAACGATCACTACCGCTGTGCCGAACCTGACAGGTACCATACACCAGAATTGCCGAAGCAGGTGAAAGGCACAGTAACGTGGAACGTCTGGAGGGGGTCGTCGCCGTCGTCACCGGCGGGGCGTCGGGCATCGGCCGCGCGATTGCGGTGCTCTTCGCCGCCGAAGGAGCGCGCGTCGTGATCGCCGATCGCCAGGAGCAACAAGGCACAGAAACGCAGGCGGCGATCCGCCAGGCCGGCGGGGAGGCCACCTTTCTGGCGGCCGACCTGGGCGCGGCCGCCGGCGCCCGGAAGATTGTGGCGGCGACGCTCGACACCTATGGGCACGTCGACGTCATGGTGGACAATACCGCGGTGTCC
>JBPCLN010000185.1:0-32403 GCA_051003235.1 Chloroflexota bacterium | reverse complement strand
GACCTGTTCGCCTTCATTCACGGCCGCACGCCCCTCCTCGCGCCAGCCCCTATGCTACCCTCCCTACAGTCGCCGCCAGCCTCCCACGAAGGGAATTGTAAGGTTTATTTCTCCGGGAGCCCTAAGTACGTCTTGCCGGTTCGACGGTGCCCCCAGACGATGACTAGCTGACCCCCCAACGCGTCTGCGCTCGCCTCTAACGCGGCGAGTTCGCGATCCCGATTGATGAGCGGTCTGGCCATGCCGTTACCGTAGCATGCAGGCTTGCATCATGTAAGGCTACATGATGCAAGCCTGCATGCTCACCCCTACACTCAATGGTACGGCACGCAACCAATGAAGAAACCTTGCACCGATCGCCAAGCCCTGGTGATCGCCGCCTCAGCGCACCTTGTCTCGGCGGGCTGAGGCGATAACGCCGTTGACGAGCGAGGGTACGCCATCCTTGCGTGCCGGGGTGCCGGATACGATGCGGGGCACAACGACCTGGGCGTTAGCATCCAAGGGCAGGTCAATCGTGAAGGTTGCGCCACGACCGGCGATGCTGCTGGCGACAATGCTGCCCTGGTGCGCGTCTACGATCGCTTTGGCGATGGCCAGCCCGAGGCCCATGCCGCCACTGATGCGGGCCCGCGAGGCGTCGCTCCGGTAAAAGCGGTCGAAGATGCGCGGCAGATCGGCCGCCGGGATGCCGGGCCCGCAGTCGGTGATGCGCGAGCGCGCGGTATTACCCATTCGCGCTGCAGTCATGGTGACGGTGGCGCCCGGAGGGGTGAACTTCAAGGCGTTATCGCCAATGTTGATCAACACTTGCTTCAACTTGTCGCGGTCGCCTACGACCGGCAGCACCCCGTCGGCGCGCACTTCGATTATGGCGTGCGGCCCCACCAGCCGTAACTCCGTGGCAACATCGCGCAGCAGGGCGGCGACGTCGACCTGGGCCAGTTGGAGATGGGTCTGCCCCTCCACCCGTGAGATCTGCAGGAGGTCGTTGACCAGGCGGGTGAGCCGTTGAATTTCCAGATCCATGGTGCGCAGCACCTTCTGCACACGTTGCGGATCGCCCTCGTCGGCGCCCAGGAGCAGCAGTTCGACGTTGCCGCCCAGGGCTGTCAGGGGCGTGCGCAACTCGTGGGCAGCATCCGCCGTGAAACGCTGTTGGGAGCGCAAACTGGCTTCCAGGCGATCAATCATATGGTTAAAGTTGCGGGCCAGCGTCGCCACCTCCCGACTGCCGGCGGGGCCGGTAAAACGCCGAGAGAGGTCGCCGCCGGCGATGGTCCAGCTCACGCCGGCCATACGGTGTAGCGGCTGCAACACGCGGCGGGTCAAGGCAAGGGCGAGAAACGTACCTCCGCCCAGGGCCACACCTCCGCCGACGAGCAGCACAAAATGAAAGATCGATAGGAAGGTGTCGATTTGCGCTCGCGAGGTACCGACCTGCAGCACACCCTGGGCGCCACCGCTGGCGGTGGCTGGTTCCATCAGGACTGCGAAGCTGCCCGGCGGCCGGCTGTCCTGTTCCTGTTGGCGTCCAGACGCATCGAGGCTGCGTACGAGTTGAGCCGGAGGCAACGCCATTGCGCGCAAGAGCGACCCATCGCCCCCCTGAGCGACCACCTTACCATCGCCGTCCACAAAGCGAACGGCGACCCCGGTCGGTACGAATTGATCGAAGCCCAGGTTCGCCGGCGCTGCCGGCGATGGCGATGGCACGGCGGTAACGGCCGGCGTGGCCGCTGGGCTGGGCGCCGCTGTAGGGATGCCGTTACCTGCGCAGCCTGGTGCCGGCGCATTGACGCATGCTGCCAGTGCCTTATTGCCGGGGCCATAGTGCGACCCGAACGGTGCAATGACGGAGGACCGCCCGTTGCTCGTTGACGGAATCAGTTGCAGTTGCCCGGCCGACGCCAGTCGCGCCGCATCAGCCTGGAGTTGGTTGTAGACACTCTGGTCCAGGACGTAGCTCAGGCCGGCGAACAGACCTAATCCCAACAGGCCCAGCGCCGTGCTCAGGCACACGACGTAGAGGATCGCCAGTTGCCAGCGCAGCGAAATCCGAGCCAGCAGAAAGCGCACTGGCTCACCCTCCGCCGGGCAAGCGCAGGCAGTAGCCGACGCCGCGAACCGTTTGAATCAAGCGCCGGTCCGTGTCGCCCAGCTTTTCCCGCAGTGAGCTGATATGGACTTCCACCACATTGGTGTCGCCGATATAGTGGTAGCCCCAGAGGCGGTTGAGAATCGTTTCCCGGGAGAAGACCTGGCGGGGATGGGCCAGGAAGAGTTCCAATACGTCGAACTCGCGCGGTGTCAGGAGGATGGCGCTCCCGTTGCGCCAGACCTCGCGCGTGTCGCGGTTAAGTACCACGTCGGCGTAGCGCAACACTTGATGCAGCGTTTTGCCGCGCCGGCGGAGCACTGCCCGCACCCGCGCCAGCAATTCCTGAAAGCGGAAGGGCTTAATAATGTAGTCGTCAGCGCCACCGTCGAGGCCGGCAATGCGGTCCTGCAACTCGCCTTTCGCCGTGAGCATGATGATCGGCACGTCGCTGGTGGCCGAAATGCGCCGGCAGACTTCCAGGCCATCGGTGCCGGGCAGCATGATGTCCAGGATAATCAGGTCGGGCTTCAGGCGAGTTGCGAGCCGAAGCGCCGTGGGGCCATCGGCCGCCGTTTCCACGTGGTAGCCCTCGTGAGTCAGACCAAGCTCCAGGAACTCACGAATGGTCTCCTCGTCGTCGACCACCAGGATACGCGGCGCCATTTCCGTGCCTTGCTCTTGCAACGGCAACTCCACTGCTGGCATGTTTCCTCCTCCTGGAACGGCGCTGGAGCGAGCGCTGCGCTCGGATTGGGGGGACGGACGCAAGTGCAGCAGCCCCATGCTCCATGAGATGATACCGGCCAGCCTGAAGGGAACGCCGAGAGCACCTGAAGTTTTGCTGAAGACGGACGCCAGGTGCCTCGTGCCAAGAGGAGGCGAAAGTCGAGGACCCGACATGGCATAATCCCGCCCGGCGTGAAAGGACTACCCGATGGAATTACTGTATTTAGGAACCGCCGCCGCAGAAGGCTACCCGGCCCTGTTCTGCTCCTGCGAGCATTGCCGGGCGGCAGGGGAGGCCGGCGGACGCAATCTGCGACGCCGCACGTCCGCGCTCATTGACGGCGAACTGCTGATTGACGTCGGACCCGACCTCCTCACGTCTGCCCACGCCTTGCACTTGCGCCTGGACCGCGTGCGCTGGGTGTTGCAGACGCACCGCCACTCCGATCACCTCCTGGAAAGCAACTTCGCCTTCCGCGAAAAGGGGTTCACCGCCACCATACCGGAGTGGTGGGAACTTTGCGGCTCCCAACCGACAATTGAGATGATCACGGCCTTTGGCAATTTGCCGGAGCGCCGGCTCACGCTGCGGACGGTGACGGCCTTCGAGACGTTCACGCTGGGTCCCTACACGGTCACCGCGCTGCGCGCCCGCCACGACATGAGTATTGACCCATTGTTCTACGCTATTCGCCGCGGCGACGCCGCGCTCCTCTGGGCAAACGACACCGGCCCCTTCTTCCCGGAAACCTGGCAGGCCCTTGACGACCTGGCCGCCGATGGTGTCCGCTTCGGCGTCGTCGGGATTGAGGCCACCATGGGCACGGCCCCGACGCCGGACGCGGACCATCCGGGTGGCCACATGACCGTCGAGCAGTGCGGTTGGCATCACCAGGAGTTAGGCCGGCGGGGACTCCTGGCCCCCAACGCGCAATTGTTCGCCCAGCACATGTCGCATCACAAGAATCCCCTCCACACGGAGCTGGAGACACTGTTACGGCCTTATGGCGTGGCGCCGGCGTATGACGGGCTGCGGGTGAGCGTGACGTAAAGCAGGGCGGCCCTGTTCGATCTCCCCACCGCCCTATCCCGCCATCGCCCGCTCCGCCGCCTGCCGCATGACCGCCACGGGCGCGGGTCGGCCGGTCCAGTGCTGAAAGGACTCTGCACCCTGGTAGACGAGCATCGGTAGGCCGCCAAGGGTACGTGCCCCGGCCAGGCGGGCCTCGCGCATCAGGCGCGTGTCGACGGGATTGGCGACCAGGTCGAACACGAGTGCGCCCGCTGCCAGGCGCGCGTCCGGTAGCGGGGTTGCGTCGATATCCCGACCAAGCATGCCGGCGGGTGTGGCGTTGATGACCAGCGGCATCGTGGCAAGCACTGCATAGAATTGAAAGCTGTGCCAAGCAAGCACGGTAATGCGATCATTCGCCAGCGCGGCGGCGAGTTCGGCGGCCCGCGGTAGGCGCCGATTGGCCAGCCAGAGGCGCGTGACGCCGGCGCCGAGGAGTGCCACAGCGACGGCACGGGCTGCGCCGCCCGCGCCGAGCAGCAACGCTTCCCCACCGGCGGGGTCGTACGCGCCGTCGCCCCGCAGGGCCCGCAAGAAGCCGCCGACGTCCGTGTTGTAGCCGGCCAACCGGCCCTGGTCGTTGACCAGGGTGTTCGCAGCGCCAACCTGTTCCACCAGCGGATCGCGCCAGGCCAGGTAAGGCAACACCGCTACCTTAAACGGGATGGTCACGTTGCTGCCCAACGCATCGTCCCGCCTCAGGCGTTCCAGGTGCCCGGGTAGGGCTTCCGGCGCTAACTCCCAGGCGTGATAATGCACGGCCAGACCGAGCGCATCGAAGGCCGCCTGCTGGAAGACGGCGGAGATGGAGTGGCGAAGCGACTGTCCGATCACACCGCAGACGCGTGTCACGAGCGCCAGGGACTGCGAAAGAGGCCGAGGAAATCGCCGTCGAAACGGCTGAGGTAGTCGTGCATCGCCACAACGTCCTCGGCTACGACCGGGCCATCCACGTCCGGCAGTCCTTCATCAAAAGGGTCGGCCAGGCAATGATGCAGCCGGGCCAAAAGATCGCCGGTAAAGCAGACCCGGTTGGCGACGGCGCCGCAGCCTTCGCAGTGCGTGGCGATGACCGCGGTCGCGGTGCGCCGGCTCAGGACGCGCAGCAGGTGCAAGCGCTCGCCGCACTGCGGACAGCCCGACGATGCCAGGCACTGCTCGATGGCTCCGTCCAGCCCGTCGTCCACACCGCCTCCGACATTACTCACCGTGCGGGCATTGTACGTGCCGACGCCGGTAGACGGAAAGAAGTCATGCCCCGGATGCAGAGTTATGCCTTGACGGCAGCAAGTTCGCCCTGGCGCCAGGCGCCGAGGACCCGCACGGAGAGACAGTAATCGCGCAATTCCTCCAGCGCCGCCTCGACGCCCGGATCGTTCGGATGACCGACAATTTCCAGGAAGAAGACATAGTCCCAAACCCGGCGCTGCGACGGTCGATGATCGAAATGGGTCATGTTCAGGCCATGCCGTACCAGACAGCCGGTGATGTCGTGCAGAGCGCCCACGCGATCGCGGATGGAGAGCATGACGGCGGTACGGTCGTTGCCGGAACGCTGGCCAATCTGATGTCCCAGAACGTAGAAACGCGTCGCGTTATCGCTGCGATCCTGCACATGTTCGGCCAGCAGTTTCAGGTGATAGTGTTCGGCAGCGATACGTGCGCCTATAGCAGCGGCGGTCGGATCATCCTGCGTCAGCTCGGCGGCGCGGCTGGTGCTGGAAACTTCGATCTGCTCCGCGGCGGGCAGATGCGCCGCCAGCCAGTTGCGACACTGGCCGATCGCCATCGGGTGCGAGTAGACACGGCGGACACTGTCGATCGGCCCCACGCCGAGCAGATAGTGGCTGATCGGCAGGATAATCTCGGCGCAGACTTTGAGGTTCTGGTCAGCGTTGACGAAGGCATCGAGCGTGGCGGTCACCACACCCTGGATCGAGTTCTCGATCGCCGCCACCCCATAGTCGGCGATACCCCGCTCCACGGCGGCAAAAATATCCTTCACCGCCGGCTGGGGGAGGTAACGGGCGGCGGAGCCGAAGCGCCGGTTGGCCGCCTCGTGCGTGAAGGTGTGCGATGGCCCGAGGTAGGCGACCGTCAGGTGATCCTCCAACGAGCGCATGGCAGAGAGGATCTCGCGATAAATCGCCTTCAGTCCATCCGCCGGCAACGGCCCCTGGCTAGCGGCGCGCACATTGTCAAAGACGCTCTCTTCCCGCTCCGGGATGAACGCCGCGATACTTCCTTGCTGCTTGATACGGCCCACGCGCTCGACGACGCGAGCGCGGGCATTGAGGAGGCCGACCAATTGCCGGTCCAGGTCGTCAATTTCCTGGCGGCAACCGGCCAAAAGGGCGGCGGTCTCGGCGACGGGCGGGGCGGCATCCGGCGGCTGCTCGCCGGGGCCGTCTGATTCGTTCATCAAGGCGTGCTTGCCGTCGTACCTTTCCCCCGCACCGTCAACCGTGCCGATGGTAGCGCCGAACGGCGTTCGCTGTCAACGAGCGACAGGGCAAGCAAACGACGGGGGTGGCCCTATGCCTATCAGTGCGTTTCGCCCGTATTCGGGCTATGATCTATTCAGGGTTTCCGGTATTACCGGCGGTATACGAGGGGTGATGATGCCTGATCGGTTGGTGTATGCATCACGCTTGATCGGCCTACCGCTTATTAGTCCAGACGGCGTGGAGATCGGCCGCCTCGCCGATGTGGCGCTGGGGACGCCCGTGTTCGGAGCGCCGCCGCGCGTTAACGGCTTCGTCGTGGCCGTCCAACGGCGCCGTCTCTTCGTCAGCGCCGGCCGGATTGGCGACCTTGGTGGTGGTGGCGCCCGTCTCCGCTACGGCTCAATTAGCGTCCATCAATTCACCCCGCGATTGGGGGAATTGCTCCTCGCCGGAGAGGTTTTTGGGCGGCGCGCGCACGGCAAGCGGGTCGTTGATATCGGTATCCGTCCAGTGCCGGGCGCGAGCTACGCCTGGGAGGTGGCGACCGTGGCGCTTGGCAGTGTGGGCCTGTTTGGCCATGGCGCACCGGAAGTTGTCGATTGGGCGGACCTGACGGAACTGTTTGTGGCGGATCAACCCACGGCGCGACAGGCGGCCGCAATCGGGCTCCTCCACCCCGTCGAAATGGCGGAGGCCATTCGGAAGCTGCCCCTCGAGCGCCGGCGGGTGCTGGCGGGCGCCCTCGGTAACGAGCGGCTGGCCGACTTGCTCGAGGAACTGCCGGAAAGCGAACAGGTGCGCATCGTTGAGGGCCTGGATCTGGAGCATGCGGCGCGCGTTCTGGATGAAATGGACGCGGATGATGCTGCCGACCTGCTGGCTGAACTGCCGATGGGGCGGCGCGATGCCTTGCTCGGCGCAATGGAACCCGACGAAGCGGCTCCTGTCCGCCGGCTCCTTACCTATGCCGCCAATACGGCCGGCGGCCTCATGACGCCGGAGCCGGTGATTATGCCGCCCACCGCCACGGTGGCCGAAGCGCTGGCGCGCCTGCGCGACCCAGACTTGCCGGTCTCGCTAGCGGCGCAAGTGTTTGTCACGGCGGCGCCGCACGAAACGCCCACCGGCCGCTACCTTGGCATCGTCGGCATTCAGCGCTTGCTGCGGGAGGTACCGGCGAAGCTGCTCGGCCGCTGCCTGGACGAGCAGCCCGAGCCGGTGCTGGCGAATGTCCCTGAGCAGGAAGTGGCCGGCCGGCTGGCCGACTACGATGCCGTGGCCATGCCGGTCATCGATCCCGAAGGGCGTTTGATCGGGGCGGTGACGGTCGACGACGTGCTGCGTCGGCTGCTGCCGCAGCACGCTGCGAATGGTTGGGGTCATAATGCCGGATGAGTTGTCCGCTCCGCGCGGCGTCCGGCGGCCAACCTACAATGCCGATGCTTTTGGCCGCCTGGCGGAGACCGTCGCCCGCTTCTTCGGCACAGCCCGTTTTCTTATCAGCCAGACGGTACTGGTGGCCGTCTGGATCACCTTCAACGTCATCATGATCCGCTACCGCTTCGATCCCTATCCCTTTATCCTGTTAAACCTCATGTTCTCCACCCAGGCGGCCTATGCCGCACCGCTGATTCTGCTGGCTCAGAACCGCCAGGCGGACCGCGACCGCATCCAGGCGGAGCGCGACCGCGAGGTCAACGCTCGAACGGTGGCGGCGATGGACTTCCTGGCACGAGAGACCGCCGCCATTCGCATCGCGCTGGAAAGTAAGGTCGATCGCGAGGATTTGGACCAGGCATTGACTCGTCTGCAGGAAACGCTGGAGCACCTCCCCGAGCACCTTCGCCAGCTTAGCGAGATGACACATTGAACCTGAACTATTTGGATCGCCAATGGGCCACCGAAACAGGCTTATCGGCTTTCAACTGCCGTCACTCCTGTCAGCTCCGCCTCCGCCAGCAGGGCATTGAACGGCGGCAGACTGTCGCGTAGGAGCGTCTGGTAGCGCGTGACCTGATCCTGGGCAAGTTGTGTGAGCTGTGCATAGACCTCCTCGCATTGCCGAGGCGGCGTGGCATCGGCGCTGTCAACCATGGCGGCCAGGATCGCCAGTCGGGCGTTAAGACGATTGGGAAAGCCGAGCGCACTGCCGGCCTGCGGTTCGACTAACTCCTGTTCGATGACGGTGAGCCGCTCAATCAGCTCGTCCCCCGCGTGTTTGATGCGGTCCGCCGCGGCATTGCTGGTGCTGCGGCGCAGCCAATCCTGCACCTGCTGGCGCACGTCGCGCAGCTGCATGACGGTCCTGTGGACAGCGCTCAATTGCTCATGGATACGCCGGTGCAGGTCCGCCTGGGCCGCCAGCTCGTCGTCGCTGGCGGTGATACGGGGATCCTTCAGTACCGTGAAGGGCACGGTCTGCGCGAGGTCGCCGATGTGCAACTGCACCTGATACTCGCCGGGAGGAACGAGCGGTCCCTTGAGCATCTTCTCCGTGGCAGTATCGCCAGGGAGGGCAACGGCGTCCGGTCCGCGCAGATTCCAGACAAAGCGGTTCACCCCGGGCTTGGCGGTGGGGAGGGATTCCGCATCAGGCTTTGGTGGCTCTGCTGATTCGGCGCTGGAAAACGTGCGGACTTCGGCGCCGGCACGGTCCAGGAATTTGAGTTCGACGGGCTGTTGCGGCGCCGCGCGCAGCAGGTAGCTGACAATGATGCCGTCCTTGGGATTCTCCCCGGCGTCGACGAGCACCTCGACTTGCTTTCCCCGCGGCGAACGGAAGCGCCGCACCGGTACGCGGAGCGGGCCAAACGAACGGAAGCTGTTGGCCTCGACGCCGTTCGCCTCCCGCCCTGCATTACGCAGACGGTAGGTCGCTCGGGGTGTGAAGAGATGGGCCGGCGCCGGCGCTGGATCGAGTTGGCGGAGTGGCGTGATGTCGTCCAGAATCCAGAACGAACGGCCATGCGTCGCGGCGACCAGTTCGTCCCCCTTGATCGCCAGATCATAAATCGGCACAACCGGCAGATTGCCGCGCGCCGGACGCCAGGAATTGCCATCATCGAAGGAGATGTAGAGGCCGGTCTCCGTGCCGGCAAACAGCAGGCCGGCGCGCTGATGATCGGCGCGGATGACGCGCGTGAAGTCGTTTCCGGGCAACCCCTGGACGATGCGCTGCCAGGTCTGGCCGTAGTCGTGCGTCTTATAGAGGTAGGGTCGGAAATCATCTAGCTTGTAGCGTGTCGCCGCCACATAGGCCGTGCCGGCAGCGTGGGGCGAGAGTTCTATCACGCTGATCAGCGTCCACTCCGGCAGATCAGGCGGCGTGATGTTGGCCCACGTCTCGCCGGCGTCGCGAGAGAGATGCATCAAGCCGTCGTCGGTGCCGGCCCAAAACAGCCCCGCCTCGTGCGGTGACTCCTGAAAGGCGAAGATCGTGCCGTACAGTTCCGCACCCGTATTGTCACGCGTGATTGGCCCTCCGGAGGGCAGCATCTTCGTCCGGTCGTTGCGGGAGAGGTCCGGGCTGATCTCCTCCCAGGACGCGCCGAGGTCGCGGGAGCGCAGCACTTTGTTCGCCGTCACATAGAGCACATTGGGGTCGTGCGGGGAGAAGGAGATCGGAAACGTCCATTGGAAGCGGTATTTGAGGTCCGTGCCGCCGCTACCCATGCCCAGCACGTCCGGCCAGACGGTGATGTTGCGCTTTTGACCACTGCGCCGGTCGTAACAGATCAGCCGGCCATGACCAGCGCCGCTGCCAATGGCGCCGCCCACGATGATGTTCTGGTCGTCCGGCTTGAGGGCGATGTAGCCGCTTTCGCCGCCGCCTGGCTCGAACCACTCCAGTTGGGTGATCGCGCCGAGGTCGGAACGACTGGGCAGCGACAGCGCCGAGTTGTCCTGCTGGGAACCATAGACGCGGTAGGGGAATTGGTCGTCGGTGGTGACGTGATAGAACTGCGCCGTCGGCTGGTTGTAGACGGAGGACCAGGAGAGACCGCCGTCGAAGCTGACAGTTGCGCCGCCATCGTTGCCTTCGATCAGCCGCCTCGTGTTACGGGGATCAATCCAGAGGTCGTGATTGTCGCCGTGCGCCGTGGGTACGCTCAGGAAAGTGCGCCCGCCGTCAATCGAACGCCAGCAACCGATATTGAGGACCCAGACGGTGTCGGCATCCTGCGGATCGGCATGGATATGCATGTAATACCAGGCCCGCCTGCGCAGGTCGGCTTCCTCGCTGAGGCGCATCCATGTAGCGCCGCCGTTGTCTGAGCGAAAAACAGCGCCGTCTTCCGCCTCCACAATTGCCCAGAGGCGGTCGCGGCGGGCCGGTGACACGGCAATGCCGACCTTGCCGCGGACGCCGGTTGGCAGGCCCGGATTATTCGTCAATTCCTGCCAGGTGTCGCCGCCGTCGGTAGATCGAAAGAGGCCGGAGCCGGCGCCGCCGCTCGTCAAGCTCCAGGGGGTGCGCCGAACCTCCCAGAGGGCGGCATAGAGTAAGCGCGGATTGTGCTGGTCGATGACCAGATCGCAGGCGCCGGTGTCCTCGTTCCGAAAGAGGACCCGTTGCCAGTGGGCTCCGCCGTCGGACGAGCGAAAGACGCCACGCTCGCTATTGGGGCCGTAGGCGTGGCCCAGCGCCGCCACGTAGACGAGGTCCGGGTTAGTTGGATGGACCCGCACCTTGGCGATGTGTCGCGTATCGTCCAGGCCGACATTGGTCCAGGTGGCGCCGGCGTCCGTGCTGCGGTACACGCCGTCGCCGTGCGACACGTCGCCGCGAATGCAGGCCTCGCCGGTGCCGACGTAGAGGACGTTGGGGTCGGACGGCGCCACAGCCACCGCACCGATTGCCGCCGTGCGGAGATAGCCGTCGGTGACATTCCGCCAGGAGATGCCGCCGTCGACCGTTTTCCAGAGTCCGCCGGCGCATGCCCCGTGGTAGAAGGTCAACGCCTCCTCCGGGTCGCCGGCCACCGCCACCACCCGCCCCGCCCGGTGCGGCCCAATCAAACGCCAGTGCATCAGCCCGGCCAGGGTGTTCTCCAATGCGGAGGCATCCTGGGGCGCATCACGTTCAGTCACTGAGACATGCTCCTTCGTTACGGGAAAAGGCGGCGGACGGTAACGGCGCCTTGCGTCACAAGCCCCCTACGTCACAACGTGGCAAGGATCTCCTGCGTATAGCGCATCAGGTCGCGGACGCCCTCGCGCTCGTCCTGCCAGGCGCCGTACTCGACACAGAGCGGACCGGCGTAGCCGGCTGCCTTCATGATCTCGAGGCTTCGCCGCAGGTTGAAGGTCTGCGCCTTGCCGTCGCGGTCGGTGCGCTGCTGGGCGCCGCTGGGATCGTTGTTCCAAGCTTTGACGTGGCAGGTGAAGGCATGGGGAGCCATCAGGCGCATGCCGTCTTCCCAGGTTTCGCTGGAAAAGTTGGCGACGTCGGGGCAGGTGCGGAACCAGGGCGAGCCGACGCCGTCGAGGAAGGCCTGAATATTGCGCGGATCGGCGGAAGCGCCGCCATGATTTTCGATCAACAGGTAGATGCTGGTATGTGCGGCCTCCTCCGCCAGTTCACGGTAGCCGGCAGTAATGCGCGCCACGGCCTCCGGGTCGTCCGGGCGGGCCGCACCGCTATTGACGCGGATCGCCTGCGCTCCGACGGCGCGCGCTACGTGGAACCACTGCTTAATCGCCTCAATGTCGGTCTGGCGGCGACTATTATCCGCGTTGGCAATGTTCCCCATATCGACGGCGATGTTCCGTACCTGCTGGCCCTGCGCGTCGATCGCCTGACGCAACGTGTGCAAGTACGTGGCGTGCTGACTCTCGAAGAATGTCGACACCAACTCGATCGTCGTTGCGCCGAGTTCGTGACAGACCGCCGGCAGGTCCAAAAGGGTCATGGTCTTGTCCTGTTGAATTGCCTTGTGAAAGGCCCACCCCGCGATCCCAATGTCGTACGCCAATGCATCCTCTTTTCCGCCGGATGAGTCCACACCGGCTTTTCTGTATGCTATCCCTCCGTGGGCCGGCTGGCAACCACGATTGGGGCACGCGGCACACGCGAGCGCTTGCCGGAAGGCGGCTCGCGGTGCGCAGATAGGATTGGAGACACGGTGGAGCGGACATTCGGCTGGGGCATTATCGGCGCAGGGGTGATTGCGCCATCACACGCCAAGGCCGTGCAGGCGAACGCGCCGCGCGCGCGGCTGGTCGGCGTGTGTGACGTGATCGCCGAAAAGGCGGAGAAGCTCAAGGGTGAGTACGGCGCAGAGTTCGCCACGGCTTCCATGGCGGAATTGCTGGCCCGCCCGGACATCGATTGCGTCAGCATCTGCGTGCCGAGCGGCGAACATGGCGACGCCACGATTGCGGCGGCCCGCGCCGGCAAGAACATCCTCTGTGAGAAGCCACTGGATATCACCAGGGAAAAGATGGACCAGGTCCTGGCCGTCGTCCGTGAGGCCGGCGTCAAACTGGGCTGCGTCTTCCAGAGTCGCACCAGCCCGCTCAACCGCCAACTCAAGCGGATGATCGCCGATGGTGAGTTCGGACGAGTACTCTACGCCGACTTATCGGGCAAGGATTATCGCTCGCCCGACTATTATCAAACGGCGGATTGGCGGGGCACCATCCGCTACGACCGGGGGTGCCTGATGAACCAGGGGATCCATTCACTAGACCTTTTTCTGTGGTTGGTCGGGCAGCCGGTGGTGGAAGTCAGCGCCTTCTGGGACCATCTGACGCGGGACATTGAGGCGGAGGACACCATCGTCGGCTCTTTGCGGTTCGCCAACGGCGCGCTTGGCTCCGTCCTCTACGCCACCAGCAGCTCCCGCGCCGGTCTGCCGCGCAACATCGGTATCCACTGCAGCGACGGCAACGTGCTGCTGGCGGGGCGGAAGCCCACCATTGAGCGACGCGGCGAGGAACTCAATCTGGAAGGCGGTACCGATCTCGGCGCCTCGGGGCAACTGGCGCCGGTGCAGGGTCACAACCAACACGTACGCGATCTGATTCAGGCGATCGACGACGACCGCGAACCAGAAATTCCCGGTTGGTCCGCCCGGACGGCGGTGGACGTGGCGCTGGCCCTCTACCATGCCTCCGATTCACGGAGCGTCGTTCGGTTGCCGCAAGGGTAGCTGCCGGAGCCGTCGGGCGCCATTTACAGCACGATCGTCTGGTCCCGGTGCGGCCCCAGGCCGATACTGTGCAGCGGCGCCCCTACCTGTTCGGTGATCAGGTCGATATAGGCGCGGGCGTTGGCGGGAAGATCAGCCAGGCTACGCGCCTGGGCGGTGGAGGTCTTCCACCCCGGCAACACCTGGTAGATCGGCTCGCAACGAGCATGGGTCTCTTCGTCGGGGATATCGTCCAAACGCTCTCCCTGGACGCGATAGGCGATGCAGACCGGGATCTCGTCCAACGTATCGAGCAGATCGAGCTTGGTCAGCGCCAGTTGGGTGAAGCCGTTGAGTTCCGCGACGTAGCGCGTCACGACGACGTCGAACCAGCCTATCCGGCGGGGACGCCCGGTGGTGGCGCCGAACTCTCCCCCCAGGCGACGTAGGTATTCCGCCTGCTCACCGCTAATTTCGGCGGGCATCGGCCCGGTGCCGACCTGGGTGCTGTAGGCCTTGGCGACGCCGATCACCCGATCGATCGCACGCGGCGGGATGCCCGCGCCAACCGCTGCGCCACCGGCGGTCGGTGAGGAACTGGTGACATACGGATAGGAGCCCCAGTCGATATCCTTCATCGCACTCAGTTGGCCCTCCAACAGGATACGCTTTCCGTCGCGTAAGGCGGCGCGGACCAACGGCACCGTATCAAGCACGTAGGGCTGCAGGCGGCGACCCCACTCCAGGCAGTCCGCCAGCACCTGCCCTTCATCGAAGGTCTCGGCGCCATAGACCTTGCTGAGGATGGCATTACGCCGTCCCAAGACGATCGCCAGCTTGTCGCGCAGTACGGCCTCTTGCGTCAGTTCGCCCACGCGGATGCCGATACGCCCGATTTTGTCGGTGTAGGCTGGGCCGATGCCGCGCCCTGTGGTATCGACGCGGAACCGGCCGCGCTCCTCGTCTTCCAGGCGATCGAACAGCCGGTGGTACGGCATCACGACATGGGCCCGGTTGGATATGTACAGTGGCGGCAACTGGATGCCCTTGGCCGTGACCGTAGCAATTTCGCCCAGCAATGCCGGCGGATCGACTACCGTGCCGGCGCCCAGCACACAGGTACAGGCCGGATTGAAGATGCCCGACGGCAGGAGGTGCAGGGCGAACTCGCCAAAGTCGTTAATGACGGTGTGACCGGCGTTGCTGCCGCCCTGGAAGCGCATCACCAGGTCCGACCCGCCGGCCAGAAGGTCGACCACCTTGCCCTTGCCTTCATCGCCCCACTGGGCGCCAACGACCACCGTTACCGACATGGGATGTCCTTCCTCTACTATTGGATTCCGGTTCGCGCTCGCCACTGCGCTGGAGCAGCACCGCGACCGCCAGCGCGTCGATCAGGGCGAGCAGCGGTACGCGGGAGGTTGCCGGCTCACCCTGCAGCGCCGGCGCGATCGCGGTCACCAGCACCACATGAGCGGCCTGAGCCACTGCCGACCGATCGTAGGCGGTGAGAGCGATGGTGTCGGCGCCGCCTGCACGCGCCGCCTGCAATGCCGCCCGCACGCTTTCGGTGTCGCCCGACTGGGACACCCCCACGGCAATGTCACCGGCCCGGAGTCCCGCCGCTGCCGGCAGGTGATCGTTGGCATGCGGGTAGGCGCAGGCTGTCAGCCCCACACCCAACAAGCGCACCTGCATAAGCTGGGCGATGGCGCCGGATACACTGCCGGCGCCGAAGATGGCGACCAGCCGTGCCGCCGCTAGAGCCATGACGGCCTGTCTCACAGCCTCCGGTTCGAGACCGCTCGCCGTGTCCCGCAACCCTTGCGCCGCCGCCGCGAACACCGCCCGGACGACGACTTCCGGCGGATCCCCCGGCTGGGGTGGCGGTCCAGGCACGCCGCCTAGCGCCGGTGGGGCCAGCAACTCCACCGCCAGCGCCGTACGCAGCGCGCCAAACTCTCGGTAGCCGGCTCGATTGCAGGCGCGCATGACGCTGCCGAAGCCCACTCCGGCCGCGGCCGCCACCTCCGCCGCTGTCGACCGTGACGCTTCGCCCGGCTTCGCCAGCAGCCACTCCGCCGCCACCCGTTCCGCTCGCGTCATCTCCGCCAGCGCCGCCCGCAGCCTGGCCAGGGCGCCGCCAGCGAATCGTCCATCCATTTTTATTCCTCAATATGGATGATACGTCCAATCGGCCGGGTTGTCAAGGGCTGGGGGCGAGCCTTTCGCTTGGCTTTCGAGGGCCGCTACGCCACTCAACGGTGACGAGTCACGCCCACCTGTCGGCACATTGCAAGCACCGGGCAGGTCGAGCAGTGGGGAAGGGTGCCCGTGCAGACATGCTTGCCGAACGGCACTAACAGGCGGTTAATCGTGATCCAGTGGCGCCGGGGCAGGGCCTGCTCCAACGCCGGCATCGTTGCTTCGGGCGTGGACGCCTGCACATACCCCCAACGATTGGTGATGCGATGGACGTGGATATCGACGGCGATCGACGGCTGCCCGCAGGCGATTCCCAGCACCAGATTGGCGCATTTCGGCCCGATGCCGGGTAGGGAGAGGAGCACGCCGCTATCACACGGCAGCGTCCCGGCGAACTCGCGCACGGCCCGCTCGGCGATGCCCCGGATTTGACGCGCTTTGGCGGTATGGAAGCTGGCGGCGTGGATGAGGCTGTCGATCTCCTCCTCGCTGAGCGCCAGCATGAGCTGCGGCGTACCGGCACGCTCCAGAAGGCGGCGCGCCACCACGATCGTTGT
The DNA here is from genome assembly GCA_051003235.1 of Chloroflexota bacterium. GTDB lineage: Bacteria > Chloroflexota > UBA4733 > UBA4733 > UBA4733 > UBA4733. Next base: position 16,162 of record JBPCLN010000185.1, on the reverse strand, counting down.
CTCGTCCCGCGTGCGAATGGAAATCATGCAAGCGGCAACCTGCTGGAAGACACTGGCGTAACCGTCATCCGCCAGGGCAAATAAGGCCGCCGGCGGATAGGGCTGGACGGCATCGGCGATGCGCATCAGGGCGATATCTACATCGAAGGGGGCTTTGGCGTCCATCTCTGCTCCCATCGTCACGCGTCATGCCTCCGGCTGCCTACCGCGTGTAGGCGTAGGTCACCTGCACCATGGCGCGAACGGCCAACTGGCCCTGTTCCACCGGGACGGCGGCGCTCGATGCGACCGACGCCGCCTGAAGGCCCATTGGCGTTGGTAGGCCGCTGCTTTGCTCCGTCACGCTGTAGGCGCCGTTCAACTTGGCGCCCGCCGCCGTGGCGATGGCGCCGGCCTTACCGGCCGCCTGCTGCATCGCCGCGGTCAGCGCTTGTTCCTGTAACGCCGTCGCGTCCTTGATCCCGAAACGGATGCTGACATTACTGTTGGCGCCGGCCGTCACAGCGGCGTCGAGTACTCTCGCCGCCGTGCCGACTACGCCAACCGTCACGTTGACGGAGTTGTCCACCCGGTAAGCAGTGATGGTGGATACGCCGGTGTCGCTCTTATTCTGGGAGTACACGGGGTTGATCGAGAAGTTTCCGGTCTGAATATCCTTGTCGGCAACGCCCGCCGCCTTGATGGCGGCGATGACGGCGGTCATGCTGGTGCTATTGGTGTCGGAAGCCTGCTTGGCCGCGGCGGCCTGGGTCGTGACGCCGGCGGAAATATAGGCGACGTCCGGGGCGGCGCTGGCCGTGCCCGTTCCGGTGACGGTGATACCGGCAAAGGGGCCGGACGGATTGCCGGCCGGAACGTTCTGCGCCGCCGCGGTGGGAGAATAGGACGCGGCACGGCCACCCAAGGCAACGGCGCTCCCAAGGACCGTCACCGTGACCACCACCGGAATGATCAAGTACCGTATCGACCGCATGTGTTTCCTCCCATCGCCTACTATTGCGCAGCATCCGAGCCGTGCCGAAGCTGTGTGCCCTGGTCGGCTGCTAGCATGACAACGGCGAACGGGGCGCAAAGGTTCCCGCTGGTGGCGCCTTCACCTTATGACGCTTCTCGCACGTAGCGGCCAACCATGGCCAGCAGGTCATCCAGCTCAAACGGCTTGGACAGGTAACCATCAGCATGAATCTGCGAGGCGCGCTCGGCGGCGTCCCGCGCCGCGGTGACCACAATGATCGGCGCGTGCGGAGCGGGCGTGGCGCGATAGACCCGCGAAAATTCCCACCCATCCATAATCGGCATGCGCATATCGAGCAAAATCACCCCCGGGCGTTCCTGCTTAATACTTACCAGCGCTTCCGCGCCGTCGGCAGCCGTCTGGACCGCGTAGCCCTCATCCATCAAGGCCACGCTGATAAACTCGCGGATACTTTCATCGTCGTCCACCACCAGTACCGGCCGTGACATTGCTATGGTCTCCCTCCGTTGCCGCGGCCTGGTCGCCCGAATACCCGCGAACACCATTAACGATGGTGATTCAGCGCTAATGGTGATGGTACCGCGGGCCTCTTTCCTTGTGTCCGTCGTTCACACCCCGACTGTATTTGGGGCATTGCCGCCGCGACGACAATAGTAGCGAAACGTCCCATTCGCGGCAAGTCTGAGGCCCGTGGGCCGGTGGCTGCTTTCGTCGCGGCGAAGTCGGCGCTGGTATTCTGCCTACAGGCAACATGCGGCGCGAGCTAGGGGAGCGGAGAGTACTTATGGAACGGTCAGAAAATCGGTCCGTCACCACACGCGGCCCGCTCAACCTGGCGGAACTGGTAGACCAGGGTCTGGTGGCGCTCACGGAGCTACGCTTGGCGGACGCCCCCGCCTTGTTGGCCGTCGAGCTCGAACTGATCGAACAGCTCGCCGCCAGCGACGCTCAGGCGCCGGGCTCCGGCGCGACTCGGGCGAGACTGCTCGGCTACCCCGTGGAACCGGGTATCGGCGACATCCATGATTATGTCGAGCGCCGCCTGGTGATGGAGTACTTGCTGGCGACCGGGGTCGATGCCGTCGCCATGCCCCTCGTCAAGAGCGCTCCGCTCTATTCGCACATTGCCCGCGATGCCACCCTGGTGGCCATCTCCGGCGAAATCGCCCCGGAGGCGATCGTCCACCGTCTGACCTCCTGCCCGCGTGTGCTCCTCTACGGCCTGGACGCCACCGGCCTCGAATTGCACGGGCGGCTCTTTCATCGAGTCGTCCCGGCCACCGCCGCCGCCTGGCCGGAAGCCGCCCTGCTGCGGACGGAAGGGTCGGCGGCCGCCGAACCAGCCGATCTGCGGGCGCTTCTGGCGAACGTCAGACGTGGGCGGGTGCCACGCCTCGCCAGTCCGGCAGCGCCGGCGTCGCCACGTAGCCAGCCGAGCGCCGCCGAGCGCCGTCGGGCGCGGCGCATGCGCCTCAACGGAATTGACTAGCCGGCGTGCCGCCACTCACGAAGCCGCCGGTTGACAATAATGCCACGCTGGCCGTCAATCGCCGCGCCTACCACGACTACTTCATCGAAGAGACGTACGAGGCCGGCATCGTGCTGACGGGTACGGAAATCAAGTCGTTGCGGAGCGGGAAAGCCAACCTCCGGGAGGGCTATGCCCGCCCCCGGCAAGGCGAAATCTGGCTGCTCAACGTACATATTGCCCCGTACGAGCAAGGCAATCGCTATAACCACGAACCAACGCGCGACCGCAAGTTGTTGCTGCACCGCCGTCAGATTACCGATCTGCTGGTGAAAGTGCAGCGCAACGGCCTCACGCTCGTGCCGTTGCGCCTCTACCTCAAGCGCGGGCGGGCCAAGCTGGAACTGGGCCTCGCCAAAGGCAAGAAGCAGTATGACAAGCGTGAGGCCATCGCGGAGCGCGACGCCAAACGCAATCTGGAGCGCGACCTGGGCCGCCGCGACCGCTAACCGCCGCTCACCACGGCATCCCGCTTGCAAGGCGCACTATGCGCCCCATTCTGGCGCAGCGTGGCGGCGAAAGGACGGTCAATTATGCACGTGGCGATACACAGTGGTAACGTGCCCATCGGCAAGGTGAGCGTTTCGGCCTACCGCATCCCGACTGACTTTCCGGAAGCCGACGGCACCTATGCCTGGGATTCTACGACTCTCATCGTGGTCGAGACTGTTGCCGGTGACAAACAGGGTATCGGCTATACCTATGCCGACACGGCGACCGCCACGCTCGTAAAGGATCTCCTCGCCAAGACCATCACCGGCTGCGACGCCATGGACGTTCCCCGCTGTTGGGACGCCATGGTACAGGCGATCCGCAACCTTGGGCGTCCCGGCATCGCCTCAATGGCCATCGCTGCCGTGGACGTCTCCCTCTGGGACCTCAAGGCGAAACTGCTCGACGTGGCGCTGGTGACGCTCCTCGGCGCTACGCGCGACGCGGCGCCCATCTACGGCAGCGGCGGTTTCACCTCCTACTCCGTGGCGCAACTGCAGGAACAACTGGGCGGCTGGGTAGCGGCGGGTATCCCCCGCGTCAAGATGAAGATCGGCACGCATCCCGCCGACGACCTGGCTCGCGTGCAGGCCGCCCGAGCTGCCATCGGTCCCAAGGCTGCTCTGTATGTCGATGCCAACGGCGCCTATAGCCGGAAGCAAGCGCTCGACCAGGCCCAACGTTTCCGGGAAGAAGGCGTCGTCTGGTTCGAAGAGCCGGTGCCGTCCGCCGACCTAGCCGGTCTGCACCTGCTCCGCGACCGCGGTCCTGCCGGCATGGACATTGCGGCCGGCGAATACGGCTACGATCTGGGTTACTTCCGGCACATGCTGGAAGCGGAAGCAGTCGACGTCTTGCAGGCCGATGCCTCTCGCTGCGCCGGCATTACCGGCTTCCTGCGTGCCGCAGCGCTGACGGAAGCGCGGGAAATGCTCCTCTCGGCCCACTGTGCCCCTTCCCTACACGTCGCCGCCTGCTGCGCCATCCGCGATCTCTCCCCTATCGAGTACTTCCACGACCATGTGCGGATCGAACAGATGCTCTTCGACGGCGCCGTGCGTCCCGTTGACGGAACGTTGCGCCCCGATCGCAGCCGGCCCGGCCTCGGCCTGGACTTCAAGCGGGCGGATGCCGCCCGCTATGCCATATGAGCGCAAACCGGTCACGCTCGCCTGCCCGGCGCGCCCACGCCGGGGAATGGGCTCCGTGTTTGACCCTGGGGTCCGCCCGTGGCTATACTCACGGTAGCGATACCCATCGGTGGCGCGCCGCACTTGCGGTCGAAGTCGCCGGCGGGCGAGCGTACAGAGCATATGACGAATAGCAAATGACGAATATAGAGGAGCACCATTGTGGGTGTAAGCGCGAACACGGTCGTCAAGCCGTGGGAGAAGCCGAAGCGCTTCCCCTATGGGAGCTCGACGGCCCGACCGAGCCCGGGCAAGAAGAGCCAGCCGCACGATAAGTGGGACGTGACGGACCCGCGTCCGACGCGCAGCCGCGCCGTGCGTCAGGTGCAATCCCGACGGGCCAAAGTGCGAACGGCACGCGCCAAGGCAGCGCACGGCGGCGGCTCTCGGCGGTGACCTAACCCCCTCGCCCCCTTCCTTTTTAGGGAAGGGGGCGAGGGGGTTAGGTTCACGTCACCACCTCCGCTAGGCGGCCATCGCGCACGGCCTGGCGCACCTCCATCGCGATGCGTCCGCCGACGCTTACTTCCTTGCCGAACTTGTAGCGTGTGTACGGTGATGTCGTCAGCAGAATTGGCGCGCCCGGAACACGCAGGCTCACGTCGAAGCAGATAAATTCGCCGCGATCATCCAGGATGCCCTGCAGGGCGAACGGCCCGATGATACCCGGCGGATAGGCCGCCGCGGCCGCTGCCGCCAGTTGCTCGCCGGCCAGGAAGACGCGATCGAGCAGCGATTCGCGCACCGTGACGCCGCGGTGACCCACCGGGATGAGCGTCGGGCGTAGTGACACTGACGCTTGCTCGGCCGCCGTCATGTGCAAAATGCCCTCGACGTTGGACTCGATTCGCTGGTCGGCGCCGAGAAATTCCACCTCCCCGGTCAGCGGGGAGACGAAATAGTCCAGATTGAATTGCGCTCCCACCACGAATTCTTCGATAGTGGCCGTCGCCAGGTCTTTCGCGCGGATTGTCCCGGCGGCGAGCAACTGTGCGCTGGTCTGGCGGAACGCTTGCGGCGAGGCGACCGTAAAGAAGCCCCGTTCCACGGCGCGCTCCGCCTGCGGCAGCTTGACCATAACCAGGCGATCAATCTCCTCAGGCCGTCGAAAGCGCCGCGGACTGCGCACGCCGGCAGCAGTCAGCAGGTCGTACTGGTTGGGCGAGGCCGTCCGTTCTTCCGCTCGCAACAGCCGCCGACCCCCGAAGAGCGGGACAGCCACCTGCTGTTCGATGGCGTCGTAGCCGACGTAAACGGCGAACGATCGATTGGGCACAAACAGGGTGTTCCAGGCGCGCAGTTGCTGCACTACTTCCGGCGTCGCCATGTCGGCAAAGTGATCGAGTACCAGCACTTCGTCGAATAAGTGCCGGTAGTGTTGAGTATAGGTGCGTTCGCGCCCCCGTTCGCAGACCACTAGGGTACGGAGGCCATGTTCGTGCGCGCCGAACGCCACTTCCAGTGCGGAATGGCTACCAAGGCAGCCAAGGTGGAGATGGTCCAGCGCGTAGCCCGCGAGCAGAGTGGCTGGGGTGATGACCGGCATCGTTTCCATGGGCGGTAGTATGCCATCTGCGAACGACCCATCGAGCCATGGCGGTGCTTGCGGCGAAACGCGGCCCGCACTACTATCCAGCGTGTGATGAAGTTTGACGAATGGAGCGGGCACGGGGGCCTGCCCCTACGGACCTTTGTATTCGGCAAACTCCAGAACTCGGGAACATGGCAGCGGAAAGGGAGCAGTGGTGGCGGAACGGTTGCGGGGAATCCTGGTCGGGCTGGGCGGGCGAGGGCGCCACTGGCTCAATAATGGCGTGCGCCATCCGGACGTCACCTGGGTCGCCGGCGTGGAGCCGGACGAAGGCAACCGCCAGCGCGCGGCGACGGCCGGCATGCCGCCCGAGCACCTCTATCCATCCCTGGCGGCGGCCGTGGCTGAATTGAACGGTGGGGCCGACTTCGTGATGGACGTGACACCGCCCGCCACGCACGAGACGATTGCGCTGCAGACGTTTGAGGCCGGGTTGCATCTCATCGGCGAGAAGCCGATGTCGGACGATTTTGGGGCAGCCCGGCGCATGGTCGCCGCCGGAAAGCGCGCCGATCGCCGCCATATGATCACCCAGAACTATCGCTTCGGCCCGCAGCCTCGGACCACCCACCGGCTGGTGGCGGAAGGATTGCTCGGCCCGGTCGGGCAGATCGACGTCGTCTTCTACATGCCCTGGGCCGATTCACCCGATTCCCACTATGTCAAGTTCCCGTATATGTTCACGAAAGACATGGGCATCCACCATTTCGACATGCTGCGCTATGTCTTGGAGAGCGAGCCGGTTTCGGTGCGCTGTGTCACCTGGAATCCAGACTGGGGGTGGCACAAGGGCGATGCCTCGCATGTTGCGGTGTTTACCTTTGCTAACGGCGCCCACGCCGTCCATCGTGGCGTGGGCTGCGCCGTGGGCACGAAGACGACCTGGAACGGAGAATGGCGCATCGAAGGGCCGCGCGGCACGATCACCTGGGAAGGCATGGATATCTTTCGTACCTGGTTGCATCGCACGGAGCGGCCGTTGCGTGAGCAGATCTTCCCCGATCGTTCGCCCCTACCCGGCAATCAGGAACCGCTTCTGACCGAGTTTGCCGCCGCCATCCGCGAAGGGCGGGAACCGGAATGCAATGCCGCCGACAACCTGCACAGCCTGGCGATGGTGGAAGGATGCGTCCGCAGCGCCGAAGCCGGCGGCAAGGAGGTAGCTATGGCGGAGTTGCTCCAGGAGTAGGGGTTCGCCCTTGCTCTTCCTTCGCCTATGCCCGCATCGCGGCGCGGCTGCCGAGCGCCCAGGCAGGGACGGCGTCGGGATACCATGGTTCGAAGAGGAGTGCCAATTCCCGAAGCATGGCAGTGACGGCCGGCAGGAGGTCTCGCGCGAACTGGGGCGCGGTCATGACCAGGGCCATCAGGCGTTCATACAGTCGGTCCGGCTTATGGGGTAGCGTGGCCAACTGCTCCGCCAATTGCCGGCTGCCGGGGTAAAAGCGGCCATTGAAGGCGAAGAGCGCCTGGAGTATATGGCCAATAATATCGTCCAGGATGGCGTGTACGAAGAGGCCGTCGCCGCGCATCGCCGCCTTATGCAGGTGATAGAGGACCGGTAGCTTGAGCGCGGCGAATTGTTGACCAATGATCTTGGCCGCCAGGGCGTCAGGAAACGGAACAAGCCGGTCTTGCAGCGAGGCCAGGGCACCCTGGCGGTCCAGGAGTACGATGCCCGCCTGGAGCCAGGCGAGCGGCGCCCAGAAGCCGTAGCGATCGGGCCGATACTGCGCAATCTCCAGCCGGTCCAGCACCTGATCGACGAGCAGGTCCAACGAAGCGAGCGTGAGGTTGACAAACTCAATCTCCCGGTTGCCCAGCCGGAGGCGGTCGAGTTCCAGGCGCTCGAACCGCTGTAACTGGGGTGAGGTCTGCTCGGCTTCGCCCAGGGTTCGCAGGGCGAGGTACCGCCTCGGCCGGTCCAGGTCTCCTTGCCAAACGTTGAGGAGATCCAGGTCGGAGAAATAATCGGCGCGGCCGGCGGCGGCGGAGCCGATCAGCAGCATACCGGCCAACCCGGGTACATCCTGGAAGGTCGACTCGATGCGCGCCAGGAGATCGCTCTGAAAGAGGTCGCTCTCGGCCATGCGTTTTTCCTTCCCCGGGTGGGCAGGCATTGTACCGTGTGACGGCGCGTACCGCGTCGCGGCGATGCATCCAAGAACCTTGGCATCACGTATGCATGGTAGAGAGTGATGGAAAGCAAGCGCAGGAGTCACGGGTAGGGCGCATTCTTAGTCGGCATTAAGGGGCGAGACGGTGACTCTAAGGGACGATTAATGCGTGCGAGGTACGCTTTCAGCAGTCTTTGAGAGTGAGATGAACAATGGATGCAGTAATCGCCGGACAGGTCCTGGCAGGGCTGACGGCGGTGATCCTCCTGCGGCGACTCCCGCGTCTGGAGCCGGCACTCATTCCAGCGCGAGTGCGGACGCCGCGGCGGCGCCGAGTGCCGCGGGAAGACGAATAGTGTATTGGCGCGCGATGATGGCATTGCCGACCGCCAAGAATTGGATGGTATAAAAATATGATGATGCGAGCAGACCTCAAATGCTACGCCTGCGGCTACGTGTCCGGGCAGATTGAGGGTGACGATAAGCAGGCCGCCACCCGAGGCAAAGTGAGTTCCCAATCGCCTCTGGGCCTGCCCAAGCGGCGGGCCGATGGGCGTTACGGTTGCGTGCGCTGCGGTGGGCCGCTCTATCTGGATGACGTGACCTACCTTCGTCCCCGCGTACGGCATATCTTCGATCTGCCCTCGGGCAGCGAAGAGCCGGCCGTCGCCAAGGCAAGTTGACTTCCTCTACTTTTTTCCTTCCCCCCCTCCCTTCCACTCGTAGGGCCAATCGGGCAACCGATTGGCCCTACGGGCTTTAAAGGTCCCGAAACGCCACCTCGTCCAGCGCCCGCTGGCGGCGTTCCAGACCGGCCAGATAGCGGCCGAACAGGGCGGAAACGGTGGCGAAGGTGATGAGCATGTCGAGGCCGAACATGATGCCGCCACCCAGGCGCTGGTCGCTCAGGGGTGTCAGGCCCCAGTCCGCTTCGCCGGCCGCTCCAAAGGCATAGAGCGGCATGCCGGCGAACGCGAGGAAGAGCTGGCCGAGCAATAACATAGGCAGATGGCAACTGGTGGCGAAGACAATTTTCGTCAGGTCCGCCCCTTTCGGCCAGGCCCGTAGCGGTTCTACGATCAGCCACCAGAGGAGGCAACCGGCCAGCAGGAAGCTAGCATGTTCCACGATATGCAACGGCTCCGCTTGCCTGGCCGCGGTGTAGATCGCCGGGACATGCCAGAGCCCGAGCACGCCGTTGAAGACGCAAAAAACGCTGACGGGGTGGAAGAGGAACCTGCCGACGCCGTGGAGGAACTGACTGCGCGCCAGAGGGCGGATGATGCGTCGGCGAATCCGGCGCGGCATAGCACGAAGGACAGCCTTGACGGGGAGTCCCATAACGAGCAGCGGCGGGGCTACGACGAGCAGCAGCATGTGTTGCAGCATGTGGGCGGCGAAGACTACGTCCGCCAGTGATTCCAACGGTGATATGAGCGCCAGGAGAGACACCAGCACACCGGCGACGAATGATGCAACTTGCCAACCGGGCCATGGCACGCGGGCGTGGTCGCGCCGGCTGCGCTGATACAGCCACGCGTAGACGAAAAGGGTAAGCGCGCTACTAACGATGGCAGGCGGGTTGAATTGCCAGGCGGGGATCACGCCGAGTCGCCTCTCCCGTATCCTGGTGGGCTGCCTTCACCGGCGGCCGGTTGCCATTGAAATTTTACCTGACCGGCGAGGGCGCGACGCGGGTGGCGTTCTTTGACCGTAGGAAGGCCGTTCCCGTACACTTACAGGCTGTTGTATGCCCAGACCAGATAGAAGAGTGTAAGAAACATGAAGCGAACGTGGCAACCGAAGCGCATTCCGCGCCGGCGCGAGCACGGCTTCCTGAAGCGGATGTCGAGTCGTTCCGGCCAGCGCATCCTCAAGGCCCGCCGAGTGAAGGGGCGAAAGCGCCTGACGGTTGTGTAGTGAGTGGACAGAGAGCACCGTGTCCGCCGCCGTGACGATTTCGCCCGCGTTCGACGGGCCGGCCGGCGGCTCGACCATCCGTTGCTGCGCCTGCAGTGGGCGCCGAATGCGCTGCCCATCTCCCGCTTCGGCTTCGTCGTCAGTAAGCGCGTTTCGATGCGGGCCCACGAACGCAATCTCGTCCGGCGGCGCTTGCGCGAATTGGCGCGCGCGGAGCTGCCGCAACTCCTTGCTGGGTTTGACGTGATTATTTCCGCGCAGCCGGCGGCTCGCCCGGCCGGACATCAGGAGTTGGGCGTGGCGTTGCAGCACCTCCTCCAGCGGGCGCGGCTCCGGCGCCCGAACCCACCGGATCGATCGGCGCCGTCGTGAAGTGGGTTGCGCTTGGCTTGATTCGCGGGTATCAGCGCTTCGTCTCGCCGGCATTGCCGCCGACCTGCCGTTATCAGCCCACTTGTTCGGAGTATGCATACGAGGCGATTGGGCGGTATGGTATAGTCCGAGGTAGTGCGAAGGCATTGTGGCGTATCTTACGATGTCATCCTTTCAGTCGGGGCGGCTTCGATCCTCTACGGTAGGTCGGTCCCTGGCTCCTTGCCTCGGCGCGAATTGACCGTATAGAGGAGGCATTCCCCACTTTGGGCAATCCGTGGACCTTTTTCGTCATCGGGCCGATGACCTGGTGCCTCAATGAGCTGCACAGCCTCACAGGCAGCTATGCGCTGGCGATTATTCTTTTCACTATCTTTATCAAGATGGTGCTCTATCCGCTTACGATAAAGCAGCTCCGGAGTCAGCGGGCGCAGCAGGCGTTGCAGCCGCAGTTGCAGGAGTTGAAGGCCAAGTTCGGCGACGATAAGGTCAAACTCAACGCCGAGACGATGCGCCTGTACAAAGAGAACAACGCCAACCCAATCGCTGGTTGCCTGCCGACCCTGGTCCAGTTTCCCGTCCTTATCGGCCTCTACAACTCGCTGTATGAAGTGATCCGCCAACCCGGTGTGCATGCCAGCTTTCTGTGGGTCAAGGATCTTTCCTTGCCCGACTTCTGGTCGGTGGTGGCGCCAGGGACCACGGCGCACATCTATAACGGCCTTTTTATCCTGCCCATCCTTGCCGGCGCCTTGCAATGGGTGCAGCAGCGCATGATGATGAACCCGGCGGTGAATCAAGATCCGCAACAAAAGATGATGAATCAGATGATGCAGTTCATGCCACTGATGGTCATCTTCTTCGGATTCCGATTCCCGGCGGGTCTTGCCATCTACTGGGTGACCAATACCCTCGTGGCAATCGTCCAGGCCTATTTCATTACCGGTTGGGGTTCGCTGGTGCTGCTGGTGCCGGCCTTGCGCCGTGTCGGCTCGCCGAGCATCCGGTTTAACATGGCGCAGCCGGCGCTGGCGGCCCCAGAAGTGCCGTTGGGCAAGGCGAAGAACGGCGCAAGCGAACGCCGCACCGCCGCTACGCCGACGCGGGGTAATGGCCGCGCCGCCCCTAAGGGTGGCACGTTCACCAAGGGCAACGGCATGTCTGACGACACCACGAATGGCCTTGCTCCGGGGCGTAATGGACAACCAGGGCCGGGGTCGGGCTCGACCGGCGGGAAGAATCCGCCCGATGGCGGGCGGCCGCGGCCGGTGACGAGGAAGCAGGGGAGTAAACGGTAGGTCTATGGATCGCGTCGAAGCAACCGGCCGCACGGTCAATGAAGCAGTGGAGAACGCCTTAGTTCGCCTGGATGCCACGCGGGACCAGGTAGATATTGAAGTCATTCACGAAGGCAGTCGGGGCATCCTCGGCATCGGGGCGGAGGATGCCCGCGTCGTCGTGACGCTCCGCGCCGTCGTCGTGGCGCCCGAGGCAACGACCGGTTCCCTGGGGACGCTTGATCCCGCCGTGGCGCCGGAACGGATCACCGCCCCGCCCGCCGGGCGAGGTTTCCGCCCGGCGCGCGATCGATCGCGTCGCGGTGCAGCGCCGGCGCTCGCGGAAGAAGATGAGCCGGCGGAGGCGGCGGGCCGGCCGGTCGGCACGGCGCGTCCGCCCTCGGGCCTCGATACCTTACCGCGTCGCGCCGTGCAGTCGCTCGATGGGAATCTGGCTGAGGCTGATCTCGCCGACGAGCCGGACGAAGAGACCGCCGCCCTGGCAGTGGCCAGCGACGAGTTGGTCGATGCGTCGGTCGGAGTGCTCATGGAATTGCTGGAGTTGCTGCGGGTTGAGGGTGCAGTGGACGTGCGGAGCCGCAGCTACCCGCTCACCCTCAACGTCCACGGTGAGGACTTGGGTATTCTGATCGGCCGCCATGGCGATACGTTAGCGAGTTTGCAATTCATGGTGAATCTGATCGTGGGCCGGCGCATGGGGCGTTGGACGCGGGTGGTGGTCGACGTAGAGGACTATCGTCAGCGTCGGGAACGCACGCTCCGCGACGTGGCGGGGCGGGCGGCCGAGCGAGTGCGTCGCACCCGCCAGACAGTGACGCTGGAGCCGATGCCCGCCAACGAGCGCCGCATCGTACACATGACGTTGCAGGGCGATCGGTTCGTCTCCACCCATAGCATCGGGGAAGGTGATAGCCGCAAGGTGGTCATTTCGCCGCGCGGCCGATGACGAGCGACGCTTCGAGCATGTCCATGCGCGATGAGGCGATTGTGCCCGACTACGTCGTGCTCGGGCATATCACGCTGGACCGCATGCCCGATTGCCACATTCTCGGCGGCACCACAGCCTATGGCGCCTTGACGGCGCAGCGCCTTGGCTATCGCGCCGCGATTGTCACGGCTGGAGCGCCGACTGAAGCGGAGCAGTTGCGCCGGGCGGGCATCCTCATTGCGTCGACGCCGTCAGCAGCCCCAACCATTTTCGAGAACGTCTACAAAGGGGGCGGCCGCCAGCAGTACTTGCGCTCCCGCGCCGGCGAGGTACTGGCGGCGACGATCCCACCCGCCTGGCGTCAGGCGAGGGTCGTCCATCTGGGGCCGCTCGCGCAGGAACTGGACCCGGCGATCAGTGCCGAATTCCCCGACGCCTTGATCGGTGCGACGCCGCAGGGCTGGCTGCGCGGCTGGGACGCCAATGGCCGTGTCGGCCCGGTTCCCTGGGAGAACGCCGCCGCGGTGCTGGCACGTGTGGACGCCCTGGTGTTCAGCGAACAGGACGTAAACTACGACCAGCGCCTGATCGACCGCTACGTGGCGATGGCCCGCCTCGCGGTCGTGACCCGTGGCAGCATCGGCTGTGTCGTCTACACCGAGGGCACCTCCTGTACCCTGGCCGCCTACCCAACCACTGAGGTCGAACCAACCGGCGCCGGCGACGTCTTCGCTGCAGCATTCTTCCTCAAGTATGCGGAAACGAAGGATCCCTGCCAGGCGGCGGATTGGGCGAACTGCGTTGCTTCCTTTTCCGTCGAAGGCGCCGGCACCAGCGGCATCCCCACGCTGGAACGCGTGCAAGAGCGATTTGGCTTGGGGCGCGCAGTAGCGCGTTAGCAGACCGCCCGGTAGGTCCCACCCGACGGTGATGCAGTTTGACGAATAAGTCGGTTCCGTAGGGGCAGGTCCCTGTGCCTACGGAACCGACTTATTCACAGGTGACGCGCCGCTAGCGCCTCCCACGTGAGAATTGCCCCTTGACAATCTGCTGCCGATGCCGGATGATAGTCACCACTATAGTGGTGAATAAGGAAGCCGATGGAATTGATCGATCTTCTGCGGCAGGTCGGGCTCAATCAGTACGAGGCGGAGGCCTTTAGCACGTTGCTGGTGCAGGGGCCGCTGACCGGCTACGAGCTGGGTAAGCGTTCCGGCGTGCCGCTATCGAGGAGTTACGACGTGCTGGACCGCCTGACGGCGAGGGGGCTGGCAGTGGTGCAGCCCGGCGACCCGCCGCGCTACAACGTGCAGCCGCCGCAGCAGTTCCTGGCCCAGGTACAGCTGCGGATGGCGACAACGGTCGAAGGTCTCGCCGCTGCGTTCGCCGATCTACCGGCGGCCGATCAGAGCAACGAGTTCTGGGTGGTGCGCGGCCGTCCGGCGATCCTGGCACGGGCGGCTGTCCTGGTCCGGGGCGCTCAGGAGTCGGTACGGGTCAGTTCGATAGCCGGTGTCCCCGACCTCGTGGGCGCCCTGGCCGCGGCGCGGACGCGCGGCTGCCGCGTCCACAGTCAATTGTTCGCGCCGACGGACGGAATCGCTGTGCTGGCCGATGGCCGGGAGGCGCTGCTGGGCTTACTGACGCCGGCAACAGACTGCCAGGCGGTCGTGAGCCGCAATCCGGCGCTGACCAGGGCGCTCACCGCGCTTCTTCACGGGCGCACCCCGGACCTTCTCCCGCGCAACCTGACGGCGCCTTCGCCACCGTTGGCGACTCCGCTGGATTGGATAGCATGGGAAGAGCACAAGCAACGTCAAATCTGGCCTGGCGGCAATCGCATCGCCTGAGCCTTCGGGACGTCGTACTGGTCGGGAATAGGAGAAGTGAACCATGGCTGTCACCGCAGCGTCGGATATTCGGAATGCGGCACTCGCTGAGCAGGGGCGGGGGCGCATTGCCTGGGCCCGGCGGCACATGCCGGTTCTGAGCGCCATCAGCGCCGAGTTCGTCCGGGAAAGGCCCTTCGCCGGCAAGCGCATCGCCGCCGCCTTGCACATCACCACGGAGACCGCCGTGCTTTTGGAGGCGCTCCAGGCGGGCGGAGCGGCGATCGCCTTGAGCGCCTCTAATCCCCTCTCCACCCGCGACGACGTCTGCGCCGCGCTGGCTGCGGAGGGAATGGCCGTCTTTGCCCAGCACGGGGAAGACCTCGCTCAGTACCGGCAGCACCTGGAATGGACGCTGGCGACCGACCCGCACCTGGTTATGGATGATGGGGCGGACCTGATCGTGGCGCTCCACCAGCGTCCGGCCGGTGGCGCCGTCATGGCCGGGATCGAAGAGACAACCACCGGGGTGGCCCGGGTGCGCGCCCTGGCGGCGGAAGGATTGTTGCGCTTTCCGGTGATTGCCGTCAACGACACCCCCACGAAACGCTACTTTGATAATCGCTATGGCACCGGGCAGAACACGATCGACGGCATCCTGCGAGCGACCAACGTCCTTCTGGCCGGGGCGACCTTCGTCGTTGCCGGCTACGGCTGGTGCGGCCGTGGCATCGCCATGCGCGCACGAGGCATGGGGGCGCGCGTGATCGTCTGCGAAGTCGACGCTGTCCGCGCGCTGGAGGCAGTGATGGACGGCTTCCAACTCTTGTTGATGGCCGAGGCAGCCCGCCAGGGTGATATCTTCGTCACGGCCACTGGTATGGCCGGGGTAATCGGTCCTTCGCACTTCCAGGTGATGAAAGACGGGGCGATCCTAGCGAACTCCGGCCACTTCGACGTCGAAGTCGACGTCGCCGGATTGCAGGCGCTGGCAACGGAGTCGGCGCCGGTGCGGGAACACGTGACCGAATTCCGCCTGCCCAACGGGCGCACTGTCTATCTGTTGGCTGAAGGCCGCCTCGTCGGCCAGGTCGCGGCGGAAGCCAGCCCCGCCGCCATCATGGACCTCAGCTTCGCCGACCAGGCCTTGAGTACCTGCTATCTACTGCAGCCGACGACTACCCTTGCTCCGGGTCTCTACGACGTGCCACCAGCAATTGACGCGCGGGTCGCCGCCCTCAAGCTAGAGGCGCTCGGCCTCCGCCTCGATAATCTGGATGACACGCAGCACGCCTACGCCGGTTCCTGGCAGTTGGGCACGGTCTGACCGGGTTTGAAACCCGCCCTACCGGGACTGGTCAGTGATACCATTGCGCCTGCGCCGCGAACAGCGCAGCGTAAACGCCGCTTTTTGTCACGAGCGTGTCGTGATGGCCTTCCTCCACGATTGCGCCCTCTTGCAGCACGATCACGCGGTCGGCCAGGCGCGCGGCGCCCAGGCGGTGCGAGATCATGATGGCGGTACGGCCTTCGGTGAGCTCGGCAAAGCATTCGAATAGCGCCAGCTCCGCCAGGGGATCAAGCGCCGCGGTCGGTTCGTCCAACACCAGAAGGTCGGCATCGCGGAAGAAGGCGCGGGCGAGGGCGATACGCTGCCACTGCCCGCCGGAGAGATCCGTTTCCCCAAACTCTCGGTCCAGGTAGGCATCGACGGCATTCGGCAATGCAGCAAGGAGGTCGCCAATGTCCGCGCGCAGGGCTGCCGCTTCGAGCGCCCGGTCATCCGCCATGCGAGCGAGATCGCCAAAACCGATGCTTTCGCGGGCGGTAAGCTGGAAGGTCGCATAGTCCTGGAAGACGGCGGCAATGCGCTGCCTGGCCGCGACGGCGCGCGTTACGCTGAGGGGATCACCATCCAGCA